>DASRZA010000287.1:0-11735 GCA_035686845.1 Armatimonadota bacterium | reverse complement strand
CTCGTCTCCCGCCGCAAGGATATTATCTCACTTGGCGTGGGGGAACCGGATTTTGCGACGCCCTGGCATGTCCGGGATGCGGCGATCCACATGATCATTCACGGCCGTACCACTTACAGCGACAATCGCGGCCTGCCCGCCCTCCGCGAAGCGATCGCCGAACACCTCTTCGGGCGCTGCGGGCTCACATACGATCCGACAAACGAGATTATTGTCACGGTAGGTGTAAGCGAGGCGCTCGACCTAGCTCTTAGAGCCATTCTTAATCCCGGCGACGAAGTGATCGTTCCCGAGCCGTCATACGTCTCATACAAGCCGTGTGTCGCGTTCGCCGGTGGAACGCCCGTCACCGTCGCTTCGCGGGCCGAGCATGGGTTCCGCGTGACACCAGAGGCGATTGAGGCCGCGATCACGCCACGCACGAAGGCCATTCTCATCAGCTATCCGACAAACCCGACCGGCGCCACTTTGACCCGCCCGTACCTTGAAGCTATCGCCGACGTGGCGCGCCGGCATGATCTCTACGTGATCTCCGATGAGATTTACGATCGATTGAGTTACGAAGTGGATCACACACCGTTTCCCAAACTGCCTGGCATGAGAGACCGAACCCTATATCTGAACGGCTTCTCGAAAGCATACGCTATGACCGGCTGGCGGGTGGCGTATGCCGCCGCGCCGCCGGAGATTTTGGACGCCATGGTCAAGATCCACCAGTACACGATGCTCTGCGCGCCGGTTGTGGGCCAGCACGCGGCGATAGAAGCCATTCGGAACGGAGAGCCGCAGGTGGATCTGATGGTGGCCGATTACAGACGCCGCCGTAACCTGTTTGTGGATGGCCTCAACCGGATTGGGCTGGAGTGTCCACTTCCCGACGGCGCATTCTACGCGTTTCCAAGCGTGCGCGCGACCGGCCTGAGTTCGGAACAGTTCGCTGAGAAGCTGCTCAACGAGGAGGGTGTCGCGACCGTTCCGGGCACGGCTTTCGGCGAATGCGGCGAGGGCTTTGTTCGATGCTCCTACGCAACGTCGCTCGAAAAACTGCGCGAGGCGCTGGATCGCATGGAGCGGTTTATGATCAGAACAAATCGGGTTTGTGGTTGTAGGAGTCCGGTTGAAAGGTCGATGACGAATGAATAGACTTGCGAATATCGGTGTCTTGCTCGCGGCGATTGTGGGATTTGGAGTGTGGAACCTCGGCGCCTCTTCCGCCGCGCCGGCGACTGGATTGCCCGCCTCCATCCGACAGGAGGCGCCGCCTTCGCAGTCGATTCCGGGGGGCGATTATACCCCGACAGCCGTCTGGGCAGCGGCTGCCCCGCTCTATTCACACTCCACGGGCCGCGCCGCCGTCGATCGGAACGCCGCGAGCGGCAAAGCGTGGGAGGTACAAACCGGGCGAGATCCCACCGGGCTCTACCTGCTTTATGGCCCTTATGTTGATCTGCCCCCCGGTGATTACGTCGCCTTCATCAGAATCGAAAGACTCTCCGGTACCGACGAAGAGCACCTCGCGGATATCGACGCCGCGGTGGATTTCGGGCAAAACATCCTCAACAGCAAGGAGTTGACTCCCTCCGACCTGCCGGTCGGCCATTACGTGGAGATTCCGCTCGGATTTCAGGATCCCGGCGGCAAGTTAGAGGTCCGCGTACGGTGGACGGGGTACGCCTCTCTCCGGGTTGACAAGGTATCCGTGTTTCATCTGACGGGCGGCAACACGCTGGCGCTGCTTAACCGGGCGCCGGAGGCGGTTCTGAGCGGACTTCCTAAGAATCTCGTCTACCATCCGACGCCGCGGACGACCTCCGATATCTTCCCGCGGTCCAATCCCCCGGCGCGCCACCTGTTCGTGATGGATCTGACGAAGCAAACGCCGGACTGGCAGATTCTGCTCCTCTCGCTGCAGGGGATTGTGAACCGTCAGCGCCCCGAAATCTACGCCCTCTTCAACAACACCGATCCGTTCTGGCTTAAGCAGATGATTCAGCATCATGACATCGTGTCCGCAGAACAGGTCGGGCATCCGGCGGATCTGATCAAGCGGTTCCGGAGCCGGATAAAGGGGATGGTTATTACAGATCCGGCGCTGCCTGCTTCGCGGAATATTGCCACGATGATCGCCGGTGTGGATAACGCGGTAATTGCATCCCCGAACCTTGCGCGACAGCTCAAGATGCCGGTGATCGCCG
The DNA here is from genome assembly GCA_035686845.1 of Armatimonadota bacterium. Classification (GTDB taxonomy): domain Bacteria; phylum Armatimonadota; class DASRZA01; order DASRZA01; family DASRZA01; genus DASRZA01. The sequence continues at coordinate 9,540 of DASRZA010000287.1, read as the reverse complement.
ACTTGCGCGGCCGGTGGCATACCAGCGTGGACGCCTATCGCTGGGCGTTCGACCATCTCTGGCCCCGGCTCAGCCACCAGGTGATTTCCTGTTCCTATCCCGAGCAAATGGGTCTTCGCGACTACCTGGTGGAGAATCGAGTCTTCACCTTCTGGATATCCGGCGGAATCGACGGCGCACGCCCCTACGCTTCGCCCACGGCGGAAGCGCAGTTGATGGAGAAACTCCTGGCCAGAATGCCGGCGAATATTCCGGTTGTCGGCTATCCCTGGGCCGGGAAAGATGTTGGGATCGGAGAAGGACCTGGCGTGACGCTATTCGCCGAATTCGCCAAATACCTCGTTGGATCAGTCGACGCGTCGAATCTGAGCGTTCACTCCGGCATTCGAATCGCCCGGTTCCATCAGCGCCCCGCCCCGCCGGCGCCGGCGCTTCGGAACGACCGTGTTTATGTGAGCTGGGTGATGTCCGATGGCGACAATCTACCGGTGCTTACGGTTTATAATTTCCCTCCACTCTGGCAAAACCCGCTGCGCGGCAAATTCCCAATTGGATGGACCATTTCTCCTTCGTCCTACATGTTGATTCCGGATGTCGTTCGCTACTACTACTCCACCGCTACACCCAACGACGACTTCATAGGCGCGGTTTCCGGTATTGGTTACACCTACCCGGATCACTATGGTGAGCGATTCCGGCCGGCTGACCAGCGCCGGGTGTTCGACGGCTTTCTGGACCAGACCCGCAAGTATATGGATCTGATGAACCTGGTCACAGAATGGCCGATGGGGATCACGAAGGCGAACCTGTTTCAGGATTACGTGGACCAGATTCCTTTCCTCCAGGCGCTGTTTCCCGATTACGGCCGATCGGTGACCGGCTATCAGAACGCCACCTATCCCCTCACCCGGAAACCGGGAGATAATGTACCGCTTTTTCATGCGGTTACGAACTGGAGCGAGGGCATCCCGCGGGAGCAGCAGATCGCGAATCTTGTCTCGCAAATTCACGCGATGACGCCTACGCGCCGGCCCGCATTTCTTCACCTCTTCATCTGGAACTGGGGCGCCGATCTGCCAATGCTTCAGGAAGTGCTTCACCGGCTGGGACCGGAGTACGTGGACGTGCGTCCCGACCAACTCGGCGCGCTCTATCGCCAGTACCTCAAGCAGCAAAAAGTCCTGGTGCGGGCGCCCGACACCGTGACCGCTATCGCCGGCCAGCCAATCCTTTTCAACGCAGACCTGCAGAACGTCACCGGCCACGCGATTCATGCTTCATTGCGAGCCACTTCCGGGCTCGCGTCGGTGAGCATTACCCCTGCGGCGGCACGACTCGCGCCGGGAGAGGTTAAACCGGTCACGGTAACCGGCGTGCCGAAGGGGAACACGGTTGATTTACGGCTCACGCTGCCGTCGGGCGCGCGGACGACGCCGGTCGCGATGCGGGAGGTTCCCCGCGCGGAGATCGCGGGAGCGCTGCCGGCGCGTGCGAAACTCAGATTCGTGGGCCATTACAATGCGACCGACCTATCGCATCGCTCAGGCGCCCGGGCCGCAGACCCGCAGGCTCGGAATGGGGCGGTGTGGGCGGCCGGACCCGGGAACGCCGAGGCCGGATACGTCATCTTCGGGCCGTACGTAACGCTGCCCCCGGGGCGCTACCTTGTACTTTTCCGACTCAAGAGAACCGGAGAAGGCGCTGGTCTCACCGCGACGATCGATGTCAGTGAAAGTGGCGGGAAGAGCGTCACGGCCTCACGCGATTTGACCGCCGCCGACCTGCCGGTAGGAGAGTTCCGCTCCTTCCCGCTGGTAATCAAACACGTCGGTGGCCCTGTTGAGACGCGGGTACTCTGGAATGCGCACGCGCCGATCGCCGTTGACGGCGTGGACGTGTGGCGTATTGTCACCGCCTCGGGCGCATCGAAGAAGTAACCCCAACCCGGATGCCAGCGCGTCCATTCTACTGCCACTCGAACCACCGATCGAAGGGAGAAACACCTTGCCTCATTCAGCCGATCTTGGCTCGAAAAGACTCATCGGGCTCGCCCCACAGTCGTGGGTAGAATGGCTCTTCAATCGTTCCGATATTGAAGTTGGCCCGATTATCACTTCCGACTTTCAGTGGGTCGGGCGCGAGGGTGACGTGCTGATCCAGGTCCACTCTCCGGACGCTGGTACTTTCCTCGTCGCTAATGAAATCAACCTTCGATACAGCAACCTCATGCCGCGGAGGACCCGCGCTTATGCGGCATTGGCCGAAGAGAAGTTTCAGTTGCCGGTTTACCCGATCGTCGTCTACATCCTTCCACCTCCGGAAGGTATGGTGGCGGAAGACCGGTACGAGTCTGAAGTATTGGGTCTCAAGGCGCTCCAAGAATACCGGGTGATCAATCTATGGGATATGGAAGCGTCGGTGGTGTTGGAAACGCCGCTGCCAACTCTCCTGCCGTTCGTGCCGATCATGCGCGGCGGTGAAAATGAGAGTATGATTCGGGAAGCGCTGCATAAACTCAGAGCGGATGAGACGCTGCGAGAGATGGAGCCACTGCTAGCGTTCTTCGCGAGCTTTGTGCTAGAAACCGATGTCGTTCGACAGATTATGAGGTGGGATATGCTTGTCTTGGAAAAGTCTCCCTGGTATAACGAGATCCTGGCGAGAGGCGCGGCGCAGGGGAAGCAGGAAGCCATCGCTGAAGTCCTCAACGCAAGGTTCGGCATCGTCAGCGAGGAGATAATGACGGCGGTCCGCAAAATCCGCGACATGGACCGGCTTCATGCGCTCAACACGAAGGCCGCGGTGGCAGCGTCGCTGGAAGAGTTCGTTGAGGAATTGAACCACCCGCACCCTTCGGACTGAATCAGCGCCCGCAGACAACCCCGGCGCCTGCGCATACACCGGTAGGTTTTATTGTGCCGGTCTCTTTCGGACGCGCCATCAAAGGCTGCGCCGCGGGGTAAAGCGAGGCCCCAGGGCAAAAAAAAGCGGGCGCCGGGTACTACTTCATCCCGGCGCCCTCACAGAGCATGCCTGTCTGCTACCTGACTATCCGAACGGCACGCTCAGAACCTTGAATTGTTCTTTGACTTGCCTCTGTGTCCTCCGTTATTCCCCGAGAGGTCTATCCTAAACATCACACCCGCGAAGAATCGCAATCGCTTTTTGATCCTCGCTCAGACGTCTCAATGGGCCGGTGAGGATTTAACCCCCGGGCCACGCAGAATCGTCCCGCCGAGGAACGAGGCGCCCGTTAGGAGGAATGGATGACACGAGAGGACGCCTGGCAGTTAGTCTGTGAGTTTGTGCAGTCGGAATCCCTGCGCAAGCATGTCCTGGCGGTGGAAGCGTGCATGAGGGCCTACGCCCGGCATTACGGCGCGGACGAAGAGACATGGGCGGTAATCGGCCTGCTGCACGACTTCGACTTTGAGATTCATCCCACTCTGGACAAGCATCCACTCGAAGGCAGCAAGATTCTGCGGGAACGAGGCGTGCCGGAAGACATCATTTACTCGATTCTATCACACGCCGATTACCTGGTGGACCGGTATCCTCGCCGGGATTTGCGTGAGCGGGTCCTGGTCGCCGTCGATGAGCTGAGTGGGCTTTGCAGCGCCGTCGCCCTCGTCCGGCCCAGTCGCAGCATTCTCGACGTGAAAGTCTCGTCCGTGAAGAAAAAGTGGAAAGACAGGGCGTTCGCACGCGGCGTCAACCGTGACGAAATCGAGCAGTACACCGCGGCGCTCGGCGTGCCGCTGGATGAGCATATTGAAAGGGTGATCCGTGCGCTGCAAGAGAACGCGGAGGCTCTCGGGCTCGCGGGCGACTGACAGCATTGACGCGGTGTAGAGGCGTATGGGTGCTATAATCGGCATAGCGCCGGGCGAGAGGCGCCTGATGATGATCTGAAGCCAGGGAGAAGATTTGTCCATGCCTGTCCGCACGTTCCACCGGATACTGGTCGCCAACCGCAGCGAGATTGCAATCCGCATCTTCCGCGCATGCACCGAGCTTGATATCCGCACGATTGGTGTCTATTCCAAGGAAGACCACGGCGCTCTGCACCGGTACAAGGCGGACGAAACTTACGCCCTCCCCGAAAAGAGAGACCCGCTCAAGGCTTACCTCGATATCGAGGCGATCGTGCGGATTGCGCGGGAACATGAGATTGACGCCATCCACCCCGGATACGGCTTTCTCTCTGAAAACGCGGACTTCGCACGCGCCTGCGAGGACGCTGGAATAGTCTTTATCGGACCGCCGCCCGCCGTCCTGGATGCGATGGGCGATAAAACGGCGGCACGGCGCAACGCCCAGCAGCTCGGAATTCCGGTCGTGCCTGGAACGGATGGACCGATGCCATCGGCGGCGGCGGCGGCGGAATGGGCCGCAGGCGTCGGCTACCCGGTTATTCTGAAGGCGTCTTTTGGCGGCGGGGGCCGGGGAATGCGCGTCGCGCACGACGAGCCGGAGCTGCAGGAGTTTTTCGCCGCGGCCGCGAGAGAGGCGGAAGCAGCCTTCGGACGCGGCGATATCTTCCTCGAAAAATACCTTCAGCGCCCGAAGCATATTGAAGTACAGGTGTTGGCCGACTCCGAAGGCAGCACTCTCCACCTCTTCGAACGGGATTGCTCGGTTCAGCGCCGGCATCAGAAAGTGATCGAGATCGCTCCTTCGCCCTCCATTTCGCCGGCGCTCCGCGAGAATCTCTGCCGCGACGCCGTGCGGTTGGCCCGGTCGGTGAATTACGTCAACGCCGGGACCGTGGAGTTTCTCGTAGACGAGGCGGAGAACTACTACTTCATCGAAATGAACCCCCGGATCCAGGTGGAACACACGATCACCGAGCTTATTACGGGGATCGATATTGTAAAATGTCAGATTCACATCGCGGAGGGCCTGCCTCTCTCGGACCCGGCGATCAATCTGCCGGATCAGAACGCGGTTCAGATGCGGGGTTACGCGATCCAGTGCCGGATTACCACGGAAGACCCGGCCAACAATTTCATCCCCGATTACGGCCGGATTACCCATTACCGATCTGCGGCGGGCTTCGGAATCCGGCTCGATGGCGGCACGGCGTTCACCGGCGCCGTTATCACCCCCTTTTACGATTCTCTTCTGGTAAAGGTTTCAGCATGGAGCCTGAGTTTTCAAGACGCCTGCAATAAGCTGTCCCGCGCGCTCAGCGAATTCCGCGTCCGGGGTGTGAAGACCAATATCCCGTTCCTGGGGAACGTTATCCGGAATCCCGTTTTTCGCCAGGGGCGCTGCACGACCACGTTCATCGAGGAGTCACCGGAGCTCTTTCATTTTCCCCAGCGCGCCGACCGGGCGACCAAGGTTCTGGAGTTCATCGGCGACGTAGTGGTCAACGGCAACCCGCAGGTTCCGCAAGGCAGTAAACCCAAAAAAACACGGGCGCCGGTGATCCCCACCGAGAAGAGTTTCGGCCCTCCGCCTGAAGGTACGCGGGATCTATTCAGAAAGCTGGGTCCGGAGGCGTTCGCCGCCTGGACGCGCGATCAGCGGCGTCTGCTGGTGACCGATACCACGCTGCGAGACGCCCATCAGTCACTCCTGGCCACTCGCCTTCGAACCTATGACATGCTGAAGGTAGCGGACTCCATCGCGCGAGATCTTCCGCAGTTGTTCTCGCTGGAGATGTGGGGAGGCGCGACCTTTGACGTGGCGATGCGATTCCTTTCCGAGGACCCCTGGGAGCGGCTCGGAGCGCTGCGCGAGAAGATCCCGAATATTCTGTTCCAGATGCTGCTCCGCGGTTCCAATGCGGTCGGATATACCAATTACCCCGACAACGTGGTCAAAGAATTTGTGCGCGTGGCGGCGCGTGACGGGATCGATCTTTTCCGGATTTTCGATTCGCTCAATTATGTCCCGGCGATGCTTCCGGCCATCGACGCGGTTCGCGAGGCGGGCGCTATTGCAGAGGCGGCGATCTGCTACACCGGCGACATCTTCGACCCCGCCCGAAAAAAATATCATCTCAGCTATTACGTTCGCCTGGCGCGTGAGCTCGAGGCGGCCGGCGCCACGATGCTGGCAATCAAGGACATGGCGGGACTCTGCCGGCCGTACGCTGCCCGCAAACTCGTGGAAACGCTGAAGAATGAGGTCGGCATCCCGATCCATTTTCATACCCACGATACCGCCGGCGGCCAGGTAGCATCGCTTCTCTTCGCTGCGGAGGCCGGCGTAGACGTGGTTGACACTGCAATCAGCTCAATGTCCGGGCTCACGAGTCAACCGAGTATGGAGGCGCTCGCCGCGGCGCTGCAGCGTCAGCCGCGTGATACGCTGCTCGACTTCGACGCCCTCACCCGGCACGCGGAGTACTGGCTTGACGTGCGTGAGATGTATGCGCCGTTCGAAAGTGACCTGCGGGCTGGTTCCGGTGACGTGTACATCCATGAAATTCCGGGAGGCCAGTACAGCAATCTGCGTCCCCAGGCGGAGGCGATGGGAGTGGGCGACCGGCTCCCCGAGCTAAAGCGGATGTACGCAGCAGTGAACGAGATGCTCGGCGACATCGTCAAGGTTACCCCGTCCAGTAAAGTGGTGGGCGACCTGGCGCTGTACATGCTCACGCACAACCTCACGCCGGAGACGATTCTAGAGCGTGGTGAAGAGATCCAGTTTCCCGAATCGGTCGTCGGATTCTTTGCGGGGGAGATCGGCTACCCTGAGGGCGGTTTCCCCGAACGCCTCCAGCGGTTGGTGCTTAAGGGCCGAGAGCCGCTGGAGGGCCGCATGGCGGAGATGATGCCGCCGATTGACTTCGCCGCTACCAAAAGCGAGTTGGAGCCTAAGATTCAGCGGTCAGCCTCGGATGAGGACTTGCTCTCATATCTGCTCTATCCCCGCGTGTTTTTAGACTTCGAAAGCCGCAGGCGCCAGTACGGCGACGTGAGCGAAGTTCCGACCAACATATTTTTTTATGGGATGGAGCCGGAAGAGGAAACGGCTATCGAGATCGAAGAGGGCAAGACCCTTTTCATTAAGCTAATCACCCGTACCGAAGTGGACGCGAGGGGGGAAGTCACGCTGTTCTATGACCTGAACGGTCATCCACGCGAAGTGAAAATCCCCGATAAGGCAGTGGCGGAGACGGTTCAGCGGCATCCCAGGGCCGAGCCGCAAAACATGCACCACGTCGGCGCGCCCATGCCCGGCGCGGTCGTTGAAGTCGACGTCAAGCCGGGCGACGAGGTGGAGAAGGAAGACCTCCTCGTCGCCATTGAAGCGATGAAAGTGCAGATGTACATCTACAGCCCGATTAAGGGGATCGTTAAAGAGGTGCTCGTCAAGCCGGGCGACCGGATTGACACACAGGATCTACTGGTGGTATTCCAGTAGAGGTTCAGCGTGCGCCTGTCTTCGGGTCTTCGAATATCCAGTACGACAGCCAGCTTGCCAGCATCGCCCAGAGAATGACCAGCTCTCCGATGCTAACGCGGCCGATGGCCTGCAGAGCGATAGCGCCGAGGCCGGCGGAGACCCCGGCGCACGCGGCGGCGCGACTGGCGCGAAACATCGGCGGTGCCGCCTGGTCGGCTTTATTCGTTCGAGCGCAAGGCAGCGGCTGAGCCGGCGTCGTCCGAGGCGCGAGTGATCGCATCGTATCATCCTCCCGAGCGGCAGCCGGAAAAGGCGGATCACGACGATCGCCCGATGGCTCACCACTTCAATTCCCATCTTAGGCTCAGACGATTACGGCATCGTGCCGGCCGTGTTACGGGAAGATGAATTCCTCGGTGCGGCTGCTCCTGCGCCTCTCCGCGCCCTATCCGCCTGCTCTAAACGAAGCGGCGCACGTTGACCGGCTGCCCGGTCCGCATCGACTCATTGGCGGCCAGCGTAATCGCAAGGGTCTGGGCGCCGCTAATATAAGGACTCAGAATTTTCGAGCCATCGCCACTCTTCACTGCCGCCACAAACGCGCGGTCTCCGTTGCCAAGCTGCTCCTGCCAGCTCTGGCCGCTCTCCACCTCTTCGTCGCCCGCGTCGCTCTTGATCGTCGCCTTGCTAGCATTGGTCCAGGCCGACCAGTCCCTGCCCTTTACCGTAATATCGACCCTGGAGCCGCCATGCTTTTCGGCGATGCAGCCGCTGGTGATCTGGCCCACTGCGCCTGAGTCGAACTGTAAAACACAGACGGAGGCGTCGTGTATGTCGTAATGTTCTACCTCCGTCATCGCGCCGGTCGCGCCGGCGCCAAATACCGTATGGACCTCGCCGACCAGATACCGAGCCATATCCACGATATGCGTCGTCTGCTCAACGAGCTGTCCCCCGGAGAGCTTCATCTGCCGCCACCACGGCGCGCCCACGAAGCCGCCGTACCACCAGCCCTCCACAAAGCTCACCCGTTGCTTCTCTACGAATTTCTTCAGCGCCTGCGCGGCTGCCGTGTACCGCCAGTGATAGCCGACGCTGTTCACCATGCCGCTCTTCTGAAGCTCGTCGATCACTCGCTGGCAGGCGTCCAGGTCGAGATGGACCGGCTTTTCGGCGTAAAACGGGAGCCGAGCCTTCGCAAGGTCAAGTTCAATCGAGGCGTGCGCTCCCGGTATTACACAAACGTAGCACGCGTCCAGCTTCTCCGATTCAAGCATTTGATGGTAGTCGCTGTAGGTATGGGCGTCATATTTTGCGCCCGCCGCGGCCACCCGCTCACTGACGATGTCGCAAACGGCGGAAATCCGCACGCCCTCCATTGCAGAGAGGTTCTGAAGGTGCGGCTGCGCCACCCCGCCCACCCCGATAAAGCCAATATTCATGTTGCTGCGCGCCTTTCCAAAAAGCAGAGACCGGGCCGACTCATGCGGCCAACGTGATTCATTTTACCTCGCGACCCGCCCCGTTCGCCCCGGGACTGCCCAGGCGCGGAGGCCCGCGCCACTGAAACAGGCGCGGGGCGAACGGGGCGGGTCGCGAGGTACGCATAAAGTAACTCGCGCCTCACACCCCCCATCCTCCGTCCTTCGTCGCTCGTCCTCCGTCCCTCGTCCTTCGTCCTTCGTCCTCGGTCCCGCGCTATGATGTAATCAGAATAGTTGAAGGCTCTTGACGTGGGGAATCCATGCCGGTCGAACTGAAGCTGGGGTTGGTGGGGCTTGACACATCTCATTGCGTAGCGTTTGCGAAGCTGTTGAATGATCCCGCCGCAGCCGATCACGTGCCGGGTGGACGCGTCGTGGCCGGTTTTCCGGGCGGTTCGGACGATTTTGAACTGAGCCGATCGCGAGTAACGAAATTCACCGAAGAGCTGCGTGATCAGTTCGGCGTCACCATTCTCGAATCGCCAGAGGCGGTCGCCGAACAAGTGGATGCGGTCCTGATCACCTCGGCCGACGGGCGGGTTCATCTGGAGCAGTTTCGGAAAATCGCGCCGTTCGGGAAGCCGACGTTCATCGACAAGCCACTTGCAGTAACGACCGCCGACGCGAAGGCGATTATCGAGCTGGCGATGGAGCAAGGTGTTCCCATGATGAGCAGCTCTTCGCTTCGATTCGC
>DASRZA010000286.1:0-10355 GCA_035686845.1 Armatimonadota bacterium | reverse complement strand
AGTGGGCGCGCCGGGCAGGGGTTAACTTTTTCATCTTTGATTGGTACGACCCAAAGCGCATCACGAATGCCCACGACCGGAGCCTCAATTCCGCCACCGCTTTCTTCCGCGCCGATCGCCACCGGCACGGGATGCGGTATGCCCTTCTGTATGTAAACAATGGTGGATTCAGCGTGCCGCCGGCGGAATGGGATGACCTGTGTCACCGGTGGGTGACCGAAAACTTCAAGCGCCCGGGATACTTCAAGATTGATGGCAAGCCGCTGCTCGTGGTCTTCAGCGCCGGAGATATGCGTAAGGCGTGGGGAGGGGATTCGGGCGTCGCCTCCGCCTGGGGCCGGCTCCGCGCCACGGCGAAGGCGGCCGGACTACCCGGCGTTTTCGTGGTTTGCTGCGCTACGCCGGGGCCAAAGAATGGCTGGACCAATCTCGATGATTTGGCGAAAGAGGGGTACGACGCCTACTCGGGCTACAACTATCCGGGCGTGGCGGGCACGGTGAAAGGCGCCAATCCATACCAGCGGCTGATCGATGGGAGTGTTGACATCTGGAACGACTTCGCGGCTGATGGCCGCCGGCCTTATATTCCGGTTGTAACCGATGGCTGGGACGCGCAGCCCTGGAACGAAACGCCGTTCTGGTACGTCCGCACGCCGGCTGAAGTGGAAGATTTCGTGGCCCGGGCGGTGAGTTGGGAGCGAGAGCATCCAAAAATGGAGGTCCTCGACAAAACGCCGCTGATCTTCATCGAAGCCTGGAACGAGCTCGGGGAAGGCAGTTACGTGGTACCGACGCACGGCGCCGGCTTCACCTACGTCGACGCCATCCATCGCGGGCTGCATGTGTCGCTCCGCAGCGACGGCCCGGAGAAAGACGCGCAGAAGGCACGGAATCCGGCAAATTCCCACCTGTGGTGATGGGCGTTCAACCCTTCGGAACAGGAAAAAGCCGACCAAACCATTGCTTCAGTTCAGCCACGTCCACAGGTCTTCGCTGCAGAATCTGCCGCCATTCCACAAGCTCAGGCTCTGAGCGTCCTTTGTTCGAGTGTAATCTGACGAAAGTCGCAAACTCGGGCACGATTGTTCGGTTTCCATCCCAGTTGCCGATTTCATCGATCGCGAGGTAGCGGAATGCGGCGAAGAGAGTGAAGCCGCGTTCATCTATTATCCGACGGGTGACGTCCTCGTCGGTTAGTGTCCGGCAGTCGTTAAGGAACGTGAACCATCCGATCTCGCGCAATTGGGATTGTCGAACACCCTCCATAACGAGGCAGTGCTGGAGATCCTTAAGCGTTTCATCAACGCTCACCAAATACCTCGCCGACTAACTGCTTCATCTCTGCCGTTGTCGACTTGATATTCTGGTACTCTTCATCGGTCAGGACATCCAGATATATATCGAGTTCCTCACCTGATTTCGTGAGCTTCCAGCTTCGACTGTGCTCGTGCGTAATCTCACTTAGTTGAGCTGCAGAATGCGCGCCCGCCCATTGAACAGCTTCGATTACGGACCGGTCCCGCGGATCGCTCCGGTCGAAACTACGAGGCTTGGTTTGAAGCCTATAAGTGTACTCGGGGTACGGCCCGTCGAATTCAATATCGACTCTAATCTTCCCCTCATCCGCCAATTCCTTCAGCAGCGCGGGTCCCTGGTCAATACCCGGTCCTTCCGGCATGTGGACGATCGGATAGGCCGTAAGAACGCCGGGTCCATAACGCCAGTACATGAGGTGTGCTATATAGAAGGTTTTATAAAGTCGGACGCTCCCTTTCAAGCATCCACCGGCGGCGGCGATAAGGTCGCGTATTAGCCCCTTCGCGTCATTCCGAAGCGTTGGCTCGAGTTTCGGCTTCATATTTTCCCACCTCTCCAACACGCGATGATCCTCAACACCTGCGTTATATTTCACGACACCCATCTCTGCCTCCTGGTTACATTCTACCCTCACCGCTGTTCAACCGCGCTGACCAACTCCGCCACAGCCGCGCTATCTCACTCGCGCCTCAGAAACTCTCCTGGCGCGCGGTTCCAGGCTGCCGGAGCGGCGCTGCCGGAGTACCAGGGGATCAGGCGCTCAACTGGCTTTCCCACCTCTGGTTCCCACCAGTCGGGCGGCGCCAGCGGCTTTTTGCGGCCGGCGTACGCCTTGATGGAATCGGGCAGCTCGGCGTAATCCGGCAGATACCAGAGCGTCAGGCAGGTGCGTCGAGTATCCGTCTGGTTGGCGTGAGCCGCGTGGAGCAAACGGGCATCGCCGATCACCAGGTCGCCCGCCTGCGCCGGGATATCCACCTCATCCGGGTGGCGCGTGAAGAGAGACGAGTCGAGCCCGGCCGCCTGCGCCGCTGGTTCGTGCGCCGCCGGGAGTTGATCATGCAGTGGAATCCGGCGGCGGTGGGTTCCCGGAATCACTCGCAGGCAGCCATTCGCTGGCGTCGTGTCGGTGAGATAATACATCAGGAAAACCTGGGGTGGGATCACCGCCGCGCTCACCGGATCATCCCACGCCCACCAATCCTGGTGCCAGTAGAGCGGCGGAGCATGAGGCGGCTTGCTCAGCAGAAAGGCGCTCGCCCACTTTGGATCGGGAAATCCAAGGGTGTCTAACGCATTCAACGCCTCCGGCCTCGTGAATAGCCGTGCAAACACGGGATGCTGATAGGCGATAAAGATGCTGCTCCCCTGGTACCGGACCTGCTCACGCTCCTCCGGCGTTTGCTGCGCGAGAAGCTGATCCGTGACACCGGTGAGCTCCTCGATCATAGCGGGATCCAAAACCCGCGGAAACAGGCAAAATCCATCCGTAAGCAGTTGTTCTCTCAAACCGGTAGACGCTTTTGTCATGTTATCTCACTCCAAAACGGACGAAGGACGGAGGACGGAGGCAGGAACCCGAGGACCCGCGACCGAATCTTTGGATTCGAATGGCGCCGCGGCCATACATCGTCCGTTTTTCCAGGAGCATCTCAGAATTCATGAAACTTTCGTCTCCCCGTCTCTATCGATCGATCCTTTTCGCGCCGGTCGCGCTCGCGATCTTCCTTTCGACAGCCTGCATCGGTCGCCCTGCAGCGCCGGCTGGGACCGGATCGGCGGTGCCGATCCCGGTTCGCGCGTCCGCGGCGACATTCACCAATCCGATCCTGGATCACGCGCCCGATCCGTGGGTTATCTGGCGCCGCGGTAAATACTACATGCTATGCACTACCGGGCGCAATCTGAGGATCCACGAGTCGACCTCACTTACCGACATCAAAGATGGCAAGAGTGTGGTGGTATGGAGAGCGCCAGCGCAGGGTCCCAACAGCCAGCAGGTCTGGGCGCCGGAGCTCCATTTCATCCACGGCCACTGGTATCTCTACTATTGCGCCGATGATGGCCGCGACGCCGATCACCGGATCTTCGTGCTGGAGAGCGCAACTGATGACCCGCTTGGCGCCTATATCGACCGGGGCAAAGTCGCCGATGCCACCGACCAGTGGGCCATTGACCCCACCGTGCTCCAACTGAAAAACGGGGCGGACTATCTTCTCTGGTCCGGCCGCGATCACTGGCCGGCCGACCAGAGCATTTATATCGCGCGACTCTCCAACCCCTGGACCATTACCGGGCCGCGGGCGGCCCTCTCACGCCCGACATATCCGTGGGAAAGGCATGGTTGGCCGGTCAACGAGGGACCGGAGATTCTTCAGCATCACGGGCGGATCTTCGTGGTTTACTCCGCCAGCGGATATACCACGCCGGACTACTGCCTCGGCCTCCTGACTCATACGAGCGGCGACGTGATGGACCCAAAAACCTGGACTAAATCGCCCGTTCCGGTCTTTCAAGAATACGACGGACCGGATGGCGGCGTGTACGGGCCGGGCCACTGCTCGTTCACCCGGTCACCCGATGGCAAACAGGATTGGATCGTTTATCATGGCAGAGATACGTCCGCCAACGGTGGGGGCGACCGGAGCAGCCGCGCCCAGCCCTTTACCTGGAACCCGGATGGCACACCTCATTTCGGTCATCCCATTCCCGATGGCGAAGCGCTTCCCATCCCCTCGGGCGAGGTTCCTATCCTCCAGGCGGCGGTCCATTCATCTGCGGCTCCGGGTGCATCGACCAACCAACGCACCGCGTTTGCTCCTTAGTGATTTAGCAGCAAACCCGGCGTCATCGGAGCAGAAAGCAATTTTATGCTAATCCTCATAATAGTGGCTGCTGGAATCCTGACGTTCTCAGCGCGGATCGGAGCGCACTTTGACTCCTCCCGCGCACTTCAGGTACTGTTTTTCGCTGCCATCGGAGTCGTCGCGTGTCGTGGGGCAGCGATAGGAGCCGGCGTCGGCTTGGCTCTCATCCTGGGGTTCGGCTATCGTTGGCCCCCGTACGATCTCATTATTTCTTCGCTCGGCATCGGCGCGGCTATCGGGGTTGCCTGCGTTCCTGGCGGCATCGTCACTGGCGCCGTTATCTCGAATGGGATATCGCACGGAAAGCAAAACGGTCAACCGTGAGCGGCGCATCTCGCATCACGATTCCCGTCCGGAGTTCTCGTCGCGGTAGACCTGCTCTGCTCCCCTGGTTCTCCCTGCTGATCGGGTTAGCGGCGCTCGTCGCATCGGCAGCCGGCTGCCGGGCTGACATACGGGCCTTGATGGGGCCCCCGAAGACTATCGAAGTCAACGGCGTTACCCGGCTCTATTATTTGGAAGCGCCGAAACCGGTCCAGGCCGGAAAGCGATATTCGTTGGTGATCCTGCTGCACGGCCTCGGCGGCGATCCGATCTCCGTAGCCGATTACACGGGCTTTGCTCGACTGGCGCGCAAGGCGAATTTCTTCCTCGTCTGCCCGCTGGCGGAGGGTGATCCGACAGTCTGGAGCGTGGGCCTCAATACCGGGCTTCATGACCCGACTGACGTGGAGTTCTTCAGCACTTTAATAGACCATCTTGAGAAGACGCTTCCCGTTGATCCGGATCGGGTTTTTGTGGCCGGCCACTCCAGCGGGGCGATGATGGCGGACCGGCTGGCGTCTGAGATCTCAGATAAGATCGCGGCTATCGGAGTGGTTGCTGGCACGGTTGGCGCCCGTGACGCCGATGGCAAGCTAGTTGTGCTGCATCCTCCCGCGCGCCCGGTTTCGGTGATCGCATTTCATGGGGACCACGACCCGATTATGCCCTACTCGACCGGTGATACCTGGGCCTACAACGCCAACTTTTTCTCCGCGGCACAGTCTATCGATTTTTGGGTGAAAGCGGATGGCTGCCCGGCTGCGGATCGGAAGGTGACTAAAAAGCCCGACGTGATTGAAGATGACTACCCGCATGGCCGGGATAATACCGAGGTGATCCTCTACTCGGTGATCGGCGGTGACCACTGGTGGCCCGGCGACCGCGCCGACGCGGCGTACATCGCCCCGGCCGACGAAGCTATCGACGCCACCAGCCTTATCTGGAAGTTCTTCCAGAGCCACCCGCGACATGCCGAGACCAACCCGGCGCCGAACAAACCGGGGCCAGGGCCCGCCTCCGTGAGACTGGAGAAATAGCAGGGATCCGGCAGCCGCTGTTCGAAGGGCGCCGCGCCCGGTCAATTCGGCGTAAAGGACCCGGGCATGGGCTGGCCGAAAGCCATTGAGGTGGTCGCCTACCGCAAGTCTGCAAACAGTCCAGATGCCGGCGGCTTTGACAGATAAAGGCCCGCACTGCGACAACTCCATACGAAAGCTTTCATCTATGTCCAGGCTCATAAATCTAAAACTCGCGGGATGGAAGTCAATTCCTCTGCTGGAGAACCTCGAATTCGGACCTCTGAACGTGCTGATCGGCGCAAATGGCGCCGGGAAGTCGAATCTTATTTCGTTCTTCAAGCTTTTGAACTGGATGACCCTCTCCGCCGACCAATTCCCCTTGTACGTCGGCCGGATCGGAGGCGCCAACGCGCTGCTTCATGATGGCGCCGCACGGACGCCACAATTAGAGGCCACCATCACCCTTGAAACCGGCCAGGGAATCAATGATTATCATATACGTCTTTTTCATGCCGCCGGCGACACCTTTGTCTTTGCAGAGGAGGAGTACCGGTTTTCGAGAAAGGGATCTATCCCCAATCCGGATTGGACTTCCCTGGGCGCCGGGCACAGACAGGCAAGGCTCATTGACGCAGCCGAAGGCGACAAAACGGCTCGCGCAATACTATCAATGCTGCGCGGCTGCAAGGTCTTCCAGTTCCACAACACTTCTGAAACGGCGCGGTTGAGGCAGTACTGGGATATCAACGACGCCCAAAATTTGCGTGAGGATGCGGCGAACCTGGCGCCGTTCCTGCTGCGTCTTCGCGACAGCAAGCCAGAGTATTACCGAATGATCGTTGAGACCATTCGGCAGGCGGCGCCATTCTTCGCGGACTTTGTTCTGGAGCCCCTGGCGCAATCGGTCATCCTTCAGTGGACCGAAAAGGGGTCCGATATCATATTTGGCGCGCACCAGGCATCGGATGGAACGCTCAGACTGATGGCGCTGGTCGCCCTCCTCCTACAACCACCCGACGAGATGCCCGATACCATTATCCTCGATGAGCCCGAACTGGGCCTTCACCCATTCGCCGTTAATATCGTAGCAGGGCTGCTTCGCAGCGCCGCTGTTCGGAAGCAGGTCATTATCGCGACGCAGTCGGTGAGTTTGATAGACCGCTTTGATCTCGAACAAGTTATCGTGGTCGATCGCCCGGGTCGCGCGTCTACCTACACGCGGTTGAACGCCGAGATTCTGTCGAGCTGGCTGGAGGAATACACGCTCTCGGAGCTCTGGGAAAAGAATGTCATCGGCGGCGGCCCGATCCGATGATCCGGCTTCACTTCGTCGTCGAAGGGCAAACTGAGGAGGAGTTTGTAAACTCGGTGCTGGCGCAGTATCTGACCGCCTTCGACATTTCCGTTGATGTTCGCTGCCTCGAGACCGGAAGACGCCGCGGGCGAATCTATCGGGGCGGCATCCGGCGGTTCGGGCAGCTGCGAAATGATCTGGAACTTTGGATGAGACAGGATAACAACCCGGACGCATGGTTCACAACCATGGTTGACCTGTACGGGTATCCCAGAGATGCGCCAGGGTATGACGAGGCGGGGAAAATAGGCGATCCCGTCCTGAGAGTAAAGCGGCTCGAGGAAGCACTGGGAGAGGATCTCGGTCACCGCCGGTTCGTGCCGTATCTGCAGCTCCACGAATTTGAGGCGCTGCTGCTCGCCGATCCGCAGGCCCTTGACCGGGTATTCATGGATCATGGACCAGCCATCCGTCGTCTCTGCAAGATGGTTGTAGTCTACACTTCATCGGAACTCATCGACGATGGCGAAGCAACAGCGCCGTCCAAGCGCATCATCACGGAGATTCCCGAATACGAAGGCCGCAAGGCATCGGCCGGCCCGCTCGTAGCGGCAAAGATCGGGCTTCCAAAGCTGTGCGCGAGCTGCCCGCACTTCGCGGAATGGCTGGGTGTTCTGGAGAAACTACCGTTGCAGAAAGACGCCTGACGACCATGCTCCGTCTCTACAGTGGTACTATTTTGCGGGTCGTTTTCGCCGTGGTGGCTTGCACGATCATGGCGCAGCAGCCGCGCGCCGGGGCGGCTTCAATCATCCCGCTGACTGCATGGCAGCCGCGACCGGACGGAGGTAATCCGCCGCTCCTGCGGTCGGGCCCGGACGGGCTCTCGCTGGTTTACACCGACCGGCCGCCGCACTGGGGAAACGTGCAGGAGGCGATGATGCTCCCGGCGGATACTACCGGCATCGAGCTGGACCTTACGAAGCGTTCCGCCGCGCCGGGCGCTCAGATGACGCTGGGCCTGGAAGAACCGGATGGCGATCTCTGGTTTGGGGAGGCGCGCTTCAACGGGAAATCGCTGGGACAGGCGCCGGATGGCCGATTCGTCACCCGCGTCCCAATCGGACAGTTCCAATTCCAGCCTCGCGGCAACAAAATCAGGCAGATCACCTCGACCCGCCGGTTAATCCTTATCCTGAACAACGGTGATTCATCGTTGGTCATTCACCGGATCGCCCTCGATGAAAGCCGGCGCGCGTCCACCCCTCCGCCCGAGACGCCGGTCGCGCCGGTCCGGGGGAAACGCGGCGCGGCCGCGATCCTTACCGGACCATTTCCGGCGAATCCTGGCGCGGTCGATCCCGCGGCGCTGGCACGCGCGCTTCAGGCGGCCGGTATTGGGACGACGGCTATCTCAGGCGCGAACGCGTGCGATCCGGCCGTTCTGAACCGGGCGCACTTCGATCTGCTGGCGCTTCCGAATTCACCCTACTACCCGGCCGCCGGGCTCCAAACGCTGCGTCAGTTCCTCAAAGCCGGCGGCAAGCTCCTCTGCTTCGGTGGCTATGCCTTCGATCATCCGACGCTCTACCAGAACGGCCGCTGGGTAGATGCGTCGACCGGTCTTACCGCCGCGGCGCTGGATCATTCTGGCGCCTCGGAGCAGTTCAACACCCGATCCGGCGTCCCCGGCGATACGATGGGCCTGAGCCCCGATCAGATCGGAATGTTCGATCCTGCGTGCCGGTTTCAGAACGCGTCGCTGGTTTCAGTTCTGGGCCATCCGGTCACGGTTCCCGGCAAATGGAGTGGCTATACCGCCATCAGCGTGATCGGCAACGACAACCCGGTGTTCCTGAAGGTCTGGGCGGTGACAACGCCGCTCTGCCTTTTTCAGGATCCGCGCGGCCGGAAAGCGCCGCTGGCATCCCTCGCACAGATTTATAGTGGGCCGTACCGCGGGTCCGCGTGGGCCTTCTTCGGCGCCACCGATCGCGACGTGCTTCAGATTCCCGCCGTCCGCGCCGCGCTCCCCGAGATCATTAACAGACTGACCGGCGACGTCGTCATCCACGACCTTTCCACCCGCTACGCACTCTATCATCCCGGTGAAACACCGACCGCTTCCGTCGTCGTGGATAACTTCCGCGCCACCCCGCTCCGCGCCACTTTGGCGCTGACCACCGCGACGGACTCGGGTAGTGCGGTGAAAGACGAGCCTTCCCGGCGCCACCCGGCTTTCAGGGACCGATTCTCCCTCCTTATTCCACCGCACAGCTCCAAAACCTACACCCGCAGTATTCCTATCACCGCTGCTCCGGGGGCACTCTGCGTTATCCAAGCCAGCCTGGAAGAGGGCGCGGGGCGCGACGCGCCCGCCTCCGGCCCCGGTCCTTCGTCCTTCGTCCTCCGTCCTCCGTCCTCCGAAACCGGATTTGTTATTGGCGATTCCCCTGAGCGGCGCTCGAAATGGCCTGATTTCAGCTTTCGAGACAATGCCTTCCGCGTGAACGGAAAACCGGAATTTCTGGTGGGGACCAATCTAACTGGGGCGGTCTTCACTCCCGGCAATGACGAGAACCCGCTCACGTGGGATCATGACTTCGCTGCTATGGCAGCTCATGGCGTTCATCTTTGCCGGGTGCTGCACTTCTCCCCGTTTGTGACCTGGCTGAAGACCGGGCAGAGCGCCACTGCGGCGGAGCTGGCCGGCCCACTGCCCGAGGAGCTGATGCGCCGTCTGGACGCGCTGCTGCAGATTGCCGCGCATCACGGCGTGGCGCTCTTCTTGGGTGTTGACGATTGGATTCCCGTGGCTGTTTCTGACCGGGATCTGAGCGCCGAGCAATCGTTCGTGGCGCGGGTGGCGCGGCGGTATCGCGGCGTAAAGAATCTCATCTTCGACATCCAGAACGAACCCTCGGTAGAGACCACAGACGATCCTGACGTTCGCCGCCTCTGGAACGATTATCTCCGCACGAAGTACCACGATGACGCGGCTTTGAAGATGGCCTGGCATCTATCGCCCCCGGACGCGCCCCTGGGCCAGATTCCGTGGAAACCGGGAACGGATGAGTGGGCCGACGTTCGGACCTGGGATTTCAATCATTTCAAGACGGTCTTGCTCAACCGTTGGACCGCGGCCAACGCCGCCGGTCTCCACGCCGGCGATCCCTCGCGGCCGGTCACCGTCGGCTATTTGCCTTCCCTGCCCCCGGCGGACAAGATTCTGGGGCAGAAAAACCTCGACTTCAGCGACATGCACTACTACGGATCACCGGACGGCCTGCCGCTGGAATTCGCGCTCACCGACCGGCGGTTCGAAGGCAAGGGACTCAGCATCGGAGAGTTTGGCGCTCAAGATGAGCACGATCAGCGGGTCAACGGGCAGGACGTGACGGCGGACGACTCCGGTTGGTTCGAGCGATTGGGCGCTGTCGCGATGGGCATGGGCGCCGCGTTTGTGGAGAACTGGTGCTGGAAGGATATGAATGGCGTTGTCTTCCCGTGGGGAGTCATCGGCCGGGACGGACG
>DASRZA010000285.1:0-7096 GCA_035686845.1 Armatimonadota bacterium | reverse complement strand
ATCGAGGATGACAGTAAGACGGCTTCCTACCTGCGCAAGGGTCTCGCGGAGAACGGCTTCGTGGCGGATATCGCCGGTGACGCGACCCAGGGACTGGACTACGCGGCATCGCTGCGGTACGACCTCTTTATCCTGGACGTGATGCTTCCGGGCGTCGATGGATGGACCATCCTGCGCGATCTGCGGAGCCGTGGGATCCAGGCGCCCGCGCTTTTCCTTACGGCCCGTGATTCTGTGGAGGACCGGGTCAAGGGCCTGGAGTTGGGGGCGGATGACTACCTCGTGAAGCCCTTCGCCTTTAGCGAGCTCCTTGCCCGCGTGCGCTCTTTACTGCGGCGCGCGCCAGCCCGGCAGCCGGAGCTGGTTCAGGTTGGGGATTTGAGAATCGACCTGATCCGCCGCCGGGTGGCCCGGCAGGCAACGGAGTTGGACCTGTCGCCCAAGGAGTTCCTGCTCCTCTCTCTGCTGGCCCGCCATGCCGGCGAGGTTCTCTCCCGCACGCTGATCGCGGAGCAGGTCTGGGACATCAATTTTGACAGCGACAGCAACGTCGTGGACGTGGCCGTCCGCCGGCTCCGCAGGAAGGTGGATGACCCGTTTCCGCGGAAGCTCATCCGCACGATCCGGGGCGTGGGCTATCTGCTTGAGTCGGGCTGAGCTGGTGGATCGCTCAGTCCGGCAGTCATCCCGTACGTGGTCGCTCAAGGCGCGGCTGACGCTCCTCTACACCTGCGCCGCCGCCATCATCCTCGTCGCTGCCGGAACCTATCTCTACTGGACCTCGGTTGGAAACTTCCGGCGAGAAGACGACCGATTTCTCGTCCAGAAGATCCACGTGCTGCGACAGATCCTGCGCGAGGCGCCGCACAATCCCGAGGCTCTGGAAGAAGAAGTCCGGTGGGAGGGAGGCCAGCAGTTTTCTCAGTACTACGCCCGCGTCCTGGATACCACGCGGCATACCGTCGAAGAGTCTCCGGGTATGTCCTCACTCCTCCCGGCCGGCCTTTTCCCTTCACCAGTGGCGCTGGATCGGGACCCGCGCGGAAGTCTCCTGCGCCGCCTCCCGGACGGGCGGGTGTACCTTCTCATGGCGGCCTGGGCCGGCGCAAACCACCGCCGGTGGCTGCTTCAGGTGGCGCTCGGCATCACCCACGAAGACGCCGCCATCTCTGATTATGGCCGTAAGCTGGTGCTGGCGCTCCTGGTTGCCGTGCTTCTCTCGGCGGCTGCCGGTCACACGATCGCGAGCCGGGGCCTGCGCCCCCTGGACGAGATCACCCGGGCCGCAGAGCGAGTGACCGCGGCACAGCTTCACGAGCGCGTGGGACCGGCTCGATGGCCCCGGGAACTGGTTACGTTAGCCCGCGCGTTCGACTCGATGCTCGAACGCCTGGAGGGATCCTTCGAGCGGCTCTCCCGGTTTTCGGCGGACCTGGCGCACGAGCTGCGCACTCCGGTAAACACACTTATGGGCGAAGCCGAAGTTGCCCTGGCACGCGCCCGTACGCCACAGGAGTACAGGGAGGTCGTGGAGTCCAGTCTCGAGGAGTACGCCCGGCTCGCCCGGATGATCGATGGGCTGTTTTTCCTGGCTCGCGCCGAAAACCAGCAGGCGCCCCTCAAACCGGTGATGTTAGACGCGCGGGCGGAACTGGACGCAGTGCGCGACTACTATGAGGCCATGGCCGAAGAACAGGGCGTCGCACTCGTCTGCTCCGGGACGGCCCGCCTCTTCGCCGATCCCGACCTGTTCCGCAGGGCCGTGAGCAATCTACTCTCGAATGCGCTCCGCTATACTCCGTCCGGCGGCCGTATCACCATCTCTATCGAAGAACTGCTGGCCACCACAATTGTGGCTGTAACGGATACCGGCGCAGGCATTCCGCCCGAGCATCTTCCGCGGATCTTCGACCGGTTTTACCGCGCCGATCCCTCCCGCTCAGAGCCATCGGAAGGAAGCGGACTCGGTCTCTCCATCGTGAAGGCGATCGTCGAACTTCACGGCGGATCTTGCTCCGCCCAGAGCACGCCGTGTGAAGGAACCACTATTTCCCTCTGTTTTCCCCGACTAACGCCAGTGGGCAGGGAATCGTAAAGGGAAAAGCCTGGCTGTGTGGAAGTAGTCTCGCGGCGACCGCGCGCCATCGGCGCATACGTCGCGATTTCGGAGGAAGAGATATGCTGCACCGAAAGATCGCTGTCGCCCTCGCGCTCGCGATGCTATTCCCGAACGGCGTCTCCGGCCGAGCAGCGGCGCCTGTCCCGCAATTGACATTTAATCTCGGCCATCGCGGGTCGATTACCTGCCTCTGCTTTGCGCCGGACGGAAGAACGCTCGCCAGCGGGAGTATGGACATGACCGTGAAGCTCTGGGATTTCCCGAAACACAACCTTCGCCGCACGCTGATTGGCCGTCATAGCTGGGCGCTCACCGCGGCATTCTCCCACGACGGACGCAGATTGGCGGTCGGCAGCGTCGATGGGAGTGTCGTTATTTGGGACACCGCGACGGGAAAGCAGCTCCTGGAGATCGCCGCTGACGATCGCCGTGATTCCCGTTCTGAGTCAATCACGGAAGTGGCTTTTTCACCCGACGACAGCACTTTAGCCAGCGTCGACGTCGGCGGCTTCGTCCGGCTCGTCGATGCAAGATCCGGAAAACTGGTTCGGGCTCTACCACAGGAGCGAAGCGGCGGCGCGCGCTTCGCATTCACAGGCGACGGACATTCGATCGTGACCGTCGCGGTGCGGGATCCGATTCAATTCTGGGATATCGCGACCGGGGCGGTATCGCGGACGATCGAGTGGGATAACCACTCAATGTACCTCTCCGCTCTCTCCGCGGACGGCAAAATGTTGGTGTCACAGTCGTTCGCCTCGCATGCTCTGACATTTCTGACACTCGCTACCGGGGCGAAGCGGGAAGGGGTGGCGCGTCGTGGGACGATCATGTACATCGCGTTTTCGGCCAATGACGCGGTTATGGTCGGCGATGTGTTTAGCGCCGAAGGGCTTGTTTGGGATACAGGGACCGGAACATTGCGCGGGACTATTCGGGGCGCCGGCCGGGCCATCACCGCTGTTGCGGTCTCACCTGACGGCAAGACCTTCTGCGCCGGCGACGCGGATTCGAAGATTCGTGTATGGAATCTGCAGTCGCATCAGCGGGAGGCGACTCTTCCCGGATATAACCTGGAAGTAAATGGGGTGGCGTTTGCGCACGATGGCCGAACTGTCGCGGCTGCCTACAGCGACGGCGGTATCCGGATCTGGGACACGGCGACCGGCCGCCTCCGAAGGACTATCGCAAATCCTGGAAACGGTGTGAGCGCGCTCAGTTTCAGTCCGGATGGAAGTACTCTCGCGGCGGCGTGCAATCAATCCGTGTTCACGTCAACGATGATGAGTCGCGGAGAGCACATCGGCGAAATACGACTCTGGGATTCCACTACCTGGCAGCTCAAGCGGTCATTTGCCCCCTCCGGCGATGGACTCGAAAGCATCCTGGACCTCGCTTTCTCACCAGATGGAGGAACGATTGCATCGTGCAACTACCGGGGTTCGATAAGCCTCTGGAACGTGGGCACCGGCGCCGCGACGGGTGAAGTAACTGGCCGCCAGATCGTGAGGCCGAAACAGGTGCGTTTTTCACCCGATGGAAAGCTGCTGGCCTGCGCGACACCGAACTTCACTCTGTTCTGGAAAATGCCCGGCGCCGCTGCCTGGCTTCGTCCTATCGCCCGCGCCTCGACGTCGCTTGCCTTTACACCCGATGGCCGCACGTTCGCGGTCGGCACAGATTATGGAGCGGTTCAGCTCTGGGAAGTTGAGAGCGGGAAGGGGCCGCAGAATCTTTCCAGCCATGATGGTGTCGTTCGGGCGATCTCGATTTCGCCGGATGGCGCTGATCTCGCGTCGGCCGGCGAAGATGGACTGATTCGCTTAGATCTTCTCGCCACCGGTCATCCGCTCCGTACGTTGACCGGCCAATTGCAGGATATAACCTCCCTCTCGTTTGCCCCAGATGGTAAGACAATTGCTTCCGGGAGTAAAGATGGCGCCGTCACTCTATGGCGCGTCGCCGATGGCCGGTGTCTTGCCACCATGATGACGCTGCCGCCAGCTACCCCAGGCGCGGCGGAGAACTGGATAACTTACGCCACCGATGGATCTTATGTGGGCACACCGGGCGCGGTGAAGTCGATCGAATGGCGGCTTGGAGACCGGCTTATCCGCGGCGCGTCCTACGCCGCGCGCTTCAATCGGCCCGACCTGGTAGAAAAGAGCCTCGCAGCAGGACACTGACAGCGCGGCGATTCGAATAAGAATCGCCGGAGACGATGACGAGGCGCGAGAAACGGCCCTTTGGCCCGCGGAAGGTGTTACTGACGCTCGGCGCCGCGGCCGCAATCATTGTTCGTCCGGCCGTGTGCCGCCCTTCCCATCTCGACGAACCACCCTCCCGGCAGCCGCGGACCTCTCCCCGAAAAACAGGCGCGGGGTACGGGGCGCGGGGTACGGGGCGCGGGTACGAGGTGTGAGGCGCGGGGTGCGAGGCGCGGGGTGCAGATTCGCCCATCACTTCGGCGTTTTTGATTCATCCTTCATCCTTCATCCTTCATCCTTTCCGCCCGTCCTTCATCCTTCGTCTTTCGTCTTTCGACCTTCATCCCAGTGGCGCCGGCGACTTGTTGGGAACACGATGGCCGGGTCGTGGGCGTGTGCGAAGGGGCGGATGCCAGCGCAAACGACTTCTATTGCGGCAGCAAATCTACGTGGATGTACAGATCCAAAAGCGGCAGCGCAATCCCCAGGGTGGGCAGCGCCACGAGAGAGTTCGGCTCTTTCCACAACTCGTAACGCCACTCGGAGCCTTCCTCCCGGGTATATATCTCCGCGCGAACCTCGTCTGCGGCCATCAGCAGGTAGGATCGCAGTGAAGTGATCGTTTGATAACTGCGTCGCTTCGAGCCTTCGTCATCCTGTGCGGTTGACGGAGAGAGAAACTCGGTGACCAGCACCGGGTTCAGGATAATATCCCGCCGGTCCCTGTAAAACTGGAGCGGTCCACAAACCACCGTAACATCGGGATAGGTGTTCCTCCCGTCCGGGCAGTGCGCCTTCAGATCCGACCCATAGGCGCGACAGTTCCCTGGCGCCTGGCGCCGGAGCTCATTATTGAAGCTTGTGATGAGGTTGGCAGCGATGGCGCTGTGGGCCGCCGTCCCGCCGCCCATGGCGCGGATGATACCGAGGCGCTCTCCCGAATCGCCAGGGATTTGAATCGGCAAAAACTCCCAGCGGTGTGGTGAGCGATCCTCCCAGGCGAAGTACTCCCCCTCCGTGTGAGCGTCCTTTTCCAGGAACGACTCTTCCAATTCGTATGCCGGCAGCGCCACTTCGTCCTTCTTTCGTTATCCCCGTGCGATCTTATACATGATACTCGCAGCCGGCGCCCAGCGTCAATACACACTCCTCCGGTTCTTGCTCTGCGCTCTCTCTTTTCGGGCCAATGCGCCTCTGCGTCGAAATCGGCCCGTAGGGATCGGTCGCGGTGGGGTCATAACGGCGGGCTATCCCCCGGGCTTGGTGAAGGTGAGAGTAACGGGCGGGCCGCCGCTCACCGTTGGGTCGATGTAGATCCAGCAGCCGGGGCAGGGCTGCAGCGTCGTGGTCTACCGGTCGCCGCCGGTGTGATGGGGGTATTTGGACATAGCTGAGGGATGAATCGCGGGATTCAGGGGCTGGAGTCTCCGCAGGCCCGCGCCTGCGGCGCGCGACCACCCCGATCCTTGTCACCGCCCACGCGGCGGACGTGTTTTGTGATAATTTATTCATCCTGAGCAGTCACGCTTTAACGTTGCATTCGGTCAAATCCTATGCTCGTCGGATATACTGTACCGACGCCGCGCGCGATACACCACATGATAGGAGGGGGCCTCAGATGGCTGTCGTACAGGTGGAGCTAACGGACGAGGAAACGAGGCGTTTGATCGAAGTCGCTGCTGAGAATCGGCTCACGGTAGATAGCTTGATCCACGAGGCCGTAGTCGAAAAACTGCTGAGAGCAAAGCCTTTTCGGACCGACGAAATGCGCCGACGAGCAGTCGCGGCTGCCGGGCGTTTCCATGCTGCCGAGAATGACCTGGGCCCAAATCACGATAAGTACCTGACAAAGGCATTCGAGCCATGAGCGTACTTATAGACACCTCGGGCTTATTGGCTCTCTTGAACGCCAACGACGAGCGCCACAATTCCGTTCGGACGGAGTGGGCTGAACTGGTTGCGGGAGACGAGCCGCTGGTCTCGACAAGCTACATACTAATCGAAACCTTCGCCTTAGCCCAGAACCGTCTGGGCCTGGATGCCGTTCGCACTCTGCAGGAAGACATCTACCCCGTTCTGACTGTCGAGTGGATCGGCCCCGATTTGCACCAGGCGGGCGTCCATGCGCTGCTGTCGGCGGGTCGTCGCCAGCTCAGCCTGGTTGACTGTGTGAGCTTTGAAACGATGCGGCGGCGCCACATTACAAGCGCGTTCTGCCTGGATGCGCACTTCCGTGAGCACGGTTTCGAAGTCGTGCCGTCCGAGGCAGGGCCCGCAGGTTCAGGCTGAACCGCGGGGCTGCATTCGACGAACGCCGCTAAAGCAGACCGCCGTACAAGCGGGCGCGGAATAGGGCGCGAGGCGCGGGTGTGAAGCTTGCGTCCGTCATGGCTCGTCCGTCATCGGTCATCCGTCAGGTCGATAGTCCATCCTCTCCGCACTCTCTTTTTGGGCCAATGCGTCTCTGCGTCGAAATGGGCCCGGAGTTACCAGACGGGGTGGGGTCATAACGGCGGGCTATCCCCCGGGCGCGGTGAACGTGGGAGCGACGGGCTGGCCGCCGCTCACCGTTGGGTCGATGTAGATCCAGCAGCCGGGGTAGGGCTGCAGCGTCGTGGTCTGCTGGTGCTGTTTCGAGCTCGTGTCGTAGGTTCAGAGGGGACCGCCGATGAGACCGGCCGTAACGGCGCCTGCGATCATTCGTTACTGGCTGCAGCGTCGTCTCTTGCAGTCCGTTGCCGCCGGGAAGCGCCCTCCGGGAGCGCGCTAC
>DASRZA010000284.1:0-3776 GCA_035686845.1 Armatimonadota bacterium | reverse complement strand
TCCGGAAACACCCGTCGACGGTCAAAAAAGGATGCTGCAACCTGATGTACCTTACAGAAGAGGAGTCTAATGGATCGACGATGGCCCTCATTCGACGTCTACTGAGCCTCGCGCGCCCGCTTTCGAGCAGTCCTCTCATTGTGGGCTGGGCGGATTTCCGGGGAGATACCGGCCAGCGTGAGTTTTCCTCTTATGTTGCTGAGGCGCGGAAGCGGCTGATCGAGGATTCCTCACCGGACTGGATTGTTCTCGTGCAGGGAATTTTGGACTCGCAGCCCTCGCACTATGCTTTGATCAAGATCCTCCTCCATACGAAGGCCGGGACCAGAGCACGCCTGGAAGCTGTCACCAGCCGACGGGCGACGTCCCGGCGGACACTCCCCGCTCAGCGGATTCGGCAGGGGGCCGTCGATCTTGAAACCGAGGAAACTCGGGAACTCTTGCAGTCTTTGGAGCAACTTGGAGCGGTTGCAATTGAAAACATTCCGAGCACGATCTCGAGGGGCTATCCGTGTTCCATTGCGGCGCTCCGGAACGACCCGCCGTTAGAGCTCCGCGGTTCATGCGACTTGCTGGGTACGGCCGAAGCAGACGCCGAGAAACCGACAGCGATACTAATCCGGCGGGTCATGGCGATTGCAGAACGCGCCTCCTCAAGTCCGATGATCCAGGGGTGGCGGGAATATGCCGGTGACACCAACGTGTGGCGCTCCGTCGCGCCATTTAAGTTACTATCGTCGGAGAACGGTAGGGGGCAAGTCTTGGATGCGGATTGGACTATCACGCTCACCCTTTACTCTGTTCCACACGGGGGCAAGAAATATGTGAGGGTTGACTTACGGGAGACCGAGCCCCCTTTGGGCGGGATGATCTCAACAAACCAGCCATTCGAGTGCGATCCCGAAGTCCCCCGGCCGCGTTCGGAGCGAACCAAACGCGATCTCCACGTGAATGAAGCCCGATCGTTGCTCAAACGACTCCAGAAGCTTGAGCCTTGCGCTTTGATCACAATACCATCAACAGTGGTAGATGGCGCGCCCTGCACGGTTACGGTTTTGCGGAGAAGCAAGCCATCTCGTCAAACTGCAGAGTGCAACCTTATGGGGCTTCGGGATGGACGGCCTGGGACTGAAACGTCAGGCCTAATTCTGGAGCTCCTCAGGCTTGCCAACGCCGAGGCTCAATGACGGTAAGGGAGTGTGCCGCGGCCCGTAGGATTGGAATTTGAACCCTACAGTTGAGCGCCAATACCCAAGACCTAAAACACAAGACCAAATACCCAAGACCTAAAACACAAGACCAAATACCCAAGATCGAAAACCTAAAACCATGAACCCATCCTCACCCTTAGCTGTTGTTGTTGCGCCGGCGCCGCCGGCGAATGCGGCGCGCACGGTCTCGTACCCGGAGTACGTCCATGAGATCCTGGCGCACGCCGGCGTCTGTTACACGAAAATCGAGCGGGCCGATCTGCCGGACCGGTTAGGTGACATCCGGCTTCTTCTCACCATCGGAGACGCCTTATTCTCTGCGGATCTGATCGCCGCTCTCCGAACATGGCTCGAAAATGGGGGCGCATGGCTCGCCGTAGGAGGGCTGTGCGGCGCCGGCGCCCTCTTCGGCGCGGAGCCCCAACCCCCCTCTTACTCAAGCTGGGGCGGTGGCATAAGCACGCTGGGGGAAGGATACATGGAAGAGGGCGCGGGGCCCGGGGCCCGGGGCGCGGGGGACCTCTTCCTCCGTCCTTCGTCCTCCGTCCTCCGTCCGCGTCCCGAGCCTTCTCGCCTCCATTTCTTTAACGGCGCGGCGGTTCGAGTGACGACGGGGGACGTGCGGGCGATGGTGAAGGATACGCACAACCAGCCAACCTCGCGACCGGGCATGATCGAGGCGCGGGTTGGGAACGGGCGGTGCCTCTTCATCGCGCCGGATATCACGGGGACGATTGTACGAATCCAGCAGGGCATCGCGGTGACGCGAGATGGGATTTCTGCGCCGGATGGAACGGCCCCCATCACCGATGGGGTGTTGAAAAGCGGGGATGGCGCAGTGCTCGACTGGATACTCGACCGCCAGCCGGTTCCGGGTGTACCTGGCCTTTCAGCATTTCTGGAACCCGTCGCCGACCGGTGGCGCGAGCTGCTGCTTCAATCGCTCTTCTACCTCGCGGTGGAGCAGAACGCGCCCCTCCCGCTGCTCTGGCTCTATCCCCGTGATCTCCCCGCGCTGGGGCATTTCTCGCACGATACGGATGGGAATGATCCGGCGCTGGCCCATGCGCTGTTGAAAACCCTCGATGAGGCCGGCGTCAGATCCACCTGGTGCGTTATCCTCCCCGGTTACGGCGCTGAGCTGATCCAGGCTATTCGGGATGGCGGACATGAGCTGGCGATGCACTTTGACGCCATGACGCCCGGCTGCCTATGGAGCGAGGAAGAACTCGAAAAGCAGTGGCGCCAGTTGTATTCGCTGCTGGGTGATTCGCCGGTTTCGAATAAGAATCACTATCTCCGGTGGGAGGGTGACACCGAGTACTTTGACTGGCTGGCGCGGCGGGGCGTGAAGCTGGATCAATCGAAGGGCGCGTCGAAGACCGGCGAGGCCGGCTTTAACTTTGGGACGTCCCATCCCTATTTCCCCGCGGACCCGAGCGGCCGGATGATCGACGTATTGGAACTCGCGACGCCCACGCAGGATCTTGAAATCTTCGCGCCGCCGGCGCTGCTCGAGCCGCTCTTAGAATCGGTCGTTCGGAGCCATGGCATTCTCCATCTTCTTTTTCACCCGGCCCATATTGGCAAACCCGGCGTCGCAGAGGCTCTGCGATTCGCCGTAAACACCGGCCGTGAGCGCGGGCTGGAATGGTGGACGGCCCGCGAAATCAGCGCCTGGGAGCGGGCGCGCCGGGCTGTCCGGTGGAGCGAGTGGAAGCAGGACAGTGCGACGATATCGGTTACACTGGAAGCGGGCGAGCCCTTGACGGAGCCATCCATACTTCTGCTCGATACCGATGGCGAATCAAGAACCGCGCTGGTCAACGGTGTGGAGCGAGAGTGCCACCGTGTGGAGCGATGGGGATTTACCTTCTGGTCCGTATCCCCCGAACCCGCGCTGAACAACCGGTTCACGATTGAATGGCGGCGGAGGACGAAGGACGGGCCACGCGTACCTCGCGCCCCGAGCCCGCTTTTCGGGGATACGTCAAGCGTGCAAGCATAGGCACCTCTCCCCGTGTCGGGGAGAGGCCGGGAGAGAGGTCTGCGGCGTGAGGCGGGGGCGCGGGCGGAGGACGAAGGAAAAACTCGCCGCCGAGACGCCGAGATCCGGCGAGAAACGCAGAAGGAAGGCAGAATGACAAAAGAAGGTAAAGAATGACGGCGATGGGCTGTCCCGCGGCCGGGTGGCGCTGGCGCCTCAGACTGTGTCGCTGCGGGGCCGACAGCACGAGCGTTCCCTACAGCGTACCGCGGCCGTCCCGACCTCTCTCCCGGCCTCTCCCCGAAGCGGGGAGAGGTGCCTATAACTCGAACGTTTGTGATTCATCCTCCGTCCTCCGTCCTTCGTCCTTCGTCCGCGCCTCGCGCCCCGCGCCTCGCGCCCCGCGCCTCGCGCCCGTTCTCCTGTTTTTCCTCATGCTCATGCCAACAACGATCGCCCACGCGGCGCCGCCGCTTCCGTCCGGTTACTTTGCGATTCACGTGGTCGATGATAAGACCGGGCGCGGGGTGCCGAATGTGGAGCTTCAGACGACGAGTCACGCCGATTACTACACGGAT
>DASRZA010000283.1:0-4475 GCA_035686845.1 Armatimonadota bacterium | reverse complement strand
GTCGTCGCCTTCGGCGATCAACCGGCAGGTTGGCAGAGCGATATTCTCTCTCTACACTTCCCGAACGACCTGCCACCGGCCACACCCGCACCTGCGCTGAGCGGTGATCCAAAAGTGCGGTATCTCATCCCCAACCACCCTGGCACGCAGCCGATGCCGCCCGACTCGGCGTGGTGCCACTACACCGCCGTCGCCGTTCCCGCAGATCAGCGCGTGCCGGCCCAGGCCCTGGCACCAATGGAGCAGGCGCTGACCCAGGCTGCGGGAGGGACTGATCCGTATCGCAGCCGGCCCAAGATTATTCCGTCCGCAACAATAGACACGACGTTCGTTCGGACGCCGGACGGAATCTTCCCGGCTGACGACGACGAAACGCAGCAACCCCCTGGGACCAACCTGCTCCCGACCATCGAGCATGACATGTACAATCGGGACGGTAATGTCATGCCGAACACTCTGCCCTCAACCAAGGCCCAGCCCTACAACCTTCATGCCGCGAGGCCGGTCGTCACGCTCATCAATCCAGCATCGCCGGCGGACGATCTTCGCTACGTGCTCGATACCGCGTTCGCCGTGTTAACGGGCAAGTCGTACAAGTCGCTCTGGGAAGATCTCAGCAATCCGCTCGCCGACCTTGAACGGCAGATCGCGCAGTCCGACACTCATGCCTTGAGTATGCAAGGCAACCGGTATCTGTTGATACATCTTTTCGGCATGGCAGTTGATATCATTGAAGGAAACAACGGCCCGACTTCCCGGGTTCCTGGCGACCGCGCCTATCGCGGTTTCGCGCTGCTGCATCACAGCGGGCAGAACCGGATCAGCTGCGTGGTACCCGAATTTGACGCGTCGGGAAAGAATGTGATCGGCGGTAACGTCAACGTCCACCAGATCTGGTACGGGGGGCGGATCGAATCGGATACCATGTTCCTCGACTTTGGGTGGGAAGGTGGGACCTCCCGCTGCGGGACGCCTGGCATGGCACCCTTCCCGCCAGATGTGCCGTGGACAATCACCTACAAGATCGACGTGCTCAACCGCGGAGGCGACGACTTTTCGCCGGCAACGATGTATTTCAATTCGCCAGCACCACCCGCCGCCCCGGCCGCCGCAGTGGCGGGACCTGTTACCGGGGCGCCGACCATCTCCAACAAGTCACTCACCTCCCCGGCGCAGGTCATCGCCGGGGCGCCGATCGCTTCCGCGAAGGAAACCAATTATCTCGGCAAGATGATCGTTGAAACGCGGCCAGTCGGGAAGCCTTCGGCACCGCCGATCAATATCGCCTTCGGCCCGCCGCACGTCTCCATGGATCAGACCTTCTTTCCGATGCAGGACAGCACGGAGACGATCCTGAAGGTCAAGATGGCGCCGGCGAAATACTATAACCTGACCTATACGTGGGGTTGGCGCTTCCATCCCCCGCGCGCGCAAGCGATGGAGAACGCGCACAAGATCCTGCCCGCCCCGATCAATGTGAACATCGTTGACGAGGAACGCCAGGTTTTCGGCACCGGCAACCCGATCGACAAGCTCGGCGATCTCGCGCCGGCAAAGCGCATGTGGCGGGCATTCAATAGCGCCTTGCAGGCGGTCAACTCGGGGTCCAATCCCGACTATGTTCGGTGCCTGCAGCAACTTATCGATGCGCGCAATGCCTATCAGGACTGGCTTGACCGCAACCACCTTCCCAGTGGGGTGCAGGCCGACCCGAAAAGCGATCTCACCCTGCTGTTCGTGAACAACACGATTTACGGTCAGCTTACAGACGGTGGCACGACCGACCTGCTGAACTGGACGAAGCGCGGCGACAAGGTCCGTGTCACGCTGATCAACGGAGACTACTTCCCCCACGGATACTTGAACGTCGATTTCGGTGGTAACCGGGGGTGGGAGAACCAGTTCAAGTCGGCGATCAAGGTCGGCGGGTCCGGAACGTTCTTCTCCTTCGGCCGCTTTCATTGGCGCTTCAATACTGTCCCGGCATCAATTGGCGTCGCCCCCGCTCAAGGCTTCGACGTACAGGGCAAACCGATCAAACCAGGCGACATGCCCGCGACCGTCACGCCCGGAGTTCATCGGGTGGTGCTTGAGATGAATTTCGAACCTTCACGACGCCTACGTTTCTACCAGTTCGATCCGCTGCACCACGATGTGGCCATCTACTCGGTCCACTGAACGAGGCCGATGATGCTTCGGAGAGTAATCACAAAGCGATGCGTGATTCAGGGGATTCCAGCGGGTCTGGCACTGAGCTTGCTGCCGCAGTCGGGATCCGCGGGTAGCGGCGGCTACGCTCGTATTGTTGCCCACTACGATGTGCCTGACATACGTCTGATTGATATGCATGGGCGCGAGATCAGGATTCGGGACGCGCTCAGGGACCAGGAACCAAATATCCTTCAGTTCATGTTTACAACATGCTCCGGCATTTGCCCCATCTCGTCCGCGTTGCTAGCTGGCGCTCAGCAGAATATTGAAGCCGTCGGCGAGAATGTTCGTTTTTGGTCGATATCCATAGATCCGGAAGCTGACACACCCGACCGTCTGCATGCCTACGCGGAGGCATATGGTGCGGGACCCAACTGGCAGTTTTTCACCGGTCGCCTTGATGATATCATCGCCTTGCAAAAGGCATTCGATGCCTATCGTGACAACAAAACTCGCCATGAACCGCTGATCTTCATTCGTCTTCAGGACGACCAATGGATCCGGCTGGACGGTTTGCTCAGCGTCTCGGAATTTGTGTCCGAATACCACCGTGCGGCCCACCATTAAGATCATCTGCCTTTTGCGTCTGATCCCAGCGGCGTTGCTGGCCATGTCACTTGGGGTGTTAGCAGGTCATGCTAATGATTCGGGCCGACAGATCTATCAAGAGGGTATTCTTCCCGATGGAAAGCTCTTGTCTGCCCATGCCCTCGGCGACGTAGAGCTTCGGGGTTCTGGGGCGGCCTGCAAAAGCTGCCATCGGCGTAGTGGTTACGGGCTGACAGACAGTGAAGTCGTTGCCCCCCCAATTACCGCTCCGGCGCTCTTCAGCGAGCGCCTACCGAATCGTGCCGAGCTGCTGAGCGGGCTGTACCAAGAAGTCCATGCGCCCCGCAGCTGGGCGGAGGAACGAGTGCCAAAGGTCCGGCCTGCCTACTCATACGAGAGTCTGAATCGTGCGATCCGGTATGGGTTAGATCCCGCCGGCAATCCGTTGTCCTCTGAAATGCCGCGGTACACGCTTGATGATGCCGCGATAGACGCGCTGGTCGCGTATCTTCAAACATTAGGAGCGGCTCCTCCTCCTGGCGTGAGTACCTCGGATATTCGCTTCGCGACGGTCATTGCGGGCGACGCGAACCCCAATCGTGAGCGTGCCATGCTCGCCGTGATGAACACCTTCATCGGCGAGCATAATCGTGAGATCGCGCGCGAGCTAGCGCGATCCGATTTTTCCCCGTACTACAAAGGGGAATTTAGGAGGCTGCGCCGGGCGTGGAATTTAGACGTTTGGCGTGTCACCGGCGATCCGGCAAACTGGGAGGAGCAGCTTCGCCGCCGGTACGCTGAGGCGCCAGTGTTTGCGTTCGTGGGCGGGCTTTCGGAAGGGGAATGGAAGCCGATCCACGATTTTTGCGAACATGAGAGAGTACCCAGCATCTTTCCGGAAACGGAACTGCCCGTCTTGAACGAGCCGTCATTGGAGACAGTGTATCTCTCGAAGGGATTACCGGGAGAAGCCGCGGCTCTTGCTGAGTGGTTGCGCGAACAGCATCAGGATTCACGCGTTCTTCAGGTTTACCGTACTGAACCTTCAGGACTTAGGTTGGCTACAGCTTTTGGCGATGCCTTACTATCGAAGACAGGAAAGATCCCTCTCGCTTTTCAGCTGCGAGCTACGGAATCGCTCAGTGACTCTGGCTGGAGGAAGATCCTAGCCGAGCAAAACCCCAGTGCCGTTGCTGTGTGGCTTAGCGCCACCGACCCTGCTTGGCGGAGCATCGCATCCGCCTTGCCAGAGCCACTGTATGCGTCTGGCGGTCTCCTAATTCAGACAGGCTCACCGTTCGCTGTTTATCTTCCGGAGCGACTGCAGATGACCTATTCAAGAGCACTTCCATCAGACATCGACCCACAGATTTATCGCGCGAGAGCGTGGCTTCAATCCAGGAACATTCGGGACACGCAGGAGCTAATACAGCTCGATACCTATTTTGTGATGAGCACCCTGGAACATGCTCTCGTCCATATGGCGGGCCGCTTATCTCGTGACTACCTTATCGAATCAATCGAACATGAAACGGAGAATGAGCCAAACCCAGGCATTTACCCTCACCTGACTCTCGGACCGGAGCAGCGTTATGCATCAAAGGGCGACTATATCGTAGAGGTTGAGCCGGATCACGGACTCCGCCAACTAATTCTACTGAGTCATGAAATTTGATGGGATTCGCTTTGCTCGCTGATCTGGTAATTTGGTGATT
>DASRZA010000282.1:0-3307 GCA_035686845.1 Armatimonadota bacterium | reverse complement strand
CGTATGTCACGCGCCAGATCGGCCACAGCAGGGTCGCAACTCCCGTTTGGCGCCGCCAAAGGACGGCCAGGCGGGGGCACGGCATCAAGATCCAGCGCCAGCGTGGTCAGCGTTCCTTCGTCGGACACCAGGTACGTTGAGAGAGTCTCCGAGCCGGAAAGATGCCGTTCGAGCAGTTCCGGGGTGATAGGACCGGCGCATGGCGTGAACCGCCGCTTCCCCCGGTGCGCGCTCACCCTTGCGTGAACGTCGCTGCGGCCCTGAAACGTGGACAACAGTCGCTCGCCAACGGACCGCGGGTTCTCAGGGAGCGCAGGGGTCGGCTCCCCAAAGTAGTTCCTCCAGCCGCGCTCCACGGCCGGCGCCTCGCCAGGGGCGGCCTGCGCGAGTCGTTCCTGGAGCCGCTGCCGGGCCTCAGGAGCAGGTCTGCGCCCGCTCAGGTTAAAGTGGAAGCCTAAGAACGTGAATCCCTCGCCCAGATGGACCACGCGGGTTTTCTCGGGCTGAAGGGCAAGCTGCAGGCGGCTGCGCAGGAAACCCTCCGCTTCGGCCAGGGCGCCGCGGGCGCGACCGCGACCGGAAGAGGGAAACACCAGGTCATCGCCATAGCGTACCGGGTTGAAGCCACCGTTCAGCATATGCGCATCGAATTCCAGCAAGTACAGGTTGCTGAAGAGGGGTGAAGTCCCCCCGCCCTGCGGGATGCCAACGCCCGGATCCGTGGCCCCGGCGGCCAGGCAGCGCGCCACCAGGGAGAGGGTGAATGGATCCGGCGCGATCCTCTCCAGCTTCTCCAGAAGCAGCCGGTGGCTGATGGTGTCGAAGAAGGCCGCGATGTCTGTCTCCGCGATCCACACCAGGTCTTGCGAGAGAAGTCCCTGCACCGCACGCAGGGCATCGTGGGCAGAGGCGCCGGGGCGGTAGGCATAGGAGCATGGGGGAAGCGCCGGCTCGATGAGCGGCTGGAGCGCCGCGTGGAGCGCCTGCTGAACCACCCGATCCTCAATAGAGAGAATCGCGATGGTCCGGACACCACCGGCGCGCTTGGGCGCCGCGAAGAGCCGGGGTGGGAGCGGCTGGTACTGCCCACGCAGCAGCCTTCGGCGAAGGTCGGCCAAGCGTCCTCTGGCATCCAGTGCGAACTCATGGATACTGACGTTGTCCGGTCCGGGAGCGCCGCGGTTCAGCTCCACACGCTTCCAGGCGGCGTGGAGCGCCTCCGAGGAAGTAATGATCTCCCGCAGCCGGTCGGGCTGGACCGACGGCCGGGATAGATGGCCGAAAAGTTGGATGCCCGTTCGGCCGGTTGATGGCGCAGGCGGACATCCACCGTCCCGGCGCCCTCCGTCGTTCGTCCTTCGCGCCCCGGTCGCTGACGCTTCCCGCTCTGACCTCCGTCTCCCGTCCTCCGTCCTTCGTCCTTCGTCCTCCGTCATTCGCCCATAGCCGAGCCTCAGGTTCGGCCCGGCCCGGACGACTTGCCCCGGTTCCCAGGCGGCGGATTGGCCGTGCGCCAGACATATCTCTCCCACCCAGGTGCCGTTCGCGCTGTGGTCCGTGAGCATCAGCGTGGTTCCTTGGAGCGAGAGCGTGAAATGTTCGCGAGAGATCATGGGAGGCGTATCGGGATCGAGCAGCACAATATGCGAACGCCCCCCGCGGCCGACAATGCAGGGGAAGGCAGGTGTCTCTACCCGCCGGCCCGTCTCCGGTCCATTGAGGACGACGATCTCGATTCGAGGTACCAGTATTGTGGGCATGTTATCTCGGCGCATCGGTATCTCCAGGCGGTGGGCGACCGGCGGGTCCGGGACGACCCGCGACTCGCCAATGGGATCGTTCATGGGCGACCGGGGCGCCACCGGCGCCGCTGCCGGAACCGGCGCAGACTCCGGGCTAACCGGAGTGCGGGCAGGGCGGCGCCGAGAGCGATCGCCAGGGTCAGGTGCAGGTGAATCCATGCATCCCCCACTCGTAGGGCGCTGGAGAGTACGACCCATACGACGCAGGTCTCGAGCAGCGCTGCCAGCGGATGACGAATGGCGTGGCGGACGAAGCGGTCCAGCAAACGCCCGGCGCCGGAGACCATGCGCGCAGCGGCGCGGCCAACGTCGCCCAGAAGCCAGCAGGCCAGCTCCACACCTTCACCCGCCAGGCGAATGGCGCTGTGACTGAAGGTCGCCGGCATAATCTGCCGTGGACAGCGGAGCGCGGTCTGCAGCTCACGGGGGCTCCCAAAGCGCGATTCCGGCGACGACGAAAGAGCCGTGTTCACGACGGCTTCGAGCTCAGGACGGATGTCCGGGCGGGCCTGGCGGAGCGGAACGAACCGGCCCGCCCGGACCGCAGCGTCATCGCCGAAGGGTGGCGCTCCGGCCAGGCAGGTGTAGAGCACACAGCCGAGGGAGAAGACGTCGGAGCGCGATTCTGGACGGCCATCCAGCGCCTCGGGAGCGGTGAAGCCCGGGGTGCCGGCTCGCAGGCAGGCGCCGCGCGCCAGGAGCCCGTGGAGGTTGAAGTCCATCAGGAGAGCGGCGCCGCTGCCGGTGAGCCAGATATTGGCCGGTTTGACGTCCCCGTGGAACACCTGCCTCTGCTGCCAGAGGAAATGCAGCGCGCTGCAGACCTGGTCCACACAGAGGATGGCGGTGCGGAACGGCATAGGACCATACCGGCGGAGCGCCGCGGCCAGGTCTGCACCCGGGTAGAGGGGCATTACCAGAAACACAACGCCCAGGCGCGCGTCGGCGCCGGCATCGTGCAGTGGCATCAGGTTGGGGTGCTGGCACGAGGCCTGGAGTTGGACCTCGGCGTTCGAGATCCCGCCTGCCGCCGAAGCGTCGTACAGCTTGATGGCGACCCACCGGCGCAGCGAGAGGTCCCAGGCGGCGTGGACGACGGCGAAGGCGCCCATCCCCAGTACCTGCTCCACCCGGTACCGCCCGGCCACGGTGGATCCCCGGGCAAGCCCGCCTGGCGTGGGTCGGGCAGCCGGAAACAGCGGGGAGAAGCCAGCGCCTGCCGCGGCCGTATCCTCGCCAGAGGAGGTCGCCCATGGACCGGCGCCGGTGGGACCTGTGGTCCCGGTCTGCTGGCCGCCGTACCATGCGGCGGTGATTGGATCGTCTGTTGTCGGTATGTTCATCGGGGAGCCCTCCAGAAAGCTTCTAAAGAGAGAACCCCGCGAATGCGCCGATGATGTGACACACCGAATCTAACGGAATCTAACCGTTCAGGAGCTCAGTCTGACCCATGCCGCGCATGGTCTCGACGCCGGTGCCGCAGAACGGGGCGAGGCGCGCCAGCG
>DASRZA010000281.1:0-14194 GCA_035686845.1 Armatimonadota bacterium | reverse complement strand
ATTCCGGCGCCCGCGATGTCAACGTAACCCTTGCGGCTCTTGATGAGCGCTGGTCGACCACCACGCATCTCGCCGCCGGAACGGTCGGCGAGGCAGACCTCGTGCTGCCATCCTCCCATGCCGAAAGCGTACTCGCCGGCGGTCCCCCGCCCCGTCTGGAAGTCCGCGAGGGAAAGGAGGCGCTGGCGTCGGCAAACATCGTTGAAGCCGATCAACTCCGTCCGCAGGATGTATATATCCGAAGAGTATTCCCCCCGCCGGCAACGATATCAGGATGTATCGTGGTCGGCCAACCCCGGAACTCTCCCGTCGGGTGGTCCCGGATGTCGCCGAGGGCCATGGGGGTTCTGGGGCGCCATCGAGAGTGCCTGGATTACACTGCCGTGATAGCCGCTCCTAACTTGAAGTGGCTCAGCCTGTCGGGAATCAACGCCTGGGTGCGGGCGGGCGGTCTCTTGATCACGCCCGGGAGTCCTCGCTGGACACCGCTTGGCGATGGCGCGGTGGTGACGGCGCCGCCCTCCCGGATCCTCGATTCAGGTTTTGTCGATCGTATGCTGTTGACGACGCACAGCAATCTGAGCCTTTACAAAGATACCTCCAGTCGCTATGCCGACCATCCGCCTGACTTCGGGTCAGGTCCCGATCCCGGCGCGTTTCTTCAATCCGATGTCCCGACGGGCGCGCTTGTTGTCTTGCTCGGGCTCTATCTTCTCCTCCTTTTGCCTGGCAGTTACTTTTTGCTCCGAAAGATGCGGCGTAAGGAGATGGCGTGGGTTACGGCGCCGGCGCTCGCGCTTGCATTCTCCGCGGGAATCGCGGCGCTCTGCTTCGCGCTCAAGGGCGGCTCGGCGGTGGTCGGCCGAGTGAGCGTTATCGAGGAGACTTCGCCGGGCGTCTATCAGAGCAACGACTACGTTTCCATATTCTCGCCCCGGAACATGACAGGTTCGCTCATACTTCCTGCGGGTTCACTCCCAGATTCTCCGCCCATAGATTATTCCATACCGCGGTGGCAATGGGAACGGAACGAGATCCATGTCCTTGCGACGCCCCAGGCGACCTTTGTGGACGATCTGTCACTTTCACAATGGACCGCCCGGTCGATAGCTTATAGCAGTACTCCGCCGATCCGCGGCGCGATCACGGCGACTATCTATGGGCGGAACGGCGGTTGGACCGCCTCGATTCAAAACAATTCTTCACTTGATTTGGAAGGCTGCCGCGCCTGGACGGGAGGCGGTTGGCGGATGATAGGCGATTTGAACGCGGGCCAGGCGAAAGTCGTTTCGGGTTCGCTGCGAAAGCCGTTTGTTGATGGGAACGCGCCGCGCGGCCGAAGTTTTGGGGATCGGGTCCGTCAGGATGAGCTTGCATGGCTGCTGACGCATACCGACAGAGAACGTCTCTTTTTCGAAGGCTGGACTCGTCAGCCGCTCCAAACCGCAACCGTTCGCAGCGTGCGGCGATACTTGGATGAGAGTGTTATCGTCGCGCCTTTGACCATCGTACGGGGAGTGGACGGGCTGGCGGCGCCGCGCGATGTGGCGTCGGTCGCTTCGCTAACCAATCTGAACGCAAACGGCTATCCGGGAATTGGCTACACCGGATACCCGGGCCAGGCACAGCCTCAAGCGAGGAAATGGAGCGACGACAACGGACTGATGTCTATCTCTCTGCCGGACCAGATTCGCCCCTCGCTTGACACTTTGAGATTTGCAGCCGGAAAGTGGAACGACCAGTCTACCTCGAGCCGGCAGGACCAGGTTCGATGCTCGGTCTGGAACGCGGCAGCGCGGCGTTGGGATCTGGCGCTCCGGGTTGATGCTCACGGCCGCGTACGGCAGAAGAGCTTCCCACTCGCCGACTATGTCACCAAGCCGCCCGGCGCGGTCGAGGCGCATCCTATGATTTACCTGAATCTCACGGGCAGCGGCGCATATTTCTATCCGAAAATAGAGAGTCTCTCCCCGGCGAGCGAGCAAGTCGTTGTAGTTCTTGGAGGAAACTGAAATGGTCACCGCCATTCATAACTTTATCGGCTTCACCGATAACCCGGTGCTCGTCCACGAGATGCGGGCACGCATGAGAGGGGTTCGCGCCTACTGGATACTCTTCGGCTATCTCATGATCGTCGCGGCGACGCTGGTTCTCTTCGCCCTTGGCGCCGTGGAGCATGGAAGTCACGGCGCGGTTGAGTTTTCGAGCGCAGGCGGATACCTGTTCGGCGCCGTTGTCTGCGCCCAGGCGATTCTGATTGCGCTCATCGCTCCGGCGGTGAGCTGCGGCGCGTTCACGCTGGAGCGTGAGCGTCAGACCTACGAGATGCTGGCCGCGAGCCGCATGGACGGCTTTGCCCTCGTTCGCGGGAAACTGGCTGCCTCACTCAGTTTCGTCCTGCTCTGCCTGGTTTGCTCCCTCCCACTCATTTTCGCCATCGCAGCGTTCGGTGGAGTGGCGCCGGGGCAGGTGATCGCCTCCTATGCTCTTCTTATTCTGGAGGCGGCGATCTTTGGCGCTATCGGCGTTTTCTGGTCATCCCTTCTCCGATCCACCATCGCGGCGACCGCGCTGGCGTTTGCTTCGGTGATCGCGGCGTCGCTCGCCACATGGGCCTGCGGGGCATTGGCGCTCAACGTCACCGACACATACTACCCGGTGTCAGCCGGCGACGGCGTTAGCACTCTTGGCAGCCTGTCGCCCTATTACGCCTGAATGGACGGCTCCTATGGCGTGCCCGTCTTTTCAGTTCGGATTCCGTTCTGGCTTCCTGGTCTTCTGATTGGCCCGCTGGTGGTGGGACTCCTGATTGCGCTCGCGGTCAATCGACTCCCTCAGATCACGCAGCCGCGCCGAACCTGGACGATCCCGCTCGCCACCGCGATCCTGGCGCTGGTAACACTCTTTCTGAGTGGTGGGTTCTTTAGCCCGGCCGATCCGACGCACAGCCCTGCTGTTCTCCTCTGGAGCTGCATCCTCTTGCTTCTTGCCAGCGGCGCGCCGTTCCTGCTGCCCCGGAAGAGCGAAGGACCGGTTCATCTCCGCCTGCCGGACGCCGCGCGCATGATTGCAATTGTGGCGGGCTGGATCGCGATCTGCGGAGGGATTGCCGCGGCGGCCGCTCATTGGGGCGCAAACGGGTCGGGCCGCGCCGGCGTTACCACCGCCTGCATACCGCTAACCATATTGTTCCTTGCCGCTGAGATCGGGCTTGGCATGGCAGTGCTTCGCTGGACACGCAGCCATCTCGCCGCCGTGCTGGTTCCGCTATTTGGCGCAGCCAGCATCACGCTTCTGCCGCTTCTCAGCGCCGCGGCGCCGCGCGCATGGGAATGGCTCTATCTATCACCCGCGGCCGCTCTCAACAGCCTCGCAAGCCACCCCGATTACCCCTTTTGCCGCGGATACCCGGCTGACCTTGTGTCTCGAAACCTGTTTTCCGATCGGCCACCGCTGCTGTTCCACCAGGCGTGGCCCGTCATCGCCATAGAAATCTATGGCATCGCCGCCGTGATATTCTTCATTCTGGCGATCATTCCGCGCCGCAATACCAACCGGGCTTCGGTTTAATAACCCTCCGATCTGACTGACCGCTGAGTTAGCTCGGGCGCAAGCCGGGTATACCAGAGGTATTGGAGTCATCACGCGCAGCGGGCGCGGCGCCAGTTCGGGCGCCGCGCTCGCTGCGGTGAGCGTCATTGACGCGTCAGAAACCTTGGAGGGTCTATGTATCGCACATTATCGCTTCTATCCCGCGCCGGGGTCCTGGCGTTAGCGGCGCTCTTTGTTATGGGCAGCGCCGCTCTCGCCGCTCCGCCCGGCTATTACAATGCCCGCGCTCGAGCGCTCTATGCGCAGCGATACCTCCGGGCGCTCCAGGCCCGGCGCGCAGCCGCAGCCCGTGCCCAACAGCGCGCTCTGGCCCGCCAGCGCGCCGCTGCCGCGGCCGCTCGGAACCGGCAGCGCGCGACCAGCAAGTCAAAGACAAGCGCGAAAAACACAAAAACCACTACAACAAAGTCGAGTTCGACAGCGAAGACTAAATCGACGGCGAAGAAGACCACTCCAGCTTCGAGGTATACCTCGCGTTCCAGTCGCTCGAGACGTTACATCCGCGTGCGAAGGACGCGTCCTCTCTACTTTCCCCGCGATGCCGGCACGCGCTACGGTTCCCCCGCCTGGCAGCACAGCCCGCTGCTGGTGATGCTGCAGAAGTCCGCTGCGCTGCTTCCGGGGCAGGCTGTGAACTGGGTTGCGCCGCCGGTGACCACGCCCTACAGAGGCGAGAAAATCGTGCTGCGTAACTCCGCGACCGGCGCCGTCGCAACCTATCGCATCCAGGAAGTCCAGCCAACGCGGGTAAGCGCCATTCTCACGGCGCCATCTCATCAGTTTCAGCTCATTCTCCGACGCTCCACCG
This sequence comes from Armatimonadota bacterium, assembly GCA_035686845.1. GTDB lineage: Bacteria > Armatimonadota > DASRZA01 > DASRZA01 > DASRZA01 > DASRZA01. Next base: position 9,774 of record DASRZA010000281.1, on the reverse strand, counting down.
GCGCCGATTGGAGGTTGGCGACGATGACGGGATTGGGGAAATAACGTATACGTCATAGGTGTTACGTATTGCGTGTTGGGTGTTAGGTGTTGGGTGTTGGGTTGGATGAAATAGAGCCTTCGGGGGCTTGAGAGCCGCTGTTCCGGCGAGAACGCATTGCGCGCAGAGATTCGCGATTTTCGGCGCCGCAGAGCGCCTGCCGGAGCGCGTCCACCGCGCTTGCGTCTCCGGGACGCCCGGCGCCGGCGCCGTAGCGGGCCTCCACAAAATGCCGGGTAATCTCGCTTGCCGGTTGAAGAATCCCCTCTGATAAGCCGCAGTCTGTGAGTCTTTGCTGGTACTCGTATGGCGTCTCGTGCGCGCGGCGCGGCAGCCCTGCGCGAGAGAGCATCCGCTGCATCTGCCAGTAATCGATGAACGACGCCGGAAGCTCGGCGGCCTTCATGCGAGCCCTCACGCGCCGCACAGCCGCGAACGGACTTAAAGAGTAGGCGAGAAACGCAAGCGCTGCGGTGAGCAAAATTAGAAGAAGTGTGGACGCGGAGATCGAGGGCACGCGGGCCTGAATATCGCTTAACACGGCCCGCATTTCTACGCTCGTCGAGGGGGGGCCGTTGAAACCGGGCGGCGTGGGATCGACGGGAATCCATCCATGACCGCGTACAAAGACTTCGATCCACGCGTGCGCCTGGGCATCGGTGATCAACTGGCTGCGCGTCTGCGGATCCCAGTGACCTGGCGCATAGCCCGTGCAGTATCTAGAAGGAACTCCGTCGAGCTGAAGCAGCAGCGCTGCCGAGGTCGCAAAGAGATCACAATAGCCGGCCTTGCTCTTAAAGATGAAGAAGTCCACGGCGTCCTCGCCGGTTGGCGTCGCCGGCGCATTCAGATCGTAACTGCAGTGCGCCTGGAGATAGCCGACAATCCGCCGCGCGGTATCTACGGCGTCATGGCCCCGAAGACGCTGGGCGAGGTTTTGAACTTCGGCCGTAACATGCGGGAGCTCCGGGACTTGCGGCGGCCGCGCGCCAGTCATCAACGGGGCGCCCAGATGGTCGATGTCCGGCGGCACATACGACCACGTATGATAAAGAAAGTGGGGAGGCGCCACATCCGGAAACTCGATCAATCCGTACCGATTGATTCGCGGCGTCCCCTCCCAGACCGGAAAGTCGACACGCGCCAGCGGGGCGGCCGCGGGCCCCACGTTGGAACTGGCGAGCAGCTCGACCCTCTCGGAGACAATCGGCCATTGTTTGGAGTAGACATCGGGTGGAATTGAGAATCCATTGGGAGTATTAAAGTAACTACCCGTGTCAGAACCTTCTTCCCAGCCGGCCGAATTATATGCAGTGTAGATACCGCTCAAGCGGAGCAGCCGGCGAGGTGAATCGACGCGGAAGATTGGAGTCTTGCCCGGGTGGATAGGGCCCTGTCCCACACGGACCTGCCCCATCCGGAACGCGCCAGCGGCCGTTTGGTTGGCAGCCGCGCGCGGCGATTGGCGGCGCGCTATTGGACGGGGTGTGCCCAGGATCAACGGGCGAAAACGATCTCCGGCAAGCCTCAGCGGCACAATCAGGCACACCGCAAGGAAACCTGTGATGATAAATAGCAGCGCCGCGAGCGTCCATTGATTCAGAATCGAGTGCCTCAGTGTCACCGCAGCCCATGCCGCCTGGCGAAGACGGGGGCTCGAAGTTCGTAAATCCTTCAGCGCGGCATGGCAGACGAGCGAGAGGATACCCATCAGGCAGAAACCGAGCGCAAACCCGCTGATAATCGGATCCGATCCCTCACTCGCGCTCGCAAGCAACATCGCGAGTGATGGAATGTTGAGAAAAAGAACGGTGTCGTCGGTGCAGGCGCCAAAACTGAGAAAGAGGGTGAGCCAGACCAACTGAAACGCGATCTGGGCGCCGAAATCACCCGACTGGATCGTTCCCACAGGCGTACCGGCGATGGCGGCCGCCGCGGCAGCGGCCCCGATCACCAGGCCGAGCCAACGCCGCTCCGGAGCGCGTCGAAGCCAGAACGCGAAGGCGAGGCCAATCGCCACAAAAAGGAGCGCCAGGGCCTCCGCCGGTTGCGTGCCCAGTTCCTCATAGAGGGCGCAGGCGCCCATCGCGTAGGCGCCATAGACCGAGAGGTAGAGCGGCACGGCTTTTAACTCGGGCGAATTAGAGTCGAGCCAGCGGTTCCACACAATAGCTCCCTCCTTCAGCGCGAAGACGCCACACTGGCACGCTCGCGGCTGACTCGCGAGACTCGTGCTTTTCGGCGACCTTTGAATGAGTCCCGGAGTCCTGCGCGGTCGGATCGAACAGGATAACAGCGGCCGGCCAGGTATTCTTCCGAGCCACGTCGGCGACAGCGTCGATCCGGGCGTCCATCCGGTCGGTGAGCAGCGCCAGCGAGGGTCCTTGCCCCGCCAGTGAGGATAGTCGATCCACCGGGCGAGTCTCGGCCGGCGCGCTGACGTCGATGCGGGCGAGGGTGTCCAGCAGCGCCGTCCGATCCATGCAGCGCTCGAGCGCCAGCGACAGACGCCCATCGGGGTGGAGAAGCGCCAGGTAAATGGCGCTGACACGACGAATCGCCTCCTCCGCCATCTGCGCCGCCAGTCGAATCAGAACTTCTAACGGCGCGCTCTCCGTATCGCCTGGCGCTGCGGTGAGATCCAGCACGATGAGCAGCGAGAGCGATGCCAGCGCCTCACGCTCGATGACCATGAGGACCCCGGCGCGCGCCGTGGAGGGCCAATGGATTCGCCGCCACTCGTCACCCATCCGGTAGGGTCTGATTCCGAAAAAATCGGAGCCATCGGCCGATCCGCGACTCCGGGCCGTGCGCTCCGATCCCATCAGGTCGCCGCCCAACAGCGTGGAGAGCGGGACTCCCAGCGGACGGGGGTAAACAATGGCCTCCTGCCGGAACGGCGCCAAACGGGTTACCTGTGCAAGTTGGAGCGGGTCCATGTGTGTGATCGTCACGGGACCGATGGAGAAGAGTCCTCGCCGGAGCGTCCGGGCCAGGCAAATACCGATGGCGCGTCCCTTTCCCGGAATGACGGCGATCTCCCCCTCACTCGATCGCTCCGATCCTCGGACCGGCGGTCCTGCAAACAGAGCGCTGTCACGTCTGGCGCCCTCGGCAGTGAGACCCGGGGGCAGCGCTGCGCGCAGCCGAATCTGGAACCGCGGCAAGAATCCGCGATTCTCCACTTCGATGGGGAATTCCACGGTCTCTCCGGACATCACAGGGGAAGCCGCGACGGGCGCCAATCGAAGATGACGTACCGTCAACTGGCCAAAGAGATATGCGGCGACCGGGATCATCAGAAGGAATGCGCTCAAAAAATAGAGGGGGTCAGCGTCGATGAGAGCGGACGCTAACGCGACCGACAGGGCGACGGCGATGAGACTAAAGTGGCGCAATGTCATGGATGTAGTGTGTCGATCGTGATAGCCGGAGCGTCGTTGGAATTAAGTCGCTATTAGCGCGGCGCCCGGGCCCCCCGACCCCCGATAACGGGGGAGCATCTCGCCTCCCGGCCCCGATAACGGTGGAAGTCCTCGCCCCCCGGCCCCGATAACGGGGGAGTCCTCGTCCGGCAGCCGCCCGGGCGCCTCTTAAACGGGGCGGCGACTGCGGGCTTATTTGTGTTGGATGCGCTTTACGCCGCCGGATCAATCGAGCACCGGAACCGGCGTGGAGAGGAGGGTTTCCTCGATAATCGCCGCCTCGGACATGCCCCGGTGGCTGCCGTCGAGGAGCATACGGTGGGAGAGTACGGGAATCGCCAGTCTCTTCACGTCATCGGGCAAGCAGTAGGTGCGGCCATCCAGGAGAGCCCACGACCGGGCCGCCTGCAGCAGTCCGAGGGAAGCGCGTGGACTTGCGCCCACGCTGACCGCCGGATGACGCCGGGTATTGGCCGCAATATCCACGATGTAGCGCTGCACGGCAGGGTCCACGTGTACGTGCCGCACCTGCCGCTGAAGATTCAGAATTTGATCTGGTTCCAGCACCGGCGTGACATCCCGCAGCGGATGATGATCCATCTGGCTGGCCAGGATTTCGGTCTCCTCCTCTCGTGTGGGATAACCAACGTCGATGCGGAGCAGAAATCGATCCAGTTGAGCTTCCGGCAGCGGATAGGTACCCTGATACTCCAGCGCGTTCTGGGTGGCGACCACGAAGAACGGCGCCGGAAGGGGATAACTGACACCGTCAATCGTCACCTGGAACTCCTCCATGGCTTCAAGTAGACTCGACTGCGTCTTGGGCGTGGTTCGATTGATCTCGTCGGCGAGCAGAATATTGGCGAAAATGGGGCCCGGCCGGAAGTCGAATTCGCCCGTCTTCTGGTTAAAGATGGATGTTCCCGTCACGTCGGCGGGAAGGAGATCCGGGGTGAACTGAATCCGCTTGAAGGTACATCCCAGGCTTGCGGCGAGCGCCTTCGCGAGAGTTGTCTTGCCAACCCCGGGCCGGTCTTCAATCAAGACGTGCCCGCCCGCGAGCAGCCCGCACAGAGCGAGGCGAATCGTTTCGGCTTTCCCCAAGATCACCCGTCCCACAGATTCCTGGACTCTGGCCGTTGGAATAGTATCGGCGTGCGGACGCTCAGCGTCAGCGACGCGGGCGGATAATACTGTCACCGTTGCGAACCGCCTTTCTATATTTGCATCATCTTAACACGCCCGCGCTCTGGCGTCAAAACCGGGGACGGAGGAGGATGAGTGTGTGAGTGTTTGGGTGTGTGAGAAGGTGGGTGTGAGGGTATGAGGGTGTCAGGGTGTGAGAAGGAAAGGATTGGGCTGGGCGGACAGAAGGGAAGAAACAAGGCAGGCAGAGAGATGTATAGGGCTCGCTGGAAAGCGGCCAGATCGGGGGACGGTTAGGATCGTAAACTGACCTGGAACGTCAGGGATCCCTAATTGTGAGCGGCGGGAGAGGCGGTTTCGTCACGCAGGGAAGGTTTTTGAAGTGATAATCGCATCACGGGTGACGAGGATCGTGGACCCCTTCAACGAAACCCCCACCCAGCGCGATGGGCTATATTAGATACCGGGTAGTGGGTATTGGGTCCTGCAACAAAATCACGACCATCCATCACCATGCGCTGGATCGGGAAGTGAAGAAGACCCTGGGGCGCGGCATGACCGTAAGCCAGATTTACGATGGGCGGGGCTGGATCCGCCGGAGAACGCTTTCCACGAGCGCTGCAGACGACTCTTGCGGACCGCGATGGCGGATTGTGCGGTGGATCATCGCCGTCGCAATGGCGCTGGTCGCGGATGTTGTCGCGCTCCTGGTTACCTGGCTGCTGTTATTCACCGCGCGCTCCTTCGCCGCCGTTGTCGTCATCTGCCTGCTCCTGGCGCTGCTGACCGGGATGGCGGCGGTTGGGGGATACCTCCTATGGCGCTCCGGACAGGCCGCCCTCGCCGTTGCAGTCTGGTTGGGCTGCATTCTCTATGCCGCTGGCGCCATCTACATCCTCACGAACCCGGGCATGGTATTTTGACGACCGCGCTCCAACCGCTCAGGGGCTGCGGCGACCACCGAATCAAAGTCAAACCTGGGCGAGATCGGCGAGGCGGAGATAAGTGAACGCCGCGAAGAAATAGAGCGCCACGAAAACGGCGGCGATCACGCCGGTATCGTTGAATAGATAGCCCGCGATCATCGCGGGAGGCATGCTGAAGAGCGCGGCTTCCTGCCCGGGCGCGAGACGCTGCCGGAGCGCCGGCCAGTTGACCCGGATCATGCGTACGATGGGGAGCATGGAGATGAGCGCCGGGAGGATCAACCACTTCGTGAGCGCCAGGTTCTGCCCGATCTTGCGGTATGCGATATCCCATGCGGCGCCCGGCCCCAATTTCATGACCTGCCGCAGACTTGTGATCAGATGGCTTCCCGGCGCCAGCGCATGAGTGGTATCGAGCGCGAGGCTGAGGGCCAGCACCCCGGCGGCCACCAGAAAAGAGAGAGCCAGACCGATCCACGGTCCTCGTTTGCCGCTCAGCCGGGCGGCGAAAAAGCCGGCGCCGACTGCGGCGGTAATCCCCCCGCCAACATTGGCGCCAAAGGGCGAGAGCCCAATGCCGCACGCGACAATCAGCCCGCCCACGGCCGCAGCGACGGCCGCTGATCGTCGCGCCTTTTCCGGATCACGACCTCGCGCCACCGTCCAACGGATCCAGGCGTCGAGCGCAATCCCCATGGCGATCCAGGCGGCGCCAATGTAGACGCCTGTGCAGGTGTTATCGACGCCGTACAGCCGGCCCCCCGCGATGGGCATCCGCCCCCAGAGCGCGTCCCGGAAAAAACGCCCGCCCGAAAACGCGTCCAGCGTTAACGTGAGGGCGGGAATAGCGCAGGCGATACCTATCCGGCCGGCGTTAGAGCGCCACCGAAAGGCCGCCAGCGGGAAGATAATCCAGAGCGCCAGGGCGATTCCCGCCGGGCCCGTCCAACCCGGCGCAGGCATTCCCATGGGCAAAATCAACGCGGCCGGACCCGCGCAGCCGGCAAGTACAAAGTATTGAGCTGCACGAGCGCGAATTCCAAAGAGAACGGTTCCCGGCAGCACCGCCGAAAGGAAAACCGCCAGCCCAGCCAGCGATCCATACAGGATGAGCGCCCACCGTTCGAAATCGTAGTCGGAGCGGGACCGGGCGTCGAGCGAGAAGATGGAACGCAGAGCAGTGGGACTCATCTCCCCGGCGCCTTCGTACGGGGACTCAAAATAACCGGGCGGCGGGGACACTTTTAACGGCTGACCGGTCATTGAAGGCGGCGGCGGTACTCCAAGGAATTCAAGCATGAACGGCGCCAGGTCAAGGCTCAGAATCAGCCCTCGCCGCCGCGTCGAGGCCGACCATAAGGCGCCGGAATGGTAGCCCGGGCCCCAGATCACCACGGGCGTGAGGGCCGGTACCGGACCCCCGTCGGCGCCGCGGGGAGGAACCGGCGTAACCAGGCAGAGGAGACATTTCTTGCGCGCCGCGATTGGCCGCAATGCAGCGATCAGCTCGGAAAGCTGCTCCAGAACGACCGGCATCCAGCGGGCGCGAGCGGCCCGGGCATCCGAAGGCGCCGGATGACCGATCCAGATCCAGCGATCCATGCGGCTGGAGTCGCCGGGCGCCACCACGATCAGGCCGGGCCGGGACCCCTGGCGGCTTAGAACGGATTCAACCGCGGAAGCGAGCGCCAGCGGAACGGACCGCGTCCGGTACGGCCACGATTGACCGAGAGGGCTGACGGGCGCGGTGATTTCACCGCGGTCAGAGTCATTGAAAGTGATTCCCCCGGAGGCGTTCATCGCGATGAGCGCCTCCGGTTGATAGCCCGTCTCGCCGGACGCATTTCCGATGAGCGCCGTATATCCGCCAGCGTCCTGAATCGCCTGCCCGAGACTGCCGGGCACACCGCCGGTATGCGCCTGCGCGGTGGCAGCGTCCAACGCATGGGCATATTCCGGCAGTCCGGCGAGCGACTCTGGCAGCGGCCCCGGGGGAACGGCAACCCCGGCGCCGGCGCCAATCGCGGCATAACCACCGGCATCTCCATCATACGAGGCGGCACGGCTGCTCATGACGGCGACAGCTGCGTGCCTGAGAGAGGCGCCGAGCGCCGGGGGCGAGTCTGTAAGAAGGTCTTCGGGAAAGAGCCGGTCAGCGACAATTATAATGATGGCGCGAGCGCCGCCAGCGGCCGGCCGGCGCTGGATCGCACGCTTGATCGAAGACCCAAGCTTCGCTTGAGCCGCGAGAGTTGGAGGCGTACCCGAGCCAACAGCGATCAGACATACTACGCTGAGAAATGACCCTGCCGTTAACACGCCGGCTACTTTTTGGAAACATGACGGAAATATGATCGGCATAAAATTGGACTAACCCCAGGCGCCGGTGAAGACGCGCCGGCCCCGCTTCTTATCTCTTCTAAGGAGAACCCTTGAATCCCTCCATCGCGACCCATAACAGGACCCGCCACCTGCGGCCCGGTACCGCGTTCGCCTGGATTTTGCTGCTTGTCACTTCCCAGACAGCGGCTTTCGCCCAGGGAGCGGCGCCGGCCGCGAAGATCGATTCGGGCGATACCGCCTGGGTTTTAGGCTCAGCCGCGCTGGTTCTCCTGATGACGCCGGGCCTGGCGCTCTTCTACGGCGGTATGGTACGCAGCAAGAACGTGCTTGGCACGGTGATGCAGAGTTTTATTGCGATGGCGGTTATTGGGATCCAGTGGGTTCTCTGGGGATACAGCCTGGCGTTTGGTCCGGATCATTGGGGTCTCATCGGCGATCTGAGCTGGTTTGGTCTGAATCACGTGGGGATGAAGCCGAACGCCGATTACGCGGCGACAATCCCTGCGCTGGCCTTCATGATGTTCCAATGTATGTTTGCCGTCATCACACCCGCCCTCATCACCGGAGCTTTTGCCGAGCGGATGAAATTCGGCACGTATCTCGTTTTCATGCTGCTCTGGGCTACGTTTGTGTACGACCCGATCGCCCACTGGGTCTGGGGCGCGGGTGGCTGGCTTCATCAGATGGGCGCGCTTGATTTTGCCGGTGGGACCGTGGTTCACATGAGCTCCGGTTACAGCGCCCTCGTCGCGGCGCTCCTCATTGGTCGACGCAAAGGCTATCCACAGCAGGAGATGCGCCCACATAACCTGGTCTGGACGCTGCTCGGAACCGGTCTGCTCTGGTTTGGATGGTTTGGGTTCAACGCGGGAAGCGCGCTGGCCGCAAACGGCGAAGCTGCGCTCGCATTCACAACAACGAACACCGCGACAGCGGCGGGCGCATTGGGGTGGATGTTCGTTGAATGGATCCGGACCCGCCGGCCAACCGCGCTGGGCGCCGCCTCGGGGGCGGTGGCCGGCCTTGTTGGCATCACCCCCGCGTGCGGCTTTGTTGGAGTGCTTCCGTCAATCATTATCGGCGCCGGCGCCGGGATTATCTGTTTCTTCGCTGTTGGCCTCAAGCCCCGTCTCGGCTACGACGATTCCCTGGATACGTTCGGCGTGCATGGCATTGGCGGAACGTGGGGCGCTCTTGCAACCGGCCTCTTCGCCGCCTATTCCATAACCGGGCTGACCACTCCGAACGGCGGTCACGCCAATGGCCTCTTTTACGGCAACCCGGGCCAGATGATCCCGCAGTTTGCCGGCGTCGGCGCTACCATCGTCTACGCCGTCGTCGTCAGCTTTATTCTTTTGAAGATCCTGGATGCCACGATGGGCCTGCGGGTTACGGGGCGAGAAGAAGACTCCGGCCTCGATGTCTCACAGCATGGCGAAGAAGCCTATTCACGCCAGTAGGCGCAGGCGCGGTCACAAGGCGCTGCGGCTACGCCTCGCTCCGCGCTCACCCGTCAGGAGGGGGTTCGTAACCATTGGCGCCCGCGCTGTGTGGATCGACAGCCCCCTCGGCCACGTCTCGCAACGACTGATCATCGGGCGCTGCTGGCTCATGGAAGTACCGCCACGCATGGGTCAACAGAACGCGCGCCACCCCGAACACCGGCACTGCTAAAATCATGCCGCCAACGCCACCAATCTCGGCGCCCAACAGCATTGCCAGCAGCACGGTTAGCGGCCGCACGTGCATACTATGGCCCATCGCCAGCGGCGCCACCAGGTGACCTTCCAACTGGTTGATGACCACAAAGCCTATGATCAGGCCAATGCCGATCCCCGTGTTCTTCTCAAATCCGAGGATGACCGCCGGAATCGCTCCGCCAATAGCGCCAAAAT
>DASRZA010000280.1:0-4996 GCA_035686845.1 Armatimonadota bacterium | reverse complement strand
CCGTGAAGCTGCCGCGCCTCAAGCTCGACGTATCGGGTTGTACTGAGGGCGAGCCCGTCCAACTTCCTGATGATTGCGGGGCAGATGGCGCCGGCTCCCTCCTGGAGACAGGCTTTGCTGGAGAGTTCCACGGCAGGCTCGGGGGAGCCGGTCCGCTGGATGGCATCGGAGTAGATAATCTCCGCCGTGTCCATACGGATCGCCTTGATCTCCACGCGGCAGCGGCACTGGATTTGCATGACAGGGCCCAGGTCGGTCTGAACGGTCCTTTGCACCGCTTCCTCAGAGAATGCCCGGCCGGTAACCAGTACGTCAGCGCCGAACCGACGGCCAAGTCGGATGATGTCCTTCGCCGCTTGCGGTCCGCCGGTGAGAATCCGGTCTTCCACGGCCGAGTACCGTAGAGCGGAAACCCGGTCCTGGTCTACCACCTTGAAACCAGCGTCGATCAACTGGTGACAGATTTCCGTTTCACACGCCGGGTCGGGGATTCGCGGCCGCTGGAGGTGGGTCTCGGGGATCAACACGATCACCCGCCAGTGGCGCGCCTTGCCCGCTGCATCCTGTGCGCGGAGGCTGGCTGAGGAACCGGGCACGAGGATACAGGCGAATAGAATGGCGAACTGCAGTCGGTACAGCATCGGGGTAGCCTTTCTCGGGTTGTTTCTCCGACATGACACGGCGGAACCGCCGCTCATGGGTAGGGATCTCGGTAACGTCACCGCCGCCTATACTTTGGCTTGCGCCGCCTATGCGCGGACAGTGCCTTTTTGGCGGGCGCGGCCTTTTTGGTGGGCCGTTTGACTGGAGCAGCCGGCTTCGCACGCGTCCAGCTAACCACCATCCCGGACTTCACTTCCGGCAGCAGCGCCGCGTCGGCGGCGGTTGCGGGCACGCACTCCGTTGCCTTGTCCTTTACCGCCTTCGCCTTCAGCATCATGCCGCGGCCTGTGATCCGATCAATGACCTCGCCAGTCACCGGGTCCTTGATCTCCTTCACCTTGAGCAGGACTTTGACGGAGTCGCCAGGTTTGATCCCGGAGTCCCTATCCAGGTCCGCAACGATCACCAGGTTCCCCTGAACGACGGCGACGTGTGGTCCGGCGAGAGGTGGGCCGGGGACCACCGCTGTCTCGGCCGGACGTCCGGCGGGACTGGTCACGCCGCCGACGTCGCGGGTCGCGCTGCCGCTGCCGCTGGTATCGGCTGGAGGCGCCGCTCCGGACCCACCTGGCTGCGGGAGCAACGCGTTCTCCTGGAGGGCGGCGAGCGCTTCATCGGCGCCGTGGAGGGCAGCCTGGTGGAGCAGGTTCGCGGGGCAGCTGCTGCTGGCCGGAGGGGGCTGAAGTGAATCAGGGGGGTTGTTGAAGCCTGAGACAGTGACGTAGTCGCTCGAGAACTGCGTGGGGTCCGTGGACTGCTGCGCGGAGCAATCGTGCTCCCACACTACCTTGCCAACGCCCCTGAGATCGATGAGTTGGAGTGTTCCCTGGACGGTCGCGGAACTCGTCTCCTGGACGCTTCTCCGCCACTGGCAGGGATCCTCGGCGAGGTGGTTGTTATAGCTTTGCCTGTCGACCTCCCAGTTTTTGTGCTGAACCCTCCATTCCGCCAACTCCCGCAGGTACTGGTCTTCCGGCTTGTTCCCCCGGAACAGCCCTTTCGACCGCGATGGCTGCTGCGGTTCATATTCGCTGAAGGCATCGGGAACCGGGGTCACGCGGCGCTGCTGGGGCTGGTATGACGTGCTGCCCTGGTAGCCGGTGATCCGGTAGATCCACACGTAGCGGAGTCCCACCTTCTCCCTCATCGCCTTTCCGGTGTCGGTGGCGCCCAGGAGTTGATCGGTGGTAACGACACCCTCGAGATCCTGCAGCAGAGCGCCGCGCTCCTGGATATCCAGGTGAAGCTTTTGCCGCATCTCGGCCGCAACGGGCTGACGGATCGCTTCCGCGTCTGCTGGCGAGAGCGATGTGGCGTTATATGGCACCAACAGGGTACAGGTCCCTATCCGTCGCAGATCGACAGCGTTCTGGACAGCCGGCCCGTCTGGCAATCGCTGCCAACTCTGATACCGCGCTGCTTTCATCTTCAGAATGAGGGCGGTGGGGGCGTCGAAAAGGACCACACCCTCGCCGCGCTGGGAATCCACCTTGCTATTGATGACGGTAGTGGTCTGGCTCATATGCCTGGGAAGCAGGGCTGCCGCGGCGGGAGGAAGGTTCGCCGGTCCATGTGATCGGTCCACGAAGTAGACCTGGATCCGTTCCTGTCGATCTCTGTCCGTAAGCTTGCCGGCATCGGCCAATGGATGCCACTGGACGTCGTTCCACACGCCCGACGATGATCCCGCATCCGCCTTCCCGGAACCGAAGCTGCTCCAACCATCGAAGTCGGCTCTCTCCGACGGATCGCTGAAGATCGCCAGCCGATTGCTAAAGAAGGTCCTCCTGATGTTCAGCTGCCGGTAATTTGGTACTTCGACACCCTGGAAGATCCCCGCGACACGGGAGAGCCTTTCGGCGTCGGACGCGCCGAGGAGAACATTGTAGAGGCCCTTCTTCCCATCCCTCTCGGCGCCCACCAGGAGACTGATCGTGCTATCGAGCGAGAATGGTTCCGGGAGTGCGCCGGCAAGTGCCGGCGTCAGCGCGCCCGCCATTTCCTTCCGGTCCAGGAGGAAGACATGCGTGGATTGGCCCCAAGCTGACCCCGCCGCCTGCTGTGCCGCTGCATCGAGGGAAAGGATCGGAAGGTCTGCAGCCGTATGCTTGTTTTCTGGCCTGGCCAGGATTGCAGACTGGAGAGTTTGCGCCAATCGCGTCGCCGCCGGACCGGATGCGATGATCAGTACCGGGGACTTGTGTTTCGCCATCTCCCGGATATAGCTGGTATCGGCCCTCACGGGCGGAGCTAAAAGGGCGCACACGGTCAGCGCCGCGACAGCCGCGGCTGAGTATCTACAAAAAGACTTCATGACGTACTCCTCATTTTAGCCATCCTCGATCCCGTGCGTTGGCCTGGCTGAGCATCTGGTTCGAGGAACCTGGTCGGCCTGGGCCAGTAGGGCGGACATGACGGATTCGTTTATCGGTTCTATTGGCGTTTCCTGCGCGCCGGGCGATGGGGTGAGCGATTCGCCAGGATCCAACTCACCCCACGCCGTCTTGGTCAGTGACGAAGTCCCGGGCTGGCCGCCTTGATTTTCAGCAGCGTTGACTGCTCTGAACGGTTAAGGCTTGCTGACCTCACGTTGGATAACTCCGGTGAGAAGGTCAGTTGGAAATTGCCGGTGTCGCCGTCGCCGGCGCCCGTGACACCGACGATGTAATCCGATCCGTTCGTGACATCAAAAGTTTCCGTGACGATTGTCGTGCCATCGGCAGCGCTGGAATCCACTGAAAGTTGTAGATTCGGAGGCGCGCCGGAAGCGTTGTCTGGCGTTCCCTCTAACACCGCTGGCAACGGTACAAAGTCTGTAGAGCTTGCTATAATCGATGCGTTCCCGTCCTGATTCGCGGTAAATGTATAGGCTCTGACATAATGGATCGCGCCATTACCGTCGGTGTACGAAGGCAGCGAGCTGGAGAGACTTCCGGTTTCGGTCCTCGAGTCGCCGGGCGTTCCGCCGCCGCCGCCGCAGCTTATCGCGGCGAAAGCGCATAGGAGCGCGCTGAGCGCCAGAGCTATTTGAATTATTCTGCGCATGGATCATCTACCTTTCGGAGTAAGGGTGCAAACTTACCGGTCTGCTCGGTCTGCAGCGGCCAACGAGCTCCAGGCAGGCGCCAGCCATCAGGCCCTGCCTGCGCCGCCGTAAGAGCTATGGTGGTGGTACGACCAGAGTTCCGGGCGCGTCGACCATCAACCAGTAGCCCGCCCAGGGTTGAATCGAACCGCTCGCGCCGGTCGCTGCGTATTGCTTCTGCGAAGTGTCAAAGGCGTAAAGAGGCGATGCATCGCCGGCGGTAACGGCGGCGGCGTAGGGTGTTGTCTGGCCCCCGGCGTCCACGAGCGAGACGCCGGCAAGGGGAATCGGCGCCGGAAATGGATCGCCAATCATGTTCCATCCCGTCTGCAGATCAATCTTAAACGGCTGCCCGTCCGGTGCGGCGAAACCCTGCGGGTGAACGGTCACGGGCGCCTTCAACTGAATCCAGACGGCCGCGCCAGGGTGGAAAGTGTCGGCCGGTGAATTCGGCGAGAAAGCGTATTGATTCGCGCCCGGCGCCCACACCGCAGCATCCACCTTCGGCAGCCCGAAGAGGACCGTGAAACTCGTCTCGTTGTACTGGAACGGCGACGAGAGAAGCTGCAGCCCGGCCGGAATGGTATACGAATCGGGAAGCCCGACCAGGATCGTGCTGCCAGGGCTGGATGCGGCCGCGGAGGCTCCCACCACGGTACTCACCACGACGGTGCGCGGACCCGGGATCGCCGTGCCAGCCACCGTAACACTCGCGGTGAGGCTGGTCTGATCCTGGCTTACCTGGACGTCACTCACCGTGATCGCGGGATCGGGATTCCCGCTTCTCAAAAAACTCACACTGCTTGTGGAGGTGCCCAGAGCCGTCCCCGTGACGACGACATTTACTCCACTGGCCCCGAGCGCCAGCGTGCCAGGGGATGTGGAAGTCACCGTCGGCGCCGCGTGAATTACCCTCGCGGCGCCCGTACTCACGGCAGTGACGGGCGTCAGGACGCCATCCGAGCAAACGGCGTAAATATAATAATCTCCGGGAGGAATCGAGGAAGTGTCCCACCCGAACGTCTGAGCGCCTGACGCCTCGAGCCCCCGGACAATAATCTGACCGTTCGCGCCCGAATTGTCGGTCGCGTAATAGAGATCCACGGTCGCCGGCGTGTCTGTCGCCAAGGCCTTGAATTGGATGTTGAAGAGCCGGTCAGCCGTGGGCAAATTGGCGTCCGGCTGCTGAATGGAGACTGTCGGCGGATGATCGAATTGGACCAGGTTGTACGTCCCGGTGGTATAGCC
>DASRZA010000279.1:0-14634 GCA_035686845.1 Armatimonadota bacterium | reverse complement strand
AAAGATCCTCCTGGGTGGGATGGCTGTCGTAGTAGTAGTGGATCTCGGGAGTGGTTACAACTGACATGGCATGACCTCGAATAACCGCGGCCAACTCTCTCTCGCTGACCTTGGAGGGATTCTACCACAGCCGGGAACCGGCCGCAACCGGCGAGGCACGGCAGCGCAGCGTTCTCAGATCAAGCGGCGTCGCTAACTGCACGGGCCTATCGCATACCCTACTGGCGCCAGCGGTCTACCGTGCCTCACGCCACATGCCTGCCAACACGGCAGGCATTCTGCCTTACACCGTCAAAGTAGGCGCCAAATAGCTCATACGTTCTGTTGACGGCGCTCCGGGCGGGTGATACAATGCGACTGGTTCAAGATGACTCTTATGGGACTCTTTTGGGCTTTACGGAAGCTACGTATCTGATTATCCCTGTCTGGAGAGCGTGAATGCGCGGCGCAACAACTGATAAGGCCGGTTCAGAACCGGCGCCCCCGACCGCAAATAAAACCTGGAAATCGAAATTGCCGTTCTGGCGGCGGCCGGCTGCGGCGGAAGCGCCGGCACGATCCACTCGCACACCAATCACCACGGTGGAAGCGCCCGATCACTACACCATGTCGTTCGGGAGCCGGATGCTGCTCTCGGCGCCGATAATTCTCATCGGTCTTCTGGGCCTCTGGGCGCTGGTGTTCTTATGTTGGCCCCACCACGAGGCGATCTGGCAAAGGATCGCCAACTTCTTTGGAGCCGCGATATGCGGTCTTCTCATCTGGTTGAGCAGCCGCCGCCTGGGCCACATCGTTATGTCCGCGGTCATCGATACGACCGAAGTCCGCTTCCGGCAGTGGAACCGGAAAACGCTCGTGGTCCCTAAGAGAGGCCGCGTCCTCAAAAAAACTCCTTCCGCCGCCGAAAACCCGCTCCTTGAGTTGAAGCCGGTGGAAGGGGACGATTTTATCTTTATCTTCCGCCACGATAAGGCCGCGATGGCCTTCTTGAGCGGCCTTGAACGCCGCGGCATCCTCCGCGGCCCCGGAGGCGCCAGGCTCCAGAATCCATTAACGCCGCGGTAGACGATAGATTATATTCTTCCTACCGACGGATGAGAGCGGGAAGGCGCCGGGCACGGATTCATGCAGCGGAGGGTTTGATGAAACTGGTTACGTTCGAGCATAAACGGTGGGCGCGCGCAGGAATCTGGCTGGGTGATGAGATCGTCGATCTGAGCACGGCGAATCATCCGGTTCCGGTACAAATCTCATGGCTTCTGCAAGCGGGAGACGAGATGATGGCGTCGGCAAAGCGCGCCATCGAGTCGGCGGAAAGAATCCCGGCTTCAGAATGCCGCCTGCTGGCGCCGCTCCGGGATCCGGGCAAGATCATCTGCATCGGCCAGAATTACATGGATCACTGCCGGGAGCAGAATGTTGAGCCGCCTGCTTTCCCGATTCTCTTCGCCAAGTATAATAACACCATCATTCATCCTGGCGATCCTATCCGGCTGCCAACCATTTCCACGCAGGTGGATTACGAGGCCGAGCTGGCCTTCGTAGTGGGGCGCAGAGCCAGTCGCGTCGCCGAATCGGACGCACTCGATTATATAGCCGGGTATACTTGCCTGAATGACGTCAGCGCCCGAGATCTTCAGTTCGGTGATAAACAGTGGACGCGCGGCAAGTCGCTCGATACTTTCTGTCCCACCGGGCCGTTCATTGTCACCCGGGATGAGATACCCGATCCCCAGGCGCTTGCGATCCGCTGCATTGTGAGCGGTGAGACACTGCAGGACTCCAATACCTCCAACATGATCTTTGGCTGCGCCTACCTTCTATCCTATATTTCGCAGGGGATTACGCTGGAACCCGGCGATCTGGTTTCCACCGGAACGCCCAATGGAGTGGGCGTATTTCGCAAGCCGCCGCGGTTCCTCCATGCCGGCGATACCGTCACCATCTCCATTGAAGGCGTCGGCGAATTGACCAATCCTGTCGCGGCGGCTTCGGCCGCAGGATGATCCCTCACCGCCAGCCCATCACCGGTCGAACCAGGATTGTGGGCGTCATCGGTCATCCCGTGGGACATTCGCTCTCTCCGGCGATGCAGAACGCAGCGTTCGACGCGTTGGGAATGGATTACCGGTACGTGGCGTTCGACGTGGCGCCGGGCGATGTTGGTGGTGCGCTGGCCGGCATGAGGGCGCTCGGTCTGGCCGGCCTGAACGTGACCATCCCTCACAAGACGGCGGTCTATGAGCTCGTAGATGACCGGGCGCCGAGCGCCGAGGCCGTTCGAGCGGTGAACACCGTGGAGCTGCGGGACGGGCGCGCTATCGGCCACAATACCGATGGTGAAGGCTTTGCCCGGTCGCTTTCGGAGGCGGGAGTTCCTCTGCGAGACCAGCGCGTGGTTCTGCTGGGCGCCGGCGGCGCCGCTCGATCCGTTGCCGCGGCGCTGCAGGATCGCGGCGCCGCCAGCCTTACGATTTTGAACCGTACGCGGGAGCGGGCTGTTGAGATGATCCAATGGCTCGATGAGCGCGCGCGAGCCATTCCCGGCGGCGGCAAAAATACTCTCCTCTCCGCGGGAACACCGGACGAAGGAGAATCGTCTATACGTTCAGCTAGTATCGTCGTACAGTGTACGTCTGTTGGAATGTCTCCCCATCAGGAGGACCCGCCTCCTATCCCGGCGAGCTGGATCCAGCCGTCGATGGTGGTTTATGACTTGATCTATAATCCGCGGGAGACCCGCCTTCTGGCCCTTGCCCGCGCAGCGGGAGCGAAGGCGATGAACGGGGTTGAGATGTTGATCTACCAGGGCGCCATCGCCTTTGAAATCTGGACCGGCGTGTTCCCTCCGATCGACGTGATGCGCAGGGCGCTCCTTGAGGCGCTCGGAGAGTAACGGACAGCAGAATCACTCAGTTGGTATGGTATAAATGGTATAATGGCTTGATTTATCGAGGGCGGGCGGCGGCGCTCGACGATCGCAACGAAACGAAAGGAAATCTGCACCATGGGACAGGCGCGTAAGACGGTCGGTCAGATACTCGTGGAGCAAGGAATCATCACCCAGGAACAGTTCGCCAAGGCCGGCGCGGTGCAGCGGCAGACCAATCAGCCCTGGGATGCGGTGATTGTAGACCTGGGTTTTGCGCAGGCCCGCCAGGTGGCCGAGGCGAAAGCGCGCCAGATGAACGTGCCGTTTGTGGATCTCACGAAGGTGGCGCCCAGCGAGGAGGCGATTGGGTACGTCAAATCGCATATCGCGCAGCGGCATAACGTGATTCCGATCCGCAAGCAAGATAACAAGCTCTGGGTGGCAATGCAGAATCCGAACGACGTGCAGGCGATCGACGACATTGCCGGCACCTCTGGCCTCACCGTGCAGCCGGTGCTGGCGCTAGCCGACGATATCGAGGACGCGCTCCGCCGGCATTACCGTGAGGAGCAGGAGACGATTCAGCAGAGCATCAGCGCCTACAGCCAGATGAGCCAGTCCAATCTGATGGATGACGATGAGCAGGCAGTCCTGGGCGGGACCGATGACGAGGCGAAGGATAGCGCGCCGATCATCCGGGTCGCCTCAATGATTATCAACCAGGCGATCAAAGACTCCGCGAGTGATATTCACGTGGAGCCGGGCCGTCGAGACGTGCGCATCCGGTATCGCATTGACGGCGTGCTGCATCACGTGATGGCGATTCCCAAGCATATTGCCGCGCCGCTGGTCTCCCGTCTCAAGATTATGGCCGAGCTCAATATCGCCGAGCGGCGGCTCCCGCAGGACGGCCGTATTCCGGTTAAAACCAAAGATGGCAAGGATTACGACCTCCGGGTCTCCGTTCTCCCTAATATCAACGGGGAGAAGGTGGTGATGCGGATCCTGGACAAGAGCAGCATCATGATCGGCCTCAACAAGCTCGGCTTCCTGCCGGATACGCAGGCCAAGCTGGAGTCGTTGATCGTCCAGCCGAATGGAATGATCCTGAGCACCGGACCGACCGGATCGGGCAAAACCACCACGCAGTACTCGGTGCTGAATAAGATCAACTCGGTGGACGTGAATATCATCACCATCGAAGATCCGGTGGAATATGAGCTTCCCGGTATCACACAGGTCCACGTCAATCGGAAGGCCGGATTAACCTTCGCTTCGGCGCTGCGGTCCTTCTTGCGGCAGGACCCCGATATCATCATGGTTGGAGAGATCCGCGACCTTGAAACCGCTGAAATCGCCATCCAGGCCTCGCTTACCGGCCACCTTGTGCTCTCCACCCTCCATACTAACGACGCCCCCTCCGCGTTCACCCGTCTTACCGACATGGGCGTGGAGCCGTTCCTTTCGGCCGCCTCAGTGATTGGTATTCTCGCCCAGCGCCTGGCGCGCCGCATCTGTCAGAACTGCAAGGTGGAGTACCAGCCGCCGATCGAGTCACTCCGCAGGCTGGGTCTAAAACTGGACGAGGGGGAACAGCCCCCTACGTTTTACAAGGGCCGCGGCTGCGAAGCCTGCCGACAGACCGGCTATAAGGGCCGCACCGGCATCCACGAAATGATGATGATCAACGAAGAAATTCAGGAGCTCGCAAGCCGCCGCGCTCCCCTCGGCGATATTCGAGAGGCCGCTCGCGCGAATGGGATGCGTACCCTCAAGGAAGACGCTCTCATGAAGGTGCTCGCCGCGCAGACGACGCTCGAAGAAGCGCTCCGCGTGGTGTTCACCGCCGGCGGGTCGTAAGAGCGGGCGCGAGGCGCGAGGCGCGGGGCCCGAGGTACCGGGTACTTCGTACCCCGAGCCCTCTTCTGGGGAACATGGACGCCGTTGATAGTGTCTTCTACTCATAATGCGGCCATGGCCCTCGTCTTAGAATTGGGGACGGGTCGCGGAGGGTGAAGCATGGCGGATGAATCGAGTGCGCTCGGAATGACGGTCCTTCGTCCTCCGTCCTTCGTCTTTGATTTGTAAGGGTTGCAGCGGCTCGAAAGGGCCGCTGAGGATTGAAACTAAAGGAGCTGAGTATGTCCGAAGCAGGGGGAGCGCGTGCTCCGCAGGCCGGGGTAGGGCGTCCGAAGCCGCTTGATGAGGTGCATCTGGATGACCTGCTCCGATCGGTTGTGGAGAAGGGTGGCTCAGACATGCACCTTTGCGTGGGGGTGCCGCCGATTGTGCGCATCGACGGCCAATTGACGCCGCTCAATTACGAGCGCGTGAGCCCGCAGCTTTCCCAGCGCCTGATTTACGACATCCTGATCGATGAGCAGATCCAGCGGTTTGAGAGCACTTACGAGCTGGACTTCTCCTATGCGCTCGGGAAGATTGCCCGGTTCCGCGTGAACGTTTACAAAGATCGCGGATCGGTCGCCTCGGCGCTGCGGTTGATCCCATCCCGCATCCCCACGCTGCAGGATCTCAGTCTCCCGCCGGTGCTTCTGGATTTGAGCCGGAAGAAGCGCGGGCTGGTGCTTGTCACCGGGCCGACCGGATCGGGCAAATCCACTACGCTGGCCGCGATGGTCAACCAGATCAATAACGAACGCAGCGAGCATATCCTCACCATCGAGGATCCGATTGAGTATCTCCATAGTCACCGGTACTCGATTATCAATCAGCGTGAGGTGGGGCAGGACACGAAGGCGTTTGCGAATGCGCTCCGAGCGGCGCTCCGTGAAGACCCGGACGTGGTGCTCGTGGGTGAGATGCGGGATCTTGAGACTATTCAGATCGCTATCTCAACGGCCGAGACCGGTCACCTTGTTTTCGCCACGCTGCACACCAACAGCGCCGCGCAGACGGTGGACCGGATGGTGGACGTTTTTCCTCCCGGACAGCAGGAGCAGATCCGGTTCCAGCTCTCTAATAACTTAGAGGCGGTGGTAACACAGCAGTTGATCCCGAGGGCCGGCTCTCCGGGCCGGGTGTGCGCCACGGAAATCATGATCTGCACGTCGGCGGTACGAAACCTGATCCGGGAGAATAAGGCGCACCAGATCACGTCCATGATCCAGACGAGCGCCAACGTCGGAATGATTACGATGGATCAATGCCTGCGCGATCTCGTGCAGCGGGGCTCAATTACGTTTGAGGAAGCTCTCAACCGGGCGATGAATAAAGATGAGCTTCAGAAATTGTTGCAGGGAGGGTAGTTAGCTATGGCGACATTTACGTATGTAGCGAAGGATGTTGCGGGAAAGCGAGTCAAAGGTTCCCGTGAGGCGGATGACGCCGCGACCGCGCAGAAGATGCTGCAGGATCAGGGTCTACGCGTCACCGATCTCAAAGAAGTAGCCAGCGCGGCCAACACCAAGAAGTCGGGCGGCGGCGGCTTTATGCTGGGTGGGGTTAAGCTCAAAGATAAATCGATCTTCTGCCGCCAGTTCGCCACGATGGTGAACGCCGGTGTGAGCCTGGTGCGCTGCCTCGACGTACTGGAACAGCAGACTTCCAGCCCCCGCTTGAAGATGATCACCCACCAGGTGAGATTGGACGTTGAGGGGGGCGCCACGCTTTCACGGGCGATGCAGGAACATCCCAAGGCGTTTGATAATCTCTTCCTGGGCCTCGTCCGGGCTGGAGAAGTCGGCGGCGCCCTCGATGAGACGCTGGAACGGCTCGCGGTCTTCCTTGAGAAGGACATGGAGCTTCGCCGGAAGGTGAAGTCGGCGATGACCTATCCTGTTATCGTCATGGTCGCGGCGGTGGGTATCGTAGGATTCCTCGTTTACTGGATTCTGCCGCAATTCGCCGCGATGTTCAAGGATACCGGTGTTAAGCAGATGCCGGCGACAACCCAATTCCTGATTGATACGAGTAACTTCGTCCGCCAACATACTGTGATGACGTTCGTGATCATCATTGTGGCGTACCTGGTCTTCAAGCTGTTTGTGAGCACCAAGTTCGGCAAGCTCTGTTATGACTGGTTTAAGCTGAAGGTGCTTATCTTCGGCAAATTGAACCACCAGGTGGCGATTTCCCGGTTTGCCCGAACGCTGGGCACCCTGCTGAGCAGTGGTGTTCCGATCTTGCAGGCGTTCGATACGGTGGCGGGCGCCATTGACAATGTCATTATCTCACGGGCGATCTTAAGCGCCCGCGACAGCATCCGGGAAGGTGATTCGATTGCCCGGCCGCTTCAGAAGAGTAAGCTGTTCCAACCAATGGTGATCCACATGGTCAGCATTGGCGAAGAGACGGGCGCGTTGGACGCGATGCTCGGTAAGATTGCGGACTTCTATGAGGCTGAGGTTGACGCGGCGCTGGCGTCACTCGCAGCCACGCTTGAACCCGTCATGATCGTCATCTTAGGCTTTATCGTCGGCTTCATCGTCATTTCGATGTTCATGCCGCTTATCGCCATGATCGGCGGTCTCAGCCAGGGATAATCGGCGTCGGGATCTCTCAAGTGAGGGCGAAGCATTCGCCGGCAGGCCTTCAATGGCGAACCCGCTTGAGCGAATGCTTCGCCCCTACGGCGATCCCGATTATCGATCATCCGGCGTTTGAATTGGCGCCCCGCCCGCCCTGAATAAGGGTGCGCGGGGCGATTGTCGTGAACCCTCACTGGAGATTGGCATGGATTTTGCCTCAGCGGCTATCGCGCTTTTTCTCTTCGTGATCGGGGCTGTCATCGGCAGTTTCCTCAACGTTGTCATCTATCGGCTGCCTCGCGGTGAGCCGATTGCCTCTCCCCGCTCCCGCTCGCACTGTCCTCGCTGCGGCCGGACCCTCACCACGCTTGATCTGGTTCCCCTCTTTAGCTGGATCGCGCTTCACGGACGCTGTAGGAGCTGCGGAGTGCGCATTTCCGCGCGCTATTTCTTCGTTGAAACTCTGACCGGACTGCTCTTCGTCGCGGCCGGCTGGTCACAGGGCTTCGTTCCTACCCCCGTTCTGGCGCATGAATTGATCCTGATAGCGCTCTTTGTGCCCATCTTCTTTATCGACTATGATCTGAAGATTGTTCCGGACGCTTTGAGTGTGCCGCTCCTGCTGGTTGGGTTCCTCTGGAACATCATCGATGGGCTCACGGGCCGGGCCTGGCTGGTTCATCTGAACACCCTCAACGCCGGGCCGGCGCCGACCAGCCTCGACATCAACATCCCCACGAGCCTGGTTTTCGCCTGCATTGGCGCGGGTATCTTCTGGATCATCCAGTGGTTCGGCGAGATCGCCTACCGGCGTGAGGCGATGGGATTGGGCGACGTCAACATTGCGGCCGGCATTGGCGCCAACCTACCGCTGCTCGCATCACTGCTCTCATTTGGCATCGCCATCGCGATTGGGGCCGCCATCGGAATTGTTCTGATCCTCCTGCGCCGGCTCAACCGGACCGATCAGCTCGCCTTCGGTCCCATGCTCGTCATCGGCGCGCTCGTCATGATCCTTATCCCCGATCCCATTTACAAACTCGTTGAGATGTACCGGGAGACGATGAGGGTGTGAGTGTGGGTGTGTGGGTGTGTGGGTGTGTGGGTGTGTGGGTGTGTGAGACAGTGAGAAGGTGAGAATGTGGGACGGTGAGATGACGGGACGGTGAGAGGGTGGCTTTTAACCCTCGAAGGAGGGTTTCGCGCGGGCAGAGCCCGGATTCATCCGGGTCTGCAGCCGGGGAACGACCGGGCGATGGTAGCCTCCGCGCCCGTGCATCGGTTACGTCCGGGTCTGCAGCCGGGAAGACGACGTCGTGTGATGGACGAGCTTCGGGTTGTGGAGTTACCGGAGTCGGGCTTTCGTTCGATCCACGGCATTCAGATAGATCCGCGTGTTTTGTTTCACGCGCTGCTTCGAGCAATCGACGGAGTTTTTGGGAGTTTACCGGGACTTTATAAGGAAGCATGGAAATGCAAAGCGTTTCTCGTCTCGTCGGCAGAATGTTCCCCTTATCTGCCACGGTCATCGTGGTCTTTCTGCTTGCGGGGGGCCGGGGCCAGGCCGCGACCCTTAGTGTTCCATCGGCCAGTTATCCGACGATCCAGTCGGCCATCAATGGCGCCGCCAACGGCGATACGATTGTCGTTGCGGCCGGGACCTATCCCGAGTCGATCACCTGGAGCACGAAGAGCCTGACGCTGCAGGGCGCGGGCGCCGGGCAGACAATCGTCGATCCCAGCGCCGCGGCGGGCGGTCCGGGCGGGAGATGTATGGCTCTCACCGGCGTGCCCCCCACTGCAAACATTGAAGGCTTCGCCTTCCAGAATGGAAGCGCGTCCGAGGGCGGTGGGATGTACAACTCCAGCAGCAGCCCAACCATCATGAACTGCGCGTTCAGCGGGAATAGCGCGCCCAGTCTCAACGGCGCCACGACCTACGGCGGCGGGATGTACAACTCCAGCAGCAGCCCAACTGTCACGAACTGCGCCTTCAGTGGAAATAGCGCCTTCGATGGCGGCGGGATGTTTGACAACGTAGGCAGCAGCCCGGCCGTCAGCCGCTGCACCTTCAGCGGAAACAGCGCGGCCGCCGGCGGAGGGATGTTCAACGACGGAAGCCCGACCGTGACCAATTGCGCCTGCAGCGGAAACACCGCGACCTTCGGTGGCGGGATGTTAAACAATGGAGGCAGCCCAACCGTGACTAACTGCCTATTTAGCGGAAACAGCGCGTACGAGGGCGGCGGGATACGCAACGATTCCTCAAGCAGCGCGACCGTGACCAACAGCTCCTTCAGCGGAAACACCGCGACTCACTACGGCGGAGGGGTGGACAATCGGTTCTCTAGCAACCCGACCATAACCAACTGCACCCTGTGGGGGGACACGGGCGCGGAGATTTACAACGAAACTACTACAGGCGTTCCGACGAGCTCGCCAACCGTCACTTACTCGGACGTGCAGGGCGGCTATTCCGGAACCGGTAACATCAATGCCGATCCCCTGTTTGTACGCAGCCCCTTCACTAACGGGTCCACTGACTACGGCGATTTGCGCCTCCTGCCCGGCTCTCCCTGCATCGACGCCGGGAACAACGCCGTTGTAACCTCGCCGCCGTTCCTGACTGACTCGAGCGGGACGATCATCGATCTGGACGGTAACCCACGCATTGACGGCGCCGCTGTGGATATGGGCGCGTACGAGTTTCAGCGCGCTCCAACGATCACATCGGTCAGCCCGGGCAGCGCAACACCCGGAACTCTGCTGTACGTCTACGGCACGAATTTAGCGACCACCAGCAGCGTGACGTTCAACGGGGTAAAGGCGCACTTCCAGACAGCGAATGACGGTCTGGTCTGGACCTACGTGCCCAATAGCGCTCCGTTCGGATCAGATATCATCCAGATCACAACCGCAGCCGGCTCCGTCACGACTCCATTCACCGTCCTCGCCCCACCCGCGCCGGCCATCACGTCGGTCCGCCCGGGCAGCGCAACGCCCGGAACGCTGCTGTACGTCTATGGCACGAATTTAGCGACGACCAGCAGCGTGACGTTCAACGGAGTAAAGGCGTACTTCCAGACAGCGAATGACGGTCTGGTCTGGACTTATGTGCCCAATAGCGCTCCGCCGGGCTCCAGTACCATCCAGGTGACAACTGCAAAGGGCTCTGCAACGGCTCCATTCACGGTGCTCGCGCCGCCTGCGCCAACGATCACGTCGGTTAGCCCGACGAGTGGATCGGCCGGCACGTTCGTAACCATTCAAGGGACAGCGTTTGCGACGACGCATAGCGTCACGTTCAACGGAGTCAAGGCGTACTTCCAGACGGCCAACGATGACCTGCTCTGGGTCTATGTTCCTCGGGGCGCTGCGGGCGGAGCGGGCGGTCTCGTTGTCACCAACGCAACCGGATCGGCTGCGACGGCGTTCACCGTGACTCCGTAGGGGGACTTTGGAAGGATGAAGGCGGAAGGACGAAGGGTGAACCAAAGACTCACCGTCGCACACACTCACACACTCATACACTCACACACTCACACACTCATACACTCACACACTCACACACTCACACACTCACCGTCCTCCGTCCTCCGTCCACGCCTCATGGAACAGGACTTACAGCCGTCTCGTCTTCTAGTTCGGGTCATGAGGCTGTGATAGCGACGCCATATCAACTCCACGTTAGTTTTTAAGAAGGCGCCATCGGGGCAGCAAATGGATCATAATGCGAACAGGGACTGAAATAGTGAAAAACGATTCGCGATCACTGCCGGCGCTTGCGCCCATCGATTCGCCGGGTTTTGCCGGCCGGCGACCCGGATCCGGCTTCACACTCATCGAGCTACTGGTAGTCATCGCGATTATCGCCATATTGGCCGCGATTATCATTCCCGTCTTTGGTGTTGCAAGGGAGGGATCTCGGCGTTCCACGTGCGAAGAGAACCTGCATCAGATCTACGAAGCCGTCAAGCTTTACCGGCTGGATTACGAGGCGTTTCCACCGGCTATCTGGGGAACGAACCCGGGGCCGCGCACGCAGACCGGGTTGGTGGCGCTCTATCCGACGTATCTGAAAAGCCTGGCTTCGCTTCACTGCCCGGATGACCCATTCGATACGAAGCCGGACCTGTTGAGCGCCGGCGCCGCCAGTCTGACCCCGCCATACAACCTGAGTACCCAAACCACCATTGGCTATGACAGCTATGATGGCCCGGATGAATATGCGCTCAGCATTGGCGTGAACGCTCCAAACGCCGTCGAGAAATACACGCTAAGCCGGGCGCCGGTCTCGGGGAGCGAGGAGCAGCTTGGCCGGCAGTTAGACCTGCTCTACCCCGCGGCGAATACCGTTATAACGTGGTGTACGCAGCACCGGCAGCGAGTCAATGGCATTCCAACCCCGAAGGCAGCGCAGCTGGATGATATTTTTCTCTTCTGGGACGGCAGCGTAAGGCGAATGACCTACGCCGGACCGCTTCCTGACGGAACGACCTCTAATAGTGGGTGCGCGCCGGATGACGTGAATGGGTTCAAAAGCCAGGACTGCCGATGATGACATATATGCTCCAGAAGAAATCCCGGCCGGACCCCCCTCAATCCCCCCGCATGCGGGGGGAAGGCAGCCGTCCAGGGGTTATGGGTTCGTGTGGACTTCACTCCTCCCGCATGCGGGGGGAAGACAGCCGTCCACGGGATACCGGTTCGTGTGGACTTCGCCCCTCCCGAATGCAGGGGGAAGGCAGCGGTCCAGGGGATATGGGTTCGTGTGGACTTCGCCGCTCCCGAATGCAGGGGGAAGGCAGCGGTCCAGGGGATATAGGTTCGTGTGGACTTCGCCGCTCCCGAACGCGGGGGGAAGACAGCGGTCCAGGGGATATGGGTTCGTGTGGACTTCGCCGCTCCCGCATGCAGGGGGAAGGCAGCGGTCCAGGGGATATAGGTTCGTGTGGACTTCGCCGCTCCCGCATGCAGGGGGTCGGGGGGTCCGGGCGCGGCTTTACGTTGATCGAGCTGCTCGTCGTTATCGCGATTATCGCTATCTTAGCTGCTATCTTGCTGCCGGTGTTCGCCGCGGCGCGGGAACATGCCCGGCGCAACGCCTGTTCGAGCAGCCTGGCGAAGATCGGGCAGGCGTTAGAGCTTTACAACAAGGACCAAGGCGGGTTTCCGCCCGGTTTATGGGATCGCAATCCGAATGGGAACGTCTACAACACCGCGCCGGAGCAGGCCTGGACAGCGGGACTGCTGCTGCTGCTCGGGAAGGACTCGCCCCGGGTCGCGCTCGGGCCCGATCCCAACGCGGCGGACCCCTATAACCAGGTGAACTATTTATCGAACCAATCGGCGTATCTCACGCTGCAGGATCTGCGCTGTCCCGACGATCCGGTTACGGACCCCACCGACATCAGCTACGCCATTACTTCGGGCCCGAATAGCTTCGCCGGCCCCTGGACTGCGCACCAGGGCTACGACAGCTACGATGGCCCGGATCTCTATGCGGCCGCGCAGGCGTCATGGAACTATGCCGGCAGCGGTCCGGATAACCCGGTCTCAACCATGAAATACTCGCTCTGCCGCCTTCCTGGCGATCCAGGGTGTGTCTCGCCCTATCCGGACGACTTTGGCATCACCACGCCGCCGCCGTATAAAGACGTATATGCCAACCCCGATTACACCCGGCAGCTCCGGTTCGTCCACCCGGACAGCGACACCGTGGTCACCTGGTGTACCGAACACCGGCCCTTCGTCAACGGCATTCCAACGCCGGACAATGGGAAAAATGACCTGGTGCTGTTCTTAGACGGCAAGGTGCTGCCCAAGGTGTTCACGCCATTTTCCACCAGTGGCACGGCAGATCATCCGGTAACTGGAAATGGACTCATCGATGAGAATAAATAAGACCGACGCCGTTCGGGGCGCGGACGGAGGACGGAGGACCGCTAAAGGATGAAGGATGAAGGATGAATCAAAAAACCCACCGCCGAGACGCAGAAATCCGCAGAGATCCGCAGAGCAAAGATGGAGGGGGACGGGTGAGAGCGTGAGTGTGAGAGACCAACGCTCGAACATAGGCCCCTCTTCCCGTTTCGGGGAGAGGTCGGGAGAGAGGTTGAAACGCTCGAACATAGGCCCCTCTTCCCGTTTCGGGGAGAGGTCGGGAGAGAGGTCCGGGGCGCGAGGCAGGGTCCGAGCGTGCCCGACTTATGATTAACGCTGGATTGCTGAGATAATGACAAACGATACGCGACGAAAACAGAGGGGCGGGTTTACGCTGATCGAGCTGCTGGTGGTGATAGCCATCATAGCTATACTGGCCGCGATCCTGCTGCCCGTCTTCGCGACGGCGCGAGAGCGTGCGCGCCAGGCGAAGTGCCAGTCCAACCTGCACGAAATCTACCAGGCGATGGTGCTGTTCAATAAGGATACGCTCGGCTATCCGCCGGGATTGTGGGATACGCCGCAGTGGCCGGCAAACCAGCAGACAGCCTATCACTCGCTGGGCGGCTTACCGGCCGGCACGGACCTGAACGGTTTCCGTATGCTGCTTGGCGTGGCGAACGCTCAGAATGAGATCGTCGTGCCGCAGTATCTGCAGAGCAAAGACGATCTCCACTGCCCGGATAATCTCGACGACAATCCGAACGACCTGAGCACGACGACGAAGAGCGGCTGGGACAACTATGATGGCCCGGACGAGTTCGCGGTGAGCCAGGGACTTGATACGCAGATGTCGGTTCAGTCGTATGGACTGATGAGATGGGCCGCCAACCAGCAGACCGCCGCCGCGGCCGACACCGGTGGGATGCCCGATCCCGATTACGCCCGGCAGCTCTTCTTAAAGACGCCGGCCGAAAACACGGTCATCACGTGGTGTACCAAGCATCGGCCCCTGGTAAACGGAATCCCGACACCCGCGCAGGGCCAGAAGAACGACATTTTTCTCTTCTTAGACGGCCACACCCAGAACGGCGTCTTCGCGGGCTTCCTGAACGCCAGTAACTGCAAGAACCATAACTATTACGTGAATGGGTTTGACGATCCCGGCTGTCCGTAGGAGGACGAAGGACGAAGGACGAGGGACGAAGGACCGGGCGGCGGAGGACGAGGGACGAAGGACCGGGCGGCGGAGGACGAGGGACGAAGGACCGGGCGGCGGAGGACGAAGGACGAAGGACTGGGCGGCGGAGGACGAGGGACGAAGGACCGGGCGGCGGAGGACGAGGGACGAAGGACCGGGCGGCGGAGGACGAGGGACGAAGGACCGGGCGG
>DASRZA010000278.1:0-3602 GCA_035686845.1 Armatimonadota bacterium | reverse complement strand
TCTTATTGAGCTTTGTGACCCCGACAAGCGCCTCATCGGCACGGGCCACGAATTTCTCGGTATCACTCGTGGAATCGGGGGTGAAGAAGCGGCGTCGGAGCACCTGGGCGACATCTTCCTTTGCCACCGGCTCCACGCTCTGTTCGCTGCCGCGGCGGAACACCTCTTCCAGCCGGCGGGCCAACTCGCGGCCTTTTTCGTCGTTGCTCTTCGGGTCGTTTGCCAGGATGGAGGCGACGATCGCGCAGCGATCCACGCCGGCCGCCGCCTGCGTGAGATACTGGAAGAAATCCTGGATTCGATTCCCCCACTCGGGATCGAGGCCGAACATGGTGCGTGCCCAGAGAATCACCTCATCGATGAGGATGAGTGTAGCGAGGCCGTTCCGGGCCGGAAAACCGAGAATTTCAGTGAGCACGTTGGTGGCCGGTGGTGAGAGCCGCTCGCCGTCTTCCGGGCCGCCGAGAGCCGCCATCGCCTCTTCGCCCCCTAACTGCCAGGCTAAGAGCGACCAGGGAAGCTTGAACCGCCGCACGGCGCCGGAGGGGGAGCGGGCCTCCATCCCCTTTTCGACGTCGATCTGATCGAACGGCAGGATCGCGACGCGGGCACGCGGCGGACCTTCCGCCGTGCGCATTCCGGCAGCGCTCAAGATCCGGTCGACCGAGGCCGATTGACGCGGGAGTTTTGCCGGATCATTGACCAGATGATAGAGCGTTAAGAGCGCGTGGGTTTTTCCGCCGCCATACGTGAGCGCCAACTGCCGCACGCTGCGGTCATTCTTACCGGCCAGCCGCTGCAGCACGTCCCTGGCCAGGTCTCGGAGGCTGTTGGTCGTGTATGTGAGACCGAAGAATTCTGCCGGATCGCGGTACATGACGCTGCCCTTATCCATCACCGCATCATACAGGCTGGCGGCGAAAAGGCTGAGGGTAATGTCGTCTTTCTGCACTTCGGGGCGCAATGTCAGCGCCGATATCCAGGGTTTCCAGGGAAGTTCAGGCATGAGCAACCTCAATTCGGGTGTCGGGAGCAGGGCGTGGGGCGCGGACGGAGGACGAAGGACGGAGGACGGGAGGGGAAGGATGAAGGATGAGGGATGAAGGATGAATCGAAAGCGCCTCGCTCCCCGTACCTGGCGCCTCGCGCTCCGTACCTGGCGCCTGCTCTTCGGGCGGTTCAGTGTCTAACAGCGGAAGCTGAGTGGGGGGCGTGGAGGGACCGACCGGCTTGATCTGGTTGCTGATGCGCTGGAGGAGAGTGTGCTCCTCGCTATCGCGAGAATCGCGGCCTGCCAGTTCGATTAGAGCCTGGAGGAGCCGGGGAAAGAGAGCGCTGCGTCGAATCCCCCGATCGCTGATGTAGCGATCCACGGCGGCCTGATCGCTCGCCTGCCAGAGATGCATGAGCCGGTGAACCTGGTCGATGAGCGGCGGGGCGTTCCGGAATACCCGGCCCGGCGCCGGGTCCGGTAGGAGCGAAGCAATTTGCTTCGCCCCTGGATCGTCTTCCAGGCCAGCGAGAACCGGATCCGGGTCGGGGCGGCGGGCGCGGCGGCCGGTGCGCACGTCGGAAGACGGCTCAAATCCCATCCCGGGACGGTTTCGCTGCCGCCAGGACTTGAGCCGCATGGCGCTGCCCGTGCCCTCTTCGACGGGCTCGGGCTCGTCGTCGATGTCGTTATCATCGCCGTCATCCTCTTCGTGAGCGGCGGCCATGCCGCCGCTGCGAGATAGAATATCGAGCCGGTCGGCGAGATCGCGTTCGGAAAGCCCGCATGAGACGGCGTAGAGGATGCAGGCGCCGCTGGGAGCGTCACCGAGACCAAAGCTATTGCGATGGAGAAGATAGTAGGTGGTGACGTCATCCAGCTCGGCCGCGTCGCCGGCGTCGCCGCCCTCCGGAGAGAGGAGCCTGCTGACGGCGAATTCGACGACGAGGCGGCGCACCTGCTTGAGGAACTCGCCCACTTTGAGCTCCTCGCCAGGATCATTCGTCTTTTTGACGGCGGGATACTTGCTGTAGGCTTCGAGAGCCGGGCCGGTCGCGACCCAGACAAAGTCCGGTCCGCGGATGCCAGCGTCCCAGAAATCGCGGAGGCGATCGGAGATATTGGAGCGCATCTCCTCCAACATCCTGGTATCCCAGCCCGGCCGAGCCGTCGGCGGCCGTTTCCGGCAGACCAGCCAGATCGAAGACGAGAGCGCGGCTGAAGCGGTCGCTCGCAACCGGTTACCCATTTCGGTTTGAATAGGCCAGCTTGCATCGACGACGAACCCGGCCCGGATAATCGCCGAAACGAGCGTTTCCCAGGCGTCGGGCTGTTTGCTCGCAAAGACAATCACAAGCCGGCCTTCAGAGGCGAGAGACTCCCAGCAGGATTTAAAGGCACGGAACATTCCCTCTTCGTAGGCTGACTTCGACTTCTCACGGTCGTTGCCAAACCGGCTTGCGTCGTCGATGAGTTCGCCGTCACTCGTTTCATGATCCCATTTTGGCGCGAGCTCCGCCGTCATCGCAGCGTCGATGCCGGGCGATAGGCCGGCGAGAGTGCGGCGCAGCCAGACGTAGAAGAAGTCCATCAGGTCCGAATACGGAATTGCGTCGTAGTAAGGAGGATCGGTAAGGATCACGTCATATGGGCCGCCGCAATCCGCGATGACGCTTCGATTGACAACCTCGACGCCGGAGGCTCGAGAGTTGGCCTCGAGCGATTCGGAGATATATCTTGCGATCCAGTCTATGGCGCCGGCGTAGCTCCCAAGCGTGTCGCTGATGGCATTGGGTTCGCCGAAGTCCCAAACGACGGGAAACGCGAACCTGGTGAATGTATGCCCCATGCACTCGCTGGTGTTGTCCCACGCCTGAACGCTGCTGTTCCTGTCCGACAGCCGATCCACACCGATGGCAAGATAGGCGCCAATCGCCTCCATCCAGTTCGCAGGATAACCTTCCGGCTTCTGAGCCGAGCGCGCCTCCCGTGTATATTTCACGAATGTTCCAAGCGACAGCAACTGCCGCGGGGTAAAGAGCTTATACCAGCGGTCGAAGCCGTAGAGGGGGACGGAAAACGCCCGGCTTGCTCCGATTCCGGGCGTCGGAGTCGGCTCCTCCGGCAGGCCGAATGGTATTCCAGCGAAGAGTTCTTTGAGATGGTCTTTCGCCTCCTCCGCGAGGCAGCGCTCCCCATCGGTGGGAAGGCGGTACGCCTTCACCTCCATCATGCCCCGGCCGCTCGGCCGCGGAACCGTTCTCTGAACGACCACGGCGGTCATTACGGCGCCAAGATGACCGGCCATCGCTTCTCGCCGGATATCAGACATGGTCATCGAAACAGTTCCGGGTTTGCCGCAGCAGGGGCACCAGGCGCCTTTACGGTGCATGGTGCCCTGCCCGATCTGTTTGTCGTGTTCCCGGCGTTGAGACGCGTTTTTGCCCCCCTCGGGAACGCCGGACTCAATCGCAAAGTCGACGGCTGTGCGGTCGGCGTTGGGCTGGAGCTTGAGGAGAACTCGCTTCTTCTCCTTTTTGCAGAGCCAGAGCGTTTTGAGCAGCGGAATGGCCGCGCGGCACTGCTGACAGGGCACCGTGCGCGCCCAGAG
>DASRZA010000277.1:0-18232 GCA_035686845.1 Armatimonadota bacterium | reverse complement strand
GCCTTTGAGCGACAGCGGCAGTTCACCGCCGACGCTTCGCATGAGCTCCGGACTCCGCTCACCCGGATCAAGCTGACTACCAGCGAAGCTCTGAGCGGCGAGGGCACGACCGAGGAGTACCGGCAGGCGCTCACCATCGCGGATCACGCGGCCGACACGATGCAGCGACTGATCGAGGAGCTTCTAACGCTGGCTCGCGCGGACAGCGGGCAGCTTGCCGCGATCCGCCGGCCGCTGGACCTCCGTTCGGTTTTGCGGCGTTCGGCGGACATGGCGATGGACAGGGATCCGTCCGCGATCACGATCGACGTGGACCTGCCGAAAACACCTCTGGTGGTCGAAGGCGCCGACGAATACCTGTTCCGTGTCTTTGATAATCTGCTTCAAAACGCTCAGCGCCATACGCCGCCCGGCGGCCGGATTGGCGTTATCGCGCACATCGAAGGCAATAACGTGATCGCACGGATTGAGGACACCGGGGAAGGGATTCCGCCGGAGCATCTTGGGCACGTCACCGAGCGCTTCTACCGGGTTGACTCGGCCCGTTCCCGGAGCGATGGCGGCGCCGGCCTCGGCCTCGCGATCAGCGAAAGTATCCTCAAAGCGTTCGGAGGCTCGCTGCAAATTTCGAGCGATGTAAATCGCGGCACGCTCGTTACGGTCACCCTTCCGCTGGCCCAGTAATCGCCGCACACGCCACCCGATCGGCCTTCGCGCGGCTTCTTTCTCCGGTCCCGTATTTCATTCCACACGGGCGAGTGTGTTACACTATCACCTGCAAGAAAATGTCGTCAGCGGATTTAGATTGACCATAATCCCGGCGCGTCTGATCGAGATTAATTACGGACAGGAAACAATTCAGGAAATGATCATCGTTAGTGGTGTTACCAAGCGGTACGGCGCGCGTACTCTTTTCGACAATGTATCGGCGAAGTTCAGCCCTGGAAATCGATACGGGCTTACCGGGCCAAATGGCGCCGGAAAAAGCACGTTCATGAAGATATTAACCGGGGAGATTGAGCCTTCCAATGATGGAAAGATCATACTGCCCAAAAAGGTGGGGGTTCTTCACCAGGATCAGTTTGCCTTCGACGACGAACGGATTATTGATACGGTGATCATGGGCAACGCCGTGCTCTGGAACGCCATCAAGGAACGGGATGCGATCTCGGACTCGCCGGAGATCACCGATGCGTTAATCGAGCGTCTCACAGAAGTTGAATCTACGATCGCCGATGAGAACGGGTACATGGCGGAAGTGGAGGCCGAGGATATTCTCCGGGGTATCGGCATCGAGAATGAACGCCATCACGATCTGATGCGCAGCCTTCCAACGGACTTCAAGTTCCGCGTGCTGTTAGCGCAGGCCGTCTATGGCGGGCCGGACGCCCTGCTTCTGGACGAGCCGACCAACCACATGGATCTGGAGTCAATTCACTGGTTGGAAGGATACCTTCACGACTACGAGGGTGTCTTAATCGTCATCTCACACGATCGTCATTTTCTGAACGCCGTCTGCACACATATTGCGGATATTGACTATGACACTATCATCGTTTATCCAGGCGATTATGATGACATGGTTGAGCATAAGATCCAGGCGCGTCAGACGGTCGAAAACGAGAACCGGGACAAAGCGAAAAAGATCGCGCAGCTCCAGGAGTTTGTGGCGCGTTTTGCGGCCGGACAGCGGTCCAGCCAGGTGCAGTCTCGCCGGAAAGAGATCGAACGTCTGGCGCCTACAGAGCTGAAGAAGTCTAACATCCAGCGACCCTATATCCGGTTTGAGCAGCTCAAGGCGACCGGCCGGGAGGTGCTCAGTGTTAAGGGCCTATCAAAATCGTTCGATGGGAAGCCGGTCCTGAAAAACCTGAACTTAGAGATCATGCGGGGCGACCGGGTGGCTGTGATTGGTGGAAACGGGGTGGGTAAAACGACGCTGCTTCGCTGCCTCATCAGCGACCTGCCGCTTGATTCCGGGGAGGTGAAATGGGGGCATGGGGTTACCTGGGGGTACTACCCGCAGGATTACCGATCGCTCATCGACCCAGGCATGACGGCGTTGGAATGGATGATGCAGTTCGATACGGGAGAAGGCCAGCAGTTCGTCCGGGGCGTTCTCGGACGTATGCTCTTCAGTGGAGACGACAGCCAGAAGTCGACGGAGACGCTTTCCGGGGGAGAGACGGCCCGGCTGCTTATGGCGAAACTGATGATGCAAAAGGACCCGGTCCTCATCTTTGATGAACCAACAAATCACCTGGATCTGGAGGCGGTCTCGGCTCTTGGCGAGGGTCTTTCGCTCTTTCCGGGCACAGTGTTTCTGGTATCGCACGACCGGGACCTTATTTCGGAAGTGGCCACCCGCGTGCTCTCGTTCACTCCGAAGGCGCTCATTGATTTCAATGGCACGTACGAGGACTACCTTGTCAGCCATCCTCTTCCCGAGGCGCCCAAAAAGGTCAAGTGGTAGTATAGAGTTGGAACCTGCGGCGCGCATCAGCCTCTTTTAAGCATGGGCTGATGCGCCCGGGGGAGGATCTGAACCATGACAGATGCGGTGGACCGCGCGCCGGGGACTCGAGAGGTGGCCATACTTGCCGGAGGCTGCTTCTGGTGTATCGAGGCGATTTTCCAAGAGCTTCGCGGCGTTGAGACGGTAACGTCCGGGTATACGGGCGGCGCAAGAGCAAACCCGACCTATGAGCAGGTCTGCTCAGGCGCCACAGGCCACGCCGAGGCTGTGGGGATCACCTTCGATCCCGCCGTAATTTCGTTTGCGGATCTGCTGCGGGTATTCTTTACGCTGCACGACCCTACGACATTGAATCGCCAGGGCGCCGACGTGGGAACGCAATATCGATCCTCTATCTTCTACTGCAGCTCTGAACAGGAACAGACGGCCCGGGAGATTATCGCGGAGTTTGAGGCAGCGCACGTCTGGCGCGATCCCATCATCACGGAAGTTACGCCCTTCAACCAGTTCTACCCGGCCGAGGAGTATCACGATGATTATTATCAGCGCAACCGGTCTCAACCGTACTGCCAGATGGTGATCAGCCCGAAGATTGCGAAGCTGAGGGAGAAGTTTCGAGACCGGCTGCAGGCGTAAAACCAATTGTAGGGACAACTAACAGCGAATGATGGTTTTTGAGTATTTCAGGAGAGCAAGAGTGGGCATGAATATCAAACAGATTCAATTTGGGATGGGCGCGCTCGTGATTGGGTTAGCGCAGGCGCTGATCCCTTCGCCGGCGCTCGGCGCCGCGCCAGCGACGGTCTCGGCGACCGTAAGAACGTCAGCGACGAAGTCGGCGCCAGAAACCGCGGACTTCGCGGGCGGGTGCTTCTGGAGCATGGAGGCGATCTTCAAGCAGTTGAAGGGTGTTGAGAAGGTGACGCCGGGTTACGCCGGCGGACATACGCCCTACCCGAGTTACGGGCAGGTTGAGACTGGCACGACCGGGCACGCGGAAACGCTGCAGATCGTTTTCGATCCGGCCGTTATCTCCTACCACGACCTCCTGCAGGTTTTTTTCACGATGCGGGATCCCACCACGCCTAACCGGCAGGGACCAGATGTGGGAACGCAGTATCGCTCGATCATCTTCTACCGGGACAATGCGCAGAAGAAAGACGCGCAGCAGGAGATCCAGGCGATCACCGCCGATCATCTCTGGAAGAACCCGGTGGTAACGGAGGTGGTTCCGTACACGAACTTCTACCACGCCGAGGCGTATCACTACAACTATTACGCGCGGCATCCGAACGAGCCGTACTGCAAATATGTCATTGCGCCGGAGATCAGCGAATTCCGCGCGAAATTCCGATCTGAGCTGAAGCGGTAGAAGAGCGCGGACGGAAGACGGCGAGTGTGTGAGACGGGGAACGGAGGACGAAGGACGGAGGACCGGTGACCAATGCGCGGGGCGCGATGTGCGCAGGCGCTCTTGATTCATCCTTCATCCTTCATCCGTTACCCGATTCGCAGCGCCACGGTAATTCCGTCCCGGATAGGAATGAGCTGGGAGACGAAGTCGTTATCCGCCTGCAGCAGCCGGGTGAATTCTCGGACGCCGTTGGCGGAGGCGCTCGTGTCGGTGGAATTAAAAACGGACCCGTGGTGCAGCATGTTGTCGATGATAATGAGGCCGCCCACGCGCAGTTTTTCCTTCATGACCGGTAGGCTCGCGGGGTAGCCATCCTTATCGATGTCGTTGAACAGAACATCGAACGGACCGTCAACGCCACGAAGCGTCTCCACCGCCTCCCCGAGATGGAACCGGACGATGTCATCGTAACCGGCCTCGGAGATATTGGCCCGTGCCCGGTCGTGCAAATCTTTGTGCCACACCGTGTGATGTACCTCGCCACCGCCATTTTCACGCACCGCTTTGGCGAACCAGAGCGTGCTGTAGCCGTAGCCAGATCCGAGCTCAAAGACGCGGCGAGCGCCGATCGCTCGAGACAGCAAGTAGCAGAGATTGCCCCCTACCCGGTCGATGATTGGAAAATGATCCCGGCGAGCCTCCTCCTCCATGCGGGCCAGCACAGCGTCGTGAAGCTGGCTCAGGTTCAGAAGATAGGATTGTGTTTCGTCCCATGTAATTGGCATTGTTGTCTCCCTGCATAAAAAGCGCGGCTGCCCGCTGCACAACAGTCGCAGGACATGAATCACGCCAGCGAGAAAATGATCTGGCGTCTAGCGCTGGCTCGGCGTAAATCCTCCGGCAGTCGTCGCTGGCCCCCTAACCCCCAATAATGGGGGCGACGACTGCCGGTATTCTTGCGCCCATGATGCACTAGATACCATTATATCTCTGGTTGAGCCGGCTTGGTGAACAGAATATGAAAGCGCCCAAACGACATCGTCCCTTAACTCGCAGACTCCTCGGACCGCTGATCGAGTATAACCTCGACGAACTCTCTCAACGTGTCGCTTACGTTGGCAGCCCGGAGCACAA
The DNA here is from genome assembly GCA_035686845.1 of Armatimonadota bacterium. Classification (GTDB taxonomy): domain Bacteria; phylum Armatimonadota; class DASRZA01; order DASRZA01; family DASRZA01; genus DASRZA01. The sequence goes on along the minus strand of DASRZA010000277.1, from coordinate 13,268 downwards.
AGATACAAAGTCCTTCGCCGGCGTCCCACGTCCAAGAGGTGACGCGACGATCTGTGACCGGTCGTTTCTTAACAGGCTGCCTGAATTGCAGGAATGGCTCCGAAAAGCCGTGCGGTGCGGCGCGATAGGGACTCCCTGGGAAGGTGACTTTCCTCGCTACGCGTGGTATAAGGATGGAGACACGGTATACGAGGCGAGACTCGTGAACCGGACGAAAGGCGAGTACAAAGGCTGGGCGCTATCGCCGGACGAATGGCCAAGGGGGATTGACGCGATTTATGAGTAATTTCCATGTGGAATTCGACTGGCAGAAGCCTCACGGCGTACAGGGACCGGAGTTGCGGGCGACGTGGGCCAACCTGAAGCTTACTGTCGACGGCGAAATTGTCACGACCCTGGCTGATCGTGTGTCCTGTATCGTGCGAGACAGCATCACGCTTCCGCTGTATCCGCTGGCTGAATGGATCGCAACCCATTGGTGGGCGCTTCAGTACGAATTGATGGTTCCCGGCCGGGCGGCACAAGACACCTACGACGAGCGCCACTGCCTCTTCAACGCTCGAGAAGGCTATGCAATTCCTGCCTTGCGTGTGGTTCCCCTCGGCGAGTCGGTGTATCTGGAGTGTAACCCTCTCGAGATGCCGGCCAACAATCTGCGTTTCGTTAAAGGCGGCTCGACTCGATTGCCGCTCAGCGAATTCCGCGACGAAGTTACGCGCTTTCTTAATGCGGTTATTGCCCGGCTGCATGAGCGCGGTGTCCAGAACACGCTTCTTGCTGATGAGTGGGACGCAATTCAGCAAGTTGATGAGGATGAACGACAATTCTGTATTGCCAGCGCCGAACTTGGACTTGATCCTTATGATCTAGATTCAGAACAACGTGACGCGATACTCAAGACGGCAGCCGATTTACCACCATCCCTTCTTGACGACTTTCTCAACATCGCCGACCCGGCGTCGCTTTCAAACCAGTCCCATCGGCTCCGGCGCGGTCTCGACGACCTCGCGTCCCTACAGTGCCGACTTACCGGATTGATCGCTCTCCGGCGAACGCTGACCGACGGCGTCAATGGGCGGCCCTGGGACCAGGGCTATCGTGCGGCGCAAACTCTTCGACAGATCGTAGGAGCTAACGGACATATTTTTGAATCGATAGACGACATTGGCAAAGTCCTCCAGATCGATTCCTCCGAGCTTCCACGCGCGATCATCGAGTCGTCGGAATTGGATTTTGTGGATGGATTGCTGGCCGTCGGCAAAAACGGAAGCCCCGGTTTCATTGTGACAAAGCGGAACGAACATTCGAAGAGGTACCACTTCTGCCGGGCGCTCTTCGAGTGGTTGAATTCGCGCACTGACGATCCAGTGATCGTATCACCGGCACGCTCCGAGCGTCAGCAGAGGAACCGGGCGTTTGCTGCTGAGTTTTTGGCGCCTGCGAAGCTGGTGCAGCAAGAACTGTCGAGCAGATCAGTCGGGGATGATGAAATAAGTGACATTGCAGATCGATTTCACGTATCTGACCACGTCATCCGCCATCAAATTGAGAATCACCATCTCGCCAGGGTGATCTCCGGTTGAAACTTTGCGCGGCTATCCCGGTCCGGTGGGTGGGAAGCCGAGATGCCAGTGGGTTTGCGACGTGTGCCCGCAGAGATAGAAGCAGACGTACGGCGTGAGACCGCCGACCACAATAAAGAGCAGGACCCATGTCCACGTACGCCAATCGCCCCAACCTCGCAGCCAGCCGCGCTGCAGGCCAACGGCAATATCTTTCTCGTGCGCTTTTTCGGCCTCTTCTAACTCACGCTTGTAGAGGTCTTTGGTGTCCGCCTGGATCTCCCGATCCATTCGTTCTCGCTCGCGGATGCGCTGGTATTCGGTTACCGGGTCCATAATTCACACTCGCCAATCCGGCTCAAGCTCGCGGATCAGAATCGATTGAGAATACGCGGCCGACGCGCAGTTGTCAATAATCCAGACCGCCATGCAGATGCACATTGATAATATAACCGATGGCCCAGAGGCTGACCACCACCATAAGAAGCCCTAAAAACGTAGGCACTTTATTGGAGCCGGATTGCACGAGGCCCGCGTAGTCCGTGATAGGAGGATGGTCGCCGATAGGCCGATCGTTTTTCCGGTCGCGGCCTACCCGCAGCCAGAGATAAAGAATGACGACCGCAGACGATCCACCCAGCAGAATCTCACTGACACTGCGCCAATCAACCATCCAGGGATAAAACGCGATGCCGCCGGTCATGGATTCATCTCCGGAGGTGGCAGGATTCTCGCTCCCACCCGAGCGGGATGCTCCGCGACCGCCCAGGTGAGGAGCGGAATTGCAGTCCCCACCACGAAAATGAACACCAGCCCGGCGAAGACGATTGGAATTCGCCGCCGGCCGCGGCGCCGGGGCGCCGCCTTCGAGTCCGCTGGGGCTGGTTTTGGATCGGCTGGCGCGGCGCCCGTGGTGGACCACCACCACTCCTCGCCGCCCATGGGCAGCCGGGCCGAGCGAACGGACGTGTCGGGATCGCCGGCGCAGCGCGACATCCACCAGAAGAGGAAGATCACGCCCATCCAGAGGTGACTGAGGAAATCCGCTCCCACCGGAAAGACATACAGCTTGATATCGTGCCAGATCATCGTGTTGTGCCAGATCATCGGCGCTTCACTCCTTTCGGCGGGTAGTACGGCGCATGGCCAACCGCCCCTCCCGGCGCCGCCAGCGCCTTTTTCGTACGGTACGTCGGAAAGCCTCGTGTGGGGCGACGATGCCGCCAAATGGCGTTCTGGTCCGGTTGGAGCGCTGGCGAAGTCGGTGGCGGCGTGTTGATGGTATCCGGGTCCGGGGGTCCGGGCGCATTCGGGTCCACCGGCTCCTGTGATTCATCCACACCGTGCGGAGCGGTGTCGCCATCGCTGTGCCCGATAAAATTAACGGCGATGTAGTTCGAGACATCCCATATTTTTGCGCTTTCCAGATCTCGCTTGAAAGACATCATCGCCGTTCCTGTAATGCCGTTCATAATCTGGTAGTAGAGCAGCCCTCCGGACGCCCCGATCCGGCGAAGCGCCGAGAAATTCGCCGGTTTGGGAAAGAGATACTTCGCGGCCGGGCCGTTTCCATCGCCAAAATTGCCGTGGCATCCCACACATTCCTGATAATAAATAAAGCGGCCGCGCTGCAGCGCCGCTGGTGTTGGAGGATACGGATTCGGCAGCCTCCGCCACGGCTCGGGCACAAGCGTTTGTATATAAGCGAAGTTCTTATCCTCGCCCCGGAGATAAGCCTTTTGCATCGCTTTCCGCCAGACGTCAAGCCGTTTCATCCGCGCGTCCGCCATCTTGCCGCCCAGTGACTGGATATAAGCGATGAGCGCTGTCACCTCATCATCAGCCACCGCGCCCTTAGCGTCCCGAATCAATCCGCCTTTGAGGATAAAGCGTTCCGTGGCGCTGTGGCTGAGAAAAACGAATTGAGGCATTTCCGACGCGGGTCGAGTAAACCGGGGGTTCATAAAATGCGCCAGGTGCCAGTCATCAGATCGTACACCGCCTTCCTGGGAGAGATCGGGGCCCGTACGCTCTGATCCAAGAAGCTGCGGCGAGTCATACACATAATCTCCGGCCTGAGAAACGCGTACCGCTCCATGATCCCAATCCTGCGGCCGGATGTACTGGGAATGGCAGTACGTGCAGCCGTTCTGGATGAAAACCTGGCGTCCCCTCTCTTCCAAAGGCGTGCGCCGGCGGGCGATATCCGAGGGTGGAATCCGGATCAGTTGAAACGCCGGAAATACGGCCACCGCGAAACCGGCGGTGACAAAGATTAACCAGGATCCAATGGCAAAAACCTTATCGGTCATCTGCATTTTCATGGTTTTGAAATTCCCGTCTGAGCGGCGTATCCGTTACCTGCTGGAAGACCCTGCGCCGCCAGGAGTTCCTGATCCGCATAACCAATCACCGGCTCATACTCCTCCCGCTGCGGGCGCGCGCCCCGCACCGTCATTACAACGTTATAGAACTGCACATAAGCGCCCATCACAATAAACGTTCCGACCCACGCGCGCCAGATCATATAGATATGCAGCTCGACGAGCACGCGGTAGACCGATTCGCCGTTCAGCCAGGCGCTTCCCTGAATCAGACCGGCAATCGTGAGAATAAAGAAAAATCCGGTCTGCCCGATCAACATGAGCCAGTATTGAAAATTCGCGAGACGGGCGCTGTAGATCGGATGTCCGGTCACTTGCGGCAGCACGTCATAGATGGCGCCGGCGGCGATAAACCCGGCAAAGCCAAGCAAGCCATTATGTGAATGTCCGACTACAAAGTTGGTGAAATGCGTCAGCCGCTGCACCGAAATCAGGGCCTCAAGGGTTCCCTGCGTTGAAACGACCCAGTACCAGATCGTCCCTGCGACCACGAATCGGAGCGCCAGCGATTCTTCGATCCGGCCAATCCGGCCCCGCATGGTTACCCATATATTCGTGAGAAATACGTAGACCGGAATCAGCAGCATCACACTCTGCACAATCGCGATCACTTTTTCCCACGAAGGAATAGGCGCTTGAAGCAGGTGATGCGCGCCTACCGGCGCGTAAGTCGTGACCAGCATCCAGAAACCGATCAATGAAAGGGAATGGCTGAAGAGGGGCCGTTTTGCCTCGCGCGGGACGATATAATAGGTGACGCCAATCGCCAGCGGTGTTACCCATAGACCAAATACCTGGTGTCCATAAAACCAGGTCCAGACCGCGTCGTAGACGCCGTACCGTTGGCCGGTCCCACCTAAAAACGCCCACGAGGTAAGGAACCAGAGCAGCGCGCCGGCGTAATACCAGATCGAAACGTAAAGCAGTGGCTCTTTACGCTGATCAATCGTCCGGTACGTCACGTAAATAACCAGCAGCAGCGCGAATAATCCCGTGACGTCCACCGGAATCGGGTATTCCGCGTATTCGTGCGCGGAAGTATATCCCGTAATCACACAGATCATCCCGGCGACCTGGGAAATATTCCAGATCCACATCGCCAGGTTTGCGATGCGTTCGGAATAGAGCGTCGTCCGGCACAACTGCGGCACGTAATGCAGGCCGGCGCCGAGCAGCGTCATGGAGAGAAAACCGTACCAGACGGTGTTCACGTGGAGCGGCCGAATACGGCCAAACTCCAGATAGCGGTGTCCGCCCAGAAAATCGGGCGCGGCCAAAAAGATAGCGAGCAGAAGCCCGAGTGTCACTCCCACAAACATCCAGAACGCGCCCGAAATCATCCAGTTGCGAGCTGCGCTCCCGGGCCGGTCGTCGAGCAAACGATCCAGTTGGAATCTTTGATTCCAAAGTTTCATCGCCATTCTCCTGGAACTCTGGGCGGCTGGAACGGTTCGCGGCCGGCTGCCAGAGCACGCACAAAATCGACTACTGCCCATCGCTGCCGTGGACTCAGCTCATCCTTGAACGCATGCCAGTCGCGGGGAATATAACGCGCGGCCTCCGGAACCGGCGTGGAGAGAATTCCATTGGTGACGCTGTAGAAGAGCGCCCCGTCCGGCAGCGCCTGGACGGCGGCGCTGTGAAGATCGGGCGGTTTGGGCGTATAACTTTCGCCCACGGCGCCATCTCCTCTGCCGGTGCGGCCATGACACATCATGCAGTTCATCACATAGACCGTCTCGCCCTGAATCACCGCCGCGTGATCTCCCGCTGTTGGATTCACCAGCGCCGCGGCCTCGGGCGGGATCGATCCATCCGGCAGGTCCGGCATATCCGGCATAAGGCCGGTCGCGGGCCGGCCATTGATATCCCGCGGTACACTCTTGATAAAGACATAAGGCCGGCCGTAGCGCGGCCGCCCCATTCCGGGGTTCGTCGAAAGAGCCTCTGGCATTGGCTGATACCCCGTTGAATCGGTGTACTGATAGCGCATTTCCACCCAGGGAAGCTCCCGCCCCGTGTACAGCAGCCAGAAGACCAGGAGCGTCAACACGCCGCCCAGAGTCACGAAAAAGCGCAGCCATGGAACCGTAACCACCGCCATGTGGGCGGGCGGTGGCTCGTCTCCGGGCGGCGGATCGGGCATCGTCCAGTGTGGGCTGGGTGGACGCGCCTCAGGCCGCGGAGCCGCCGATCGAGCAGGGCTTCCCCGGAGTCGCGAAACCCAGCCGGCGAGTTTCACACGCGGTTTCTTTTCTGCAGCCGCCCCAGGTATTTCTTGTGGGTTTTTCGACGGCCTATCCTCTGATTGCATCTGTCGTCGCATCGCTGTCTTTATGTGGGATTAATACTATGTATGGCTAGGTCGCTTAAGGAATCGCTCGCTCGTTAGCGATGACAGGTCCAGCAGTCGTCCGGCGCCTTATGCGCCCGGTGACAAGCCACGCACCAGCCCATGCTGAGCGGCGCCGCTTGATGCAGCCGATCCATCGTGATCACTTTGCCGTGACAGTAGTCGCACTTTACGCCGTTCAGGATATGGGCTTTGTGATCAAAAAACACGAAGCCGGGAAGCTGATTGACCCGCACCCAAGGAACCGGCTCGCGATTTTTCCAGTACCGGTGCAGGCGCTGGATTTCATAATGGTGCGGAATAACCACCCGGTGGCATCTCATGCAGGTTTCCGTGCTCGGCATTCCGGCAAACGCCGCCGTCGCCGCCGTCCGGTGGCAGAAGTAGCACGATATTCCCTTGTCACCGGCGTGGACCCGGTGAAAGAAATCGATGGGCTGCGCCGGCGCATTATAAACGATGATGCCCGACGTGCTTCCGTAAAAGATCGTCAGCATCGTCAGCCCGATAAGCAATACGAGAATGGTCCCGGCGGTAACCCGGGCTTCGGCAGTCATAATAATCCGGCCGATCTAAAACAGGCGCGAGGCGAGGGGCGCGAGGTATAACGCGCCGCGTACCGGACGCTTTTTGATTCATCCTTCATCCTTCATCCTTCATCCTTTATGCCCGTCCTCCATCCTCCATCAGGTCTCCGGAACTCCCCGTGTTTCCAGCGCCTCAGAAAAGAGCGGATCGGAGATTGGGAAGAGGGGTACGCGTTGGGTGAGCCAGAGATAGGGCAGCGCGATTCCGCCGGCGAAGCCAATCGTAATGGCGAGCTCGATGAAGCCGAAATCCTGTGGGCCAATATGCGGGATGGACGGCATCACGTCGACGAACCGTTCTACGAGAATTCCCGTGAAAATCACCAGGCCGAATATTGCGCATGATAGCGGGCCCTTCTTCAGCGTCCGACTGAAGCCCGCAAAGAATGGGCCAATGAAGGCCAGGCCGAGACCTATATACGCGAGCATGTTCCAGGGATGAGTTCGCCATCGCGCCATGATATAGTGCGCCTCGTCCGGTAAATTCCCGTACCAGATGATGATGTATTGAGACCAGTCGAACCAGGTCCTAAAAATAGCAAAACCCCACGCCATATTGCCCATGTCGAGGATATTCGACGTGGTAATCAGATCATGCGCGGTGGAATTCCAGCGGCGCCAGGCCCAGACCAGCGCCGGCGCCAGCGCGATGGGCGCTAAGAATTCGCTCACCCAGTATATTCCGGGAAACATGGTGCTCTTGAACTTTGGATCGAGGGTCATTGTGAGGTCAATGCTGACCATTGCATAGCCCCAGCAAAAACCCACAATGAGGAATGGTCCCAGGTTCCGGAGCACCGCCTGGCTGAAACTCCACTCCCGCCAGGCTCCCTTCCAATCCCGTAAGAGCCACGATGTGAGCCAATCATCCGGTTTCCGATTCTTCGTCATTGCGAGATCCGGGCGCAGCGATCGATAGAGCCACCAGACGGTCAACGCTGCCATGATCAAGAGCACAAGCTCATCTCGCCAGAGCATCGGAAGCGCTTGCAGCCAGGGACTGTGATCCCCTTTGCGGAGGTAGATCCAGGAGAAAAGATGACCCCGGCCGAACCAGAGTACGACGTAGAGAATCGGTGAGAAGAGCGAGAAGAGACCGAGCGGCTCGATGATTCGGGTGATAGTTCGACCCCACCGGGCGAACCCGGTCACAAGCGTGGCGGCCACGACAATGGCGCCCTCCGAGAGGCCGACCCAGAATGCGAAATTTGCATCGAAAGCGCCCCACATCCGGCCCGGCGCGTACAGCAGACCGGCGACGAATCCCAAAACTCCAACGCCAACCGCCGCGAGCGCGAGGCGCGTCAATCGGGGATCAGGTGGTACGATGACGCGTGATTCTTCCTTGAGGCTCTGCACCTCTTTGCCGTACGCCGGGTTGTGGTAACTCAATGGAATACTCATAACGCTTTTCAGAACGCGGCCTTATCCCCGGTAAAAGCTCCTGATCTCTTCGGCGCCCGCTTCTCGCATCACTCGCTCCACTTCCAGCCGGTACGGGCTTGTAGGAAGGCAAGGCACGAACATTCCATAGGTGTCGATCGCGAGCCGCGGATTGTAACCGTCCTCCGGAATTACATGAGGCAAATGGCTCAGCACGAGAAAGCCGGTAAGAGCGCCAAAGGTCCCAAACAGCACCATCATCTCAAAACAGATCACGAGAAATGGCGGCCATGACGTGATGGATTTTCCCCCCACGACCAGGGGATACTGCCAGGAAGTCGCGATGGTCATAAAGAGCGCCAGCCCTATGCCCGTAATCCCTCCCGCCAGCGCAAACCAGCGGACCAGGCTCTGCGACGAATCCATTTCTTCCAACTCTGCATCATCCGGCAGCGGCAGATATGCCGTCACGTCCGACAGACCCACCGCTTTGGCCTTCTTGATCGCGTCGTTGAGTGAGTCAGCGCTTGGGAAATATCCAATGATTCCGGCATATTCAGACATGATTAATTGCTTTCACCAGGTACCAGGTATTGGGTATTAGGCATTAGGTGTTGGGTATTAGGCATTAGGTGTTTGGGGTTTCACTCACACACACACTCACCCTCTCACACACACTCTCTCTCACACACCCTCTCACACACTCACCCTCTCACACACTCACCCTCTCACACACTCACCCTCCTGCGTCATAGCCTCGCGGCTTTCTTAGCATCGCGGTCGCGTAGGTTTTTCAGCACGTCTCGTTTGAGATCGGACATGGGTAAGACCGGGAGGAATTTGCAGAATAGCAGCATCCAGAAGCAGAACCAACCCACGCTTCCCACGGTGATTCCCATTTCAACGGCGGAAAAGTGATAGCCACCGCGGAACCACGAATAGGGGTCATAATCACGCGACAGGCTGACGGAGACAATAATAAATCGCTCCAACCACATTCCAACAATAATCAGGAAGCCTACAATCCAGAGCGACCAGAGATTGCGTCGCGCCCATTTCCAGCAAAAGGCGAGCGGGACGATGCAGTTGAAGAAGTTGTACATCCAGAACATGATCGCCGGGGCGCCCCACATCTTATGCGCCAGATTAACGAGCTCGCTCGGGTCGTGCTTGTACCAGGTCATAAAGAATTCGCTGCAGTAGGACCAGGTGAGCGCCAGCCCGGTGAGCAGCACCAGCTTCGCGAGCTGGTCGAGCCGCTGCGGAGTGATATACTCTTCCAGATGCAGCAATTTTCGCATCGGAATGGCAATCACAATCACGGTCGCGAGGCCCTGAAAAATCGCCCCATCCACGAAGTAGGGCGCGAACATAGTGGAATGCCAGCCGGGCACCAGGCCGAGGGCAAAATCCCATGAAACGCAGGAATGCACCGAGAGAACGAGCGGCGCGGCGAGGCAGGCCATAATCGCGTACGCCATCTCGTAGTTCTTCCACTGTCGATGCGTGCCATCCCAGCCCATGGAGAACCAGCCATAAATGTTTCGCCGCCAGCCCCTCAGCCGGTCCCGGCAGACCGCGAGGTCCGGCAGCAGACCGAGCCAGAAGAAGAGAATGGAGACGGTGAGATAGGTGCCGACAGCGAAGACGTCCAGGATCAGCGGGGATCGAAAATTCGGCCAGATCCACCGTTCACTGGGGTAGGGCAATACCCAGTACAGCCTCCAGGTACGCCCCAGGTGGATCATCGGAAAAAGGGCGGCGGTGATCACTGCCACGCAGGTCATGGCTTCGGACAGCCGCGAGAATGTTGCCCTGAATGGCGCGCGGAACAGATAGAGAATCGCCGAAATAAAGGTACCCGAATGGGCCAGCGCAATCCACCAGACGAAATTGGTGATATACACCGCCCACATCATCGGATGCTGCATCCCGGTCACTCCCATTCCCCGGTAGATTTGATAACCCCAGGAGATCGCGCCGACGATGATCATCCAGAGAGTGAGTACCAGGCTGACGTACCACCAGATACTCGGCGATCCGATCGGCCGAATCACGGCCTCGGTGATTTCCCGAAACTTCACGCGCGGATCCTCGTCCCGCTTGAGCTCCGCGTGCTCCTCGTCGATTTTTTCGGCCTGCTCTTCGACGATGCGGCTCATGGCAGCAGCGATCTCATCGCTGCTCGATGGAGAGTCGGGCAAGATGGATTCGCTCATTCTGTTTCCACCCTCACTCGCTCCAAGTACTGTACGTTGGGGTAGGTGTTCAGGTCTTCTAAGGCGCCGTATCCGCGCCGCTCCCGGGCAAAATGCCGGCTCACGAAGCTCTTTTTATCATCCTGATCGCCGAAGACAATGGCGTCGGCCGGGCAGGCCTGCATGCACGCGGTCTGGATTTCGCCATCCTGTATGGCCCGGTGTTCCGTCCCCGCGTCGATCTCATGCCGCCGGATCCTTTGAATGCAGAAGCTGCACTTTTCCATTACACCTTTGGCCCGATGTATTACGTCCGGGTTTAACTGGTTGTTCAATGGGAACGGGAATCGGTAGGTGAACCAGTTGAAGCGCCGCACCTTATACGGGCAGTTGTTGGAGCAAAACCGGGTGCCCACGCAGCGGTTATACACCTGCATGTTGAGCCCCTCGTCGTTGTGCTCGGTGGCGAAGACCGGACAAACATACTCGCATGGCGCGTTGTCACACTGCATGCAGACCATTGGAAAAAACCGCACGTCAAGCTGAGTGGAAGCCGGGTCGCGATTATCCGGAACACCTTCCGAAGACGCTCCGCCCATGTAGGTCTCAATCCGGATCCACGACATCTCGCGTCCCCGGCTGCATTCATCCTTCCCCACTACGGGCACGTTGTTTTCGGCGTAACAGGCAGCCACGCAAGAGTTACAGCCCACGCACCGGTCGAGATCGATCACCATTCCCCATTTGCGTCTGGCATGATGGTGCAGTCGAGGGGGCACGGTCGAATAGAGTGAAATCCGGTCTTTCTCATTCTCAACCACGGGCGCCCTGGTGAGGTCCGTAATCGACATGGATCGGGCGAACCCGGTACTGTGCTGCTTCTCTGTGGTCTGCAATACCACAACCGGGCGGACGGCCTCCACGGCTCGCACGAAGACGGGCATGCCGGACACCAGCAGCGCGCCGGAGGCCGGATCGAACGTGGGCCCGAGCAGCGCCAGCGGATTTCTACCGAGGTCTTTGGAAAACTGCCCCGAGTGGGTGTGCCCCTGCCCCAGTTGAATTGCGATTGCCTCGGGGTGAACTCCCTGGGACGGATACGCGGGAATATCGATCCTGCCGTAAGCAGACTCCAGAATCAAGATCGTTCCCGCAGCGCGAACGCCGAGCGTCTTTGCCGTGTTGGGGTGAATCTCCGCCCAGCTTCCCCAGACCGCCTTGACCACGGCATCCGGGATTTCCTGGGACCAGGGCCGGTTCGCAAGCCGCCCATCATAAAACTGAAGCGAGGGATAAATCTGGAGGATGAGTTGTCCCGGTCCGGGCGCCTGCGCGGCGCCGGAGACCCCCGTCATTCCCCCCGCAGCGCCGGAGACCCCCCTCATTCCCCCCGCAAGCGGGGGGAGGTTTGCTCCCTCTCCGCTTGCGGGGAGGGCCGGGGTGGGGTTGCCGGGGTGGCTCGCGGCGAGGGCCGGGGAGGGACTGGCTCCGCCGGTCTTTACCGGGCTGTCGAATATTGAAGTCGCAAATCCAATGGCCGGGCGCATCGCCGTGCCCCGGCCGGCGCCGGACAGCGTCTCAATCGTGCCGGATAAGGGCGCTTTACTGGTTTCAGCGACCGGCTTTACCTCTTCCGCGGTACGGAAAATCCCTCCGCGCTGGAGCGTGCTCATCCATGCGGCGTCATCCATTGGATGCTCGTGGCGGAGGTACTCGTCGAAGGTCTTTGCGCCCAGGTTATGTCCATGCCGGGCGGCCGACTCGAGCAGCAGGTCAGCGGTCGCCCGCGTGCTGAAAACAGGCGCCACGACCGGCTGCAGAATGCCGGTGATTCCGGGCCGGGGCGTATATTCACCCCACGATTCGAGGGGAGTGTGATCCGGGAGTACGAGGGAAGCGTACCCACCCGTTTCCCCCAGGGCCCCGGTCGTCTCGTCGGGCTGGCTTGAGAAGCTGACAATGAGAGGAACGTTCTTGAGAGCTTCAGCAAACTGCGTTGAAGCCGGAAGATTGTATACCGGATTGACGTTATGAACAAAGAGCACGTCGATTCGCCCGGCGTGCATTTCGGAAATCAGCGCCATCATGTCGCCCTGAGTTCCCGCGGCGCTCAGCGCATGAGGCCATCCGGGTATGACCGTGCGATTCACACTCCCGGCGATCTGATTCAGGCGTAGGATGGTCTCATTGGCATCGGCTGCCCCAGGCTGGTTCTGCGCGTTTCCGAGCGGCAGAGCGAGTGATGGTCCGCCGGCCGCGAAACTTCGACCGATGCGTTCTAAGGTTTCCGGTCTGACGCCCGTCTGCTCTGCCAGAGTCGAGATCTCAGGTGGAATCGCAGCGCGTGACCGGGCCGCCTGCACAATGAGCATGATCGCCTGCGCTGCCAGCCCTTCGGTTCCGGGGCGCAGCGTGATCCATTCGTCGGCGTTCTGTCCGGTCAGCGATAGCCGGGGCGCCATGAACACGTACCGGCCGCGATGAACGCCGTTCACGCGGGCCTGCCGCCACGCGGAGAACTGCCGGGTATACTCCACGTTGCTGATCCAGGTTTCCACAAAATCAGCGCCAAAAGAGAGAAGATGATGCGCCCGGTCAATCCGAAACTCCGGGATTTCGGCGGCGCCGAATACGCGCTTGCTCGCCGCCCGCAGCGGCTCGTAGGCGAGCGGCTCGTAAACCAGCCGTAAGTGGGATGGCGCCATGACAGCGAGCCACCGATCCAAGAGATGAGGGAAAGCTCCTGTTTCGAGCTGTCCGATCCAGGCGGAACGGCCGGTTTTCGCCCTCGCCAGCGCCTC
>DASRZA010000276.1:0-26516 GCA_035686845.1 Armatimonadota bacterium | reverse complement strand
GGTCCAGGCCAGCGGCAACCTGCCCCGAGGCCCCACCATAGGCGATGGGAATATCGAAGCTGGTCGCGGGGACAATCTGAAGCGGCAGTTGAGGATGGAGCACGTCGCCGATTCCGGGAACCACCGGAAGATCGCTGGCTGTCGGCGCCGCAGCCGATATCGGCGCTCCCGTGAGGATCAGAAGCGCCGAAACAAACCACAGGTTCAAACCTGTCACGCTGTCCGGAAAGCGACCGTGGAACCTGAAGTGCGCCTGGCGCATTTGTAGAGCCCTCCCGCCACCCGGCAGGCACACTCCTCACGGGTCATGATCGATCCCAACCCCTGAATTGAGCAGGAATCAAATCCCCGAGCTATCACTATTATAGCGACTCAGTCGTTGTAGAATGACTATCACCTGGTATTGGGTAAACTGAAGAAGAAATGATCAATGAGAATCACCTAACAGCGGGAATCTCGCTGTCCGCGCCTCACGCCTCGCGCCCGATCCTGGACATCCGATGTCTCGGAGTCGTGGGATATGAAGCTGCGCTGGCGATACAGGAACAGATTCGCGATCGTTTGCTCCGCAGCGAGGGGAACCCAACTCTTCTATTGCTAACTCACCCGCCCACGATTACCCTCGGAAGACTCAGCGTCCCCGAAGACCTCATCGTGGATGAGGGTCGCATTCGGGAAGAGGGAATCGCGGTAGTTCGCGCCAACCGCGGCGGCCGGGCGACCTATCATGGCCCCGGACAGCTTCTGGGCTATCCAATCCTTGACCTTCAGCGACTGACGGAGCCTCGTTCGGATGGGGGGGGATCGGCAGGGCCTTCCGTTCGGAAGTATCTTCGCGACCTGGAGGAGTGCCTGATTCGGGCCCTGCGCCGGCTTGGCCTGGAGGGGCGGCGTATGGAGGGCGCCACCGGAGTATGGATAGAAGATCGCAAGATCGCTTCCATCGGCGTCGCAGTGCGGCGCTGGGTGACCCTTCACGGCTTCGCGCTTAACGTAGACCTCGATCTCGACGCATTTAGCGTCATCCGACCGTGCGGATTTCCAGCGAGCGTCATGACCTCCATCCGGAAGGAGGGCGGCCGGGTTCCTCCCTGGATCGAACTGGAACAGATCGTCTCCGTCGAATTTGCCAGGGTATTCGGGCTGCACCCGGCCTCTGAACCGCAATCAGGGCGCGTATCGCCTAAGCTCGCGCTCAGTGATACGCGCCCACGATAGTGAGCCTAACCGTTCGTCTTTGAGCCAGGCCCGGATGTCCCGGACCCACTTACACCACTCCCAACGCCGCCACCAGTGGGCGGCGTTGGCGCGATGGTTGGCGGTTGCGGCCCTGACTGATTCGGTGGCGCGGGTGGAGTTGATGATGGAGCGCCTGCCACCGTGAATGACACTGGGGCGGCAGTAACTCCCGCAATAGAGCCCTGTATCGCGTACGTGCCATCCGGCAGCGGCAGGCCGTTGTTATCCACTCCCGGCCAGGTTACATGCGCTGTCAGTGAGCTGCCCGGTGGAATCTTCTCGACTTCCGCCAGGTCCGGTACCAGCTTGCCGAAATTCAAACTCCAGACGAGGCCATTGCCATGGCTCGGATCCAGAACCAGGAGATCCTCGCCCACGCCGGTCAGGTAAACATTCACCGGTGATGCGCTGGGGTTTGAAAGTGTCAGTGTCGCCTTAAGAGGGACCCCCGGGGCAATGCTGATCGGACCGGTCCCGAATCCGTCCACGCTGAGAGTCGCCGTCAAGCTCGCGGCCGGATCGACATTAAGCTGGAAATCGACTTCGGCTTTACCCGTTGCGTCGGGAGAGACCGTACCCTTTCCAGGAAGATAACCCTGAGCCGTGGCGATCAGAGTCGTGACACCTGCTGGAATGGTCCAGGAATAATGTCCCGAGCTGTCTGTCGTCACTCCGAAGGGAAGTATGGCCGGCGCGCCACTGGCGCTGGCGCCGCCAACATTTCCCGCGATGGGAAGCGGGGCGCCAATGAAATTGGGCAGTGTCGGCTGGGCTTCACGGCTGCGAATCGCCGCCCCGCCGCCTCCACCCGTCACGGCCGTGGGCTCGACCTCGAACTGAATCAGCGCGTTGGCCAGTGGATGAATCTGGCCCGACGCGTCGATGCCGGTCACTACGCCGCTAACTTGGATTGGCGTGGTTGAAACCGGCGCCGCGAGTATCAAGTCGCCCGCCGCGGTCTGCGCCGGGGAGACCGAGACAAAGGTACTCGCCGACAGACTTCCCTGCGAGGAGCTGAGGCTATAAAGTCCGGCCGGAACTCCGGTAAAGGAGTAGGTCCCGTTGGACGCCGTGGTCGTAGTCAACGACAGCGGCATCGTTGCAGGCGGAACGCCAGGAGGGACGGGCGGAGGCGGCCCACCGGGTGGGGGCGCGCCGATGATCGGTGAGGAGCTGACGCCGGTACCGGAACCAGTGGAGGTGACGCCGGATGCGGCGGTCTGTCCTTCTAAAACCGGTGTCACGGTCGATGGGTTTACCCCGGGATTGAAGATTGGAAGCGGGGGCTCTTCCGGACTCGCGGAATCCAGTTTCACCGTTAAACCAGCCACAGGTGTGAGATTGCCGCTGCTATCTCGTTGGCTCACGATTCCGCTAATCTGCCCTGCAGGAAGCAGCTCGAGAATCGTCGCGGTGGACATACCCGCCGAAACGTTAACGACGGCGTGGCCGGCCAGGCTGCCATCTCCGTTTTTAACGGAGAGCGTATAGCTGCCAGGCGGAACTCCCGGCAGACTGAAGCTGCCATCGGGCTTAACTGGCGCCGGCGCCGTGGTTGGCGCGCCATCAACAGAGACAGATAGTCCTTGAGCAGGAGCGCTGGATCCTGACGCCGCCGAAGTGACAACCCTGCCCGAGATCGTGCCCGGACTCGCCGGCGGCGTACCGGTCCCCCCGCCTCCTCCGCAGCCGGCCAGAGCCACTGCGGCGGCGCATATCAACATCTTCCACCAGACGGAACCTCGTCCGTGACGCCTCGAGCCGCTAAGCGGTCTGGCGTAAAACACACTCAATCTGTTCAACACGCTTTTCCCCCTTTTGAGGTGAATGGTTCTGCACAAGAGAACCGACTGCAGGCGTCGACCGGGGGGGGCCGACCAGTTCGCGGATTCGACGCTCGGGCATGATCTCCTCTTAAAAATTCGCAGAATTGCCACACAGCTTCCTGCTCAACGGGAATCGTTACCGGAAATCGGTGCGCTTTGACGCTTCCAGGGCTGAGGAATATAATAACCTGTACTCTCGGACGCCGCCCGGCGCGGTCTATAGTCAGATCCGTCCTGGAACGGGGCGCCGCCTCGGAGTCGCGTAATAGGAGCCTAAATGCCCACCATCGAAACCAGCCGAGAGATTGCCGCCGACGTCGAGACTGTCTACGCGCAGGCGCGCCGGGTGGAGGAGTTTCCGGAGTATATGCCCGATGTTCGCAGCATCAAGGTGCTGGAACGCTCCGAGGACGGCTGCCGCACGGTCACCGAGTGGGTTGGTGTGGTGGAGCAGTTTAACCAGACCGTCCGCTGGGTGGAAGAGGATCTCTGGGACGACGAACTTCATATCTGCAGATTCCGTCAATTAAAGGGTGATTACAGCGCTTATGACGGTGAGTGGAAGTTCACGTCGACCGACTCGGGCACACTATTCGAATCTCGCCTTCACTTCGAGTACAACATCCCTTTGATTGGCCCGCTGATCCAGGGCTTGATCGCCCGCCTGATGAGATCTAATTTAGAGAATACGCTCAAAGCGATCGCTGAGCGGGCCGAGTCAGTAGCGCGGGCCGAACGCGCCGGTGAACCGCACGGGAGCTGACATTGGCCTTGAACCTGGCGCTAAGGAACCCGATTTCGACGGCCCGAATTCCCGATGCAGAAAGAGACGCGCCGGACGCGAGCGCCGCCGGGATCGACTGGATTCTGCTGTCATCGACGCTCGCGCTCTGCGTGATGGGTCTCATTTCGATTTTCAGCGCTACCCATATTAATCCTGAGACCGGCCTCACAAGCTACCATTTTCTTCAAAGGCAGCTTCTCGGAATCGTTCTCGGGGTCCCCGTCGTCGTTCTCGCCTGGCGTATCGATTACCGGCGAGTCATGCGCCGGCATTCGCTCATCTATGCGGCAAACCTTCTGACGCTGATCGCGGTGTTGAAGCTGGGACGGCATGAGGTCAATGGCGCTCAGCGATGGATAAGCCTCGGGAGCTTTCAGCTTCAGCCGTCCGAGATAGCCAAAATCGCGATTATCATCACGTTGGCGGCTTATCTCGCGAGCCATCAATCAACAATACGGGATTTCCGAACCGTGATGATCTCGCTGATTCACGTTGCCATCCCCGCGCTCGTGATCTTCAAGCAGCCGGATCTGGGAACCGCGCTGGTACTTTTTAATATCTGGCTCGTCATGATTTTCATCGCTGGCGCCAGGAAACGGCACCTCGGCGCGATTCTACTCACCGCGTTCGCCACTTTTGCTGTGCTCTGGTGCGTTGGCGGGGTCAAACAGTACCAGAAGGACCGGCTAAGCGTGTTCGTGCATGCGAAGTCGGACCCGCAGGGGGTCGGCTATCACATCACTCAGGCGAAAGACGCCATCGGATCGGGCCGGCTTTGGGGTAAGGGACTGCTGCACGGGTCGCAAGGTCAACTCGGGTATATTCCAGAGCAGCATACGGATTTCATCTTCACTATTGTTGGAGAGGAGTTGGGGTTTGCCGGGTCCGCCGGCCTGGTCCTGCTTTACCTCGTCTTTCTGTGGCGGGGGTGCGTCATTGCCCGGGAGACCGATGATCCCGCCGGCCGGCTTCTGGCTTCCGGCATTGTTGCAATGTTCCTTTACCACATCGTCGTCAACATCGGGATGACCATCGGCGTGATGCCGGTGACCGGAGTCCCCCTACCCTTCATGAGTTACGGGGGAAGCAGCATGATAGCCAATCTTTGCGCCGTAGGGATGCTTCAGTCGGTGCGATCTGGGAAGCCAAGGCTGTCACTGTGAGCGAAAGCTCGCTCCAATCCTCGACGCTGAGGCGCAATCGTGAGTTGATCCTTTTCTGCCGTCAGCTAGGCGCCATGTTGAACGCCGGCACAGACATACTCCGCGCGCTCCTGATAGTTCAGGATCAGGTTTCACTCCCCTCGCTCCGCAGCGCGCTCGAGACAGCCAGAAACGACATGACCCTTGGAATGACCCTGGCATTCTCCTTAAACCGATTTCCACAACTCTTTTCACCATTTTTTATCGACATGATTCGGCAGGGCGAGGGCGAAGGCACGCTTGGCGACGTGCTGGGAAACCTGAGCGACTATTGGGAGAAAGAGACCCGGATGGAGCCGTTCACGGCTTCCCCCGCGCTCGCGATGCAGCCCTCGGCAGCGCAAATTGGCTTCACGCCGCTCGCCGCGCAAACTGCTCGTTGGACAGGACCGGTTTGCCGCCTGGCGGTCTGGATGGGCCTGGGAACTACCGCGGCGGCAGGAATTTGGGGTATTGCGGCGATTGCATGGTCCACGTCTGCCGGCATTGTAGCCGCGATCGCAGTTTTAGGGCTGGCGCTGGCCGGCTGGGGCGCGACGGAGCAGATGGAGAACCGTTCTGCCGCGGTCTCCGATGCGCCCGCGCGGGAAGCGGATGCGGCGCCGGCATACGAACGCGCCTTATTACTCCCCGTAGAATCGGATGAAACCGGCGCCGGAGGCGCGCCGGCCGACGCACGGCCCGAGACAGCGTCCGAAGATGGCTCGGCGCCTCCCCGGAGAGAGTACAGTCCGCCCCCGCCGCCGGGGCCGATTTCAACTTCACGAGCCAGCCGACGCAACATGCCACTGTGAAAAGGCGGTCTCGACAAAAAAAGAAGCGAGCGCGCGGAAGGGCAATGTGGCGCCGGCGTCGAACAGAGTATTAAATAACTTTAGAAGCAGTTTCATTCAATAGGAAGGCTGCACGTATGGAAGCCAGCCCGGAAGTCCGTCACATGAGCTTGAGTTACGCCAGCCGGTGCGGAAACCCCGAGTGCGAACGCGGTAAGCTGCCTCCCGGCGCCCAGGTGGTTGTGCTGAACAAAAGAATCTATTGCTGCACAGATTGCGCGACCACTCACGCGGCCGCCGCGCCGGTGCGAAAGCCCCGCGCCACATCCCGTACCGCCAAAAGTAAGAAGTAGCCCACCGCCATCATGAAGGCTCCGCAGAGAAAAATGGGGGCCATTACGAAGAGGGGTCTGGCTATTGGTCGTCCGCGGTACGGATGAGGGACTGAATGGCGGTCATCGTGCGTACGCCGATTTCTTTCATCGCCTGGCGGCTGTCCGGCGCGTCCCAGAGATCGTCGAAGTTGAGCGGCTCCCCAATATGCACGCGAACGCGCGCCGTTTTAAGGAACCGCGCGCCTCGAGGTAGCAGATCCGCGGAACCAGTGATCCCTATTGGGACCACAGGCACACGCGCCTTATAAACCAGCCAGCCGAACCCCGATTCCGCGTCCCCCAGTTCGCCGGGTGGACGACGCGTTCCCTCCGGAAAGATGCTCACCACCTCGCCGCGGGAGAGGAGGTCCAGTGTGCGCTTGACAGCCGCGCGATCCGGCGAACCACGCTTCACAGGGTAGGCGCCAACAAGAGGAATCGCATCTCCAAAGACCGGGGTCTTGAAAAGCTCTGCCTTCGCCATGAAATAGGCCGGCCGGATCAGCGCGCCGCCAACGATCGGGGGATCGATGAAGCTGACGTGATTCGCGGCGACGATATAGCCTCCATTGGACGGTAAATGGCTCCGCCCCTTAATTTTCCACCGCCCCCAGATAACAAACGAAACCCGAAAGAGCCAGCGAAAAAACACGTACATCGGCTCCCACATGGTGAGCGGCGAATTGCGGGTCACCCGTAAATGACGCGCAACGGCGCCTGCCAACCCGCCCATCAGCCCGACGAGATAGGCAAGAATGCCCGCAGCGATCCGACGGCAGCAGCGGACGGTCATTGGTGATCGCTCAATTCTATGTTCGCAATCAGTTCCATAATCCGGTTTACTACCTCCTCGGCGCTCAGGCCATCGGTATCGATCATGGCGGCGTCCGGCGCTGGCATGAGCGGAGAAATCTTGCGAGTCTGGTCACGGCGATCCCGTATCTCAATATCTGTCTGAATCTGTGTCGCGTCCGGACTACGACTGCTCGATTCCACCGCCAGTTCTCCCGCTCGACGGCGGGCGCGCTCACCCGGCGAAGCCGTTAGAAACACCTTCATTTTCGCGTTGGGAAACACTACCGATCCAATGTCTCGCCCTTCCATCACAACGCCGCCACTACTCCCAATCTGGCGCTGAAGGGCCACCATCGCCTCCCGAACACCGCCAATCTGGGACCCCACCGATGCGAGAGAACCAATTTCGTCTTCGCGAATAGACCGCGTAACGTCTTCGCCATCGAGGAGAATTCGCGGATCCTGAGGGTCTGTCCGGAGCTCAATCTGTGCGCTGCGAGCACACTCTGAGAGAGCTGCGGCGTCCTCCGGCGAGATACCCTGCCGGCGCGCCTGCAGCGCGACGCACCGGTACATCGCGCCGGTGTCAACATATCGCAAATTTAGTCGGCGTGCGAGCATTCGAGCCACAGTGCTCTTACCAACGCCGGCCGGCCCATCAATGGCGACAATGATGCCGTCGGTCCGGTTTTGCGTTGGAGTTTCGATGATCGTTTCCCTTCTGCCCGCGCGATCACTGTCAGGCTGACTGTTGTCGTCTTTTCATGAGATTCTCGGGCGGAGCGGCCCTTTCCTGCAACATCCCCGGTAGGAATCGGACCAGCCGCGGCGAATTGAAAGGTTGTGCGAGGCACGAAACGTTGAAGGGATGTGATGGTGGAGAAGATCGAGCTGTGGCGGGATGGCGCGCCGGGGGCCGTAGGGCGCGAAGAATTGGATGTTCCAACACTGACGTTCTACGAAACGGCTGCCGACTCCATCGGGGCCAGTGTCGTAGTCTGCCCTGGCGGCGGCTACGGAGCGCTGGCGCCGCATGAGGGTGAGCCTGTCGCCCGATGGTTGAACAGCGTTGGTGTTGCCGCGGCGGTCTTGAAATACCGGCTGGGTCCACGCTATCGCCATCCGGCAATGCTGCAGGACGCTTCCCGCGCAATTCGCCTTCTGCGATCCGGGGTTGTGGGAACCGACCTTGATCCGCGTCGGATCGGAATCCTTGGATTTTCGGCCGGCGGCCATCTCGCCTCGACCGCGGCCACCCACTTCGACATGGGTGATCCCTCCGCGTCGGACGCGGCTGACCGGGTCTCCTCACGCCCGGATGCGGCAATCCTGATTTATCCTGTCATTACGCTCGCGGGACCGTTTGCGCACAGTGGTACGCGTCAAAACCTGCTCGGTCCGAATCCCGATGAAAGCCTGGTCGAGAGTCTTTCCAACGAAAAGCAGGTCACTCCCGGTACGCCGCCCACGTTCCTGGTCTGCTCGGACGCCGATGTCGGCGTCCCCTGCGAAAACAGCCTGTATTTTGCCCTCGCGCTCCGGCGCGTCGGTGTGCCCGTGGAACTTCATCTATTCGAGCGTGGGCCGCACGGCTTCGGTCTCGGTGGCGATGACCCGGCGCTCGGTTCCTGGCCGGCCCGGTGCGCCGATTGGCTCCGCTCCCGCGGTTGGTTAGCTTGAATGCGGTGTTCATCGCGCAAGGGATTGCGCTCCGACATGTCCGGTCCCGCGGATGGTTAGCTTGAAAGACCGCGAAGCCGGAGTCGAATGTCGTTGGCGCTGTCTGCATAGGAGATCGCTGTTTCCTGGCTGATAGCGCCGCTCTGATACAGATCATATAAAGACTGGTCGAACGTCTGCATCCCCTCCGTCTTGCCGGCAGCAATCGCTTTTCGCAGCAGCGAGGTTTCACGTCGCCGGAGATAATCTCTTATCAGCGGTGTAACCACCATGAATTCTATCGCCGCGCAGCGCCCCGGTCCTTCCGCTCGCGGCACCAGTCGCTGTGCGACAATCCCACGGAGGTTGTTGGCAAGCACCGGGTAAATGCGCGCCTGTTCCTCGGGGTTAAAGAATTGGAGCAATCGCTCGACCGTTTGCGGCGCGTTGGTGGAATGCAGGGTAGAGAAAACGAGATGGCCGGTTTCCGCAAAAGTGAGAGCAGCCTCGACACTCTCCTGATCTCGCATTTCGCCGATCAGAATGACATCGGGCGCCTGGCGGAGCGCATTTTTGAGCGCGGCTGCGAACGAGGCCGTGTCCGTTCCAACCTCGCGCTGGTTCACGATACTCTTCTGATCGGAATGTACGAACTCCACCGGATCTTCCACCGTGAGGATATGGCCCCCCTGCATCCGGTTACGATAGCCGATCATGGCGGCGAGGGTTGTGGATTTACCGCTGCCGGTCGACCCCACCACGAGCACAAGCCCGTTTTTGAGAAGCGCCATCTCGCTGACCCGCGGCGGAAGACCTAGCTTCTCCAATTCAGGAATGTCTGTCTTAATCCGTCGGATCACCATGCCCACAAAGCCGCGCTGGATGAGCGCGTTCACCCGGAATCGGCCGGCGCTGGGCGCAGAGAGAGAAAAGTTTTGTTCGCGGGTCTTTCGGAAATCCTCTCGCTGCTCCGGCTCCATGATCGATTCGGCGAGCGCCCGGCACTCGTCGGGGGAAAGGTTTTCGGTGCTGCGGTTGGCTGTTACACCATCGATTCGAAACATCGGCGGCGCCCCCGCTTTAATATAAACATCGGAAGTATCGGTATCCGCCGCTTCCTGAAGGATCTTAAGCATGGCTTCACGTGGCGCGGCGGAAATCGGTTGAGCGAATTGCAATGACATCGTCTTGGGTTCCTATCGGCGAGGAGTGAGAATGGGTCCGAAGCCAGAGAAATCGTCGCGGTTGTTGGCGTTGGAGTTGGCGTTGGAGTTGGCGTTGGGGCCGGCCTGACCACCGGACGCGGCCATTACCAGGTTCATGTCGACACCCTTACCGGCAGCGTCCTCCATACGGATCTTGCCCTGTAGGATAAGATCGCGGAGCGCCTGCTCGAGGCTCTGCATTCCGTCTTTCGTGCTTGTCTGAATGATGGATGGCAGTTGGAACGTCTTGCCCTCTCTGATCAGGTTCTTTACGGCGCCAGTGACAGTAAGGATCTCAAGCGCGGCGACCCGGCCCCCACCAAGCTTGGGAAGCAGCATTTGGGCTACGACCGCCTGCAGCGACTCGGAGAGCTGAACACGAATCTGGGACTGCTGGTGCGGAGGGAAAACATCAATGATGCGATCTACGGTCTGCGCGGCGCTGCTGGTGTGAAGTGTCCCGAACACCAGATGACCGGTTTCCGCCGCAGAGACCGCCAGCGAGATTGTCTCCAGGTCGCGCATCTCACCCACCAGGATAAAATCGGGGTCCTCTCGAAGCGCCGCACGAAGCGCCGTGGTGAATGAGTGGGTGTGCGGCCCGATCTCACGCTGATTGACAATGCAGTTCTTGTGAGGATGAACGAACTCAATGGGGTCCTCAAGGGTGAGAATATGTCCTTTGCGCTCCCGGTTAATAAGGTCTAAGATCGCGGCCAGAGTGGTGGACTTGCCACTTCCTGTGGGTCCGGTTACCAGGACGAGGCCGCGCTCTTTCCGCGCGAGGGCGATGAGCGTTTCCGGCAGACCCAGTTCCTCAAAAGTAGGGATACGGGTGGGAATGGTGCGAAAGACGGCGCCCGGTCCATCCCGATTGATGAAGACGTTTACACGAAACCGGCCGATACCCTTCAACTCCAACGCCATGTCAAGGTCATGATGCTCCTCGAACCGGCTGCTCTGCTCCTCGTTAAGCATGTCCCGGATCAGGAAGCGAAGCTCATCCGCCTCCAACGGGGGCCAATCCAACCGTTCGATCTCTCCACGAACCCGGATTGCGGGTGGAGTCAGGGATGTGAGGTGGAGATCCGATGCCCCTTTTGCCACCACCGCCTGCAAAAGCTCGCCAATATCGATCATCGTTACTCCTGGTTTTCCCGGGGATAGTCCCAGCGACTATGGCGCTCCGCGCTTCCGCCGGGCGGCGTAATCGGCCCGGAAAGCAGTTTGGCGAGCGCTGGACACGATTAATTATCGACATTGACGCCACGCTTTTGTAGAGCGTACTACGAAACGGCATTAACCGGCGCTGTCCGTCTCGACGATGCGGGGAACGACGAAAAAAGGGCCGTCCGCGTCCGGAGCGTTGGAGAGGACTTGCTCAACGGCAAGGCTTGGAAGGACCTCGTCGGCTCTCAAGGCGTCGGCGGAATCCAGCACCTGAAAAGTTGGTGGGACCTCCGTGGTATCGATCTCTCTTAACTGCTCGAAGTGGCCGAGCAGCACGTTCAGATCGTTCGTGAGGCGTTCAACTTCGCTCTCTGTCAGCGCCAATCGGGAAAGATGGCCCACCTGCCGTACGTCGTCGACCGATAGCTTCTTCTGGTTGTTCTCCGACATTAATGATCACTTTCTCCCGCGCCTGGTTGCTCCATCCGGCGCTAGAATTCGCTCGCCGTCCCGCCATAATCCTATTGAGATGATCGAATAACGGAGTGCGCCCGTATGGGCCGCGCCGGGATTCCCCAACTCAATGAATATCACTGCGATATCGATCTTCAAGATAGCGTGAATCTGATCCTCTCGAAGGAACTCCCATGACCCAGACCTCCGCGACCCGGCAGCGTTTTGCCCCGGCCAGCGCGCCGGCGCCAACACTCTCTGACGGGAACACCGGGAATGGGGTGCGCCGCGTGCGATGGCGCCGCGCTCAGCGACGGGCCATTCTTCTCGGCGCCCTCATCTGTGTACTCTGCTTCGCTATTATTGCGCTCTTCGATCTCGTAAAAGGGCGGCAAACGATCCGCCAGCAATCGCAATCCGTCCGCACCATCGCCCGCATTACCCGGCATTGGACCACGGCGGGCGCGGGGGTCACACACTACTGGGTAGCGTACCGGTACCAGCAGCTTCCCGCGGGCGCCCCCGATCCTACGATGGAGATCACCAACCACCTCCTATGGGCGGCGATGTCGCCAGGACAATCGCTCGCTATCAATTATACGCCGGCGGATCCGACCGTGAACCATCTTCAGGGAAATAAGTCTCACCTTTTCCAGCGATGGCTCTGGACCGGGGGACTTTTAAGCCTCTTCGCGGCTCTGATTCCATTGGGGGTTTATCTATCCGGCTGGCGTCGAAAGCGTTCTCAGTTCTGGCTGGCGCAGCACGGCCGTCCCGGTATCGCGGAGATTGTCGACGCGTCGGAAACGATGGTCCCCCGCGGAAGGGGCGCCTGCTGGCATTATGACGTGGAATACGCCTTCGCCGGTCCGGACGGAGAACGAATCTTCGGACGACACAAGGATGTACGCAGCGAACGCCGAACGTGGGATATTGGGAGTGTGGTTACGGTCTTCTTTGACCCCGCGAATCCGGCGCGTCACGCGCTCTACGCCGACCTTCCGGCGGAAGTGATGAGCCTGGATTCTTGAACTATCCGCCACATAGACCTCCCAGGACGCTGAGACGGCAAAGCTTTGAGCGACACGATAGAGGTAATCTTCCTTGGGACCGGAGGAGGAGCGCCATCCCACCGCCGCTACCTTCCCTCGGTTGCCATCCGCAAGGGCGGGGAGTGGCTGCTCTTCGACGCCGGTGAAGGCGCGCAGATGCGCCTTCGCGAGTCTCCATTGGGCTGGGGCGGGCTGCGCGCAATCTTCATCAGTCATCTTCATGGCGACCATGTTCTGGGGCTGCCCGGCCTCCTCATGTCGCTCGGTATGGCGCAAATCACTCAGCCGATCGATGTTTACGGCCCGCCCGGGCTGCAGCGGTTCATTGAGACGGTCTTAAGCACGTGCCGCGTGCAGCTTCCGTTTCTGCTTCGAGTAATTCCGATCGAGACGATAGCGTCTGGCGGGACGACGCTGCTGGAGGGCGACGGCTTCCGGGTAGACGCCATTCCGCTCCGCCATCGGATCCCATGCTTCGGATTTATCTGGCGTGAGAACTCGCGGCCCGGCAGGTTTTACCCTGACCGGGCGCAATCGGCGGGAGTCCCCGCCGGACCCCTCTACAAAGAGCTTCAGCAAGGCAGGTCGGTGAAGCTGCAGAACGGTTCGATCGTTGCACCGGCCGCAGTGATGGGGCCGGGCCGGCCAGGCCGCGTGATCGCCTACTGCACTGACACTGCCCCGGCGCCAGCGATCATTCCGGCGATTCGGGGCGCCGACCTGCTGATTCATGACGCCACTTTCGGCGCCGGCCTGGAGGAGGAAGCGCGGGTTTCGGGGCACTCCACCGCGGGACAGGCCGCGGCGTTCGCGCGTCAGGCAGGCTGCCTGAGCCTCGCGCTTACACACATCAGCGCCCGTTATAGCGACGACGCCGAGCTCCTCGCGGAAGCGCGCAGTATGTTCGCCAACAGCTTCGTCGCCGCTGACCAGATGAGAATCGAGATCCCTCCCCGAGAGGCGTGATCCGCAGCGGGATGCGGTCCGACGCCGGATTCAGGAGGTCACGCGTGCCGCGTGCGGGCCGCTGTTTCGCTCGCGGGCGCGCCGGGTTCCACCGACTCCGGCGCCTCGGCCGCTGGCTTGATCTGGCAGCCCCGGTCTTTATTCTGGTTTTGCGATCGGTCAGACTCTTCCGGTTCTTTTTCCCGCTTCGAACCGCTGTCACTCTCGGACTCAGTCGCGCCGGCTTTCGCGGGCACGCCTTCAGGATGCTCCGAGGGCTTGCCGCGTTCCAGCGGCTCGGCGCCCAGGCGGAAAACGCGAAGCGCCTCAACATGTTCGCTTGAGATCAACGCAAGATCATCCAGCGCTTCTCGATTGCCGCCCTCCACAGCCTCCTTCAACTGCTTCGCCCAGGGCGTGACGAGGTCCACCAGATCATCGGGTCCATGACCGTCCTGGGGACAACCGCGGCGCTCCCATACGACCTGGGCCATCTTCTTGCGTATCTCCTCTTCGGAGAGAGAGCGCACCCGCTTCCAATCAATAGGCCGAACCAGTGGCAGCCCCGCGGTCGGCGGTTGATCGATTATCAGCGCTTCAGGGCCCGCTCGGAGTCCGCTGTGGGGAGGTGGAGGCGCCACCCTGGCTTCAGCCGTCAGAATCAGGTGGCGATCCTGGCGCTCGCCCACTCCTTCGGCTGGCTCAATCACGACCATCGGCCGACCGGCTGCCCAATCACGAATCCGACCGTTCGAGAGCTCTAAACCCAACGCGTAAAGTGAGTCCGGCTCCACAAGCACGTTGACGATTTTGCCAAGATCCTCGCCGTCATGCGTACGCACTGAAACACCAATAAGACCCGGTACCGCGTCCCGGTGACAGGACTCCAGATCGGCGCGTTTGAGTGAACTGACGAGTACACCGGACTCCATGTGGAAGGACTCAGCCGGCACGCATACGTCACCACCCCTCCAATGACGCCGGTACTGAAGCCATTCGATGCCACTGTCTTCCGTGGCGCCAACATCGGTTATCGTCCCGAGCTCCTCAGCCTCCTGGTCGTCGGACCCCTTAATCTTCTTTTCACCGGCTGCCGGACGGCAGATCGCCGTGACTCCGATGATGCGAACCGCTATCGCTCCTTCTTCAGACATCTATACCTCTCTCGACCCGTTGGCTCTCACGCCGCCGGCCCATGTTCCCGACGCGGCACAGCCGATCGGTGAGAACCAATCCGCCCGCATTTCGCATCCGTGCGGACATTCTCTGCTTACCAGATTCGAGGGTAAACCAAACCGGACATATTTATCCGTTCAGGCCGGCCGGCGTTCCCCCGAGAGAAAGGAGCTGCGCGGTCCGCGTGAGACTCTGCTCGGCGGAGCCTCCGTTATTTGACCGGCAGCGTTACCGTGCGGCCGGTATTGGAAGAAACGAGACCAGCCTCCAGAATTTCCTGCGCGTCGCGACTGACTTTGGGGCTGCAGAGACCTTCGATTGGCTCCCCGGTTTCAATACAATGCAGCAGATAGCGGGGACCGCTACAGAGATGCTCTGGCTGAGGATCGGGCTCCAGCTTCTGCGGCTCGCGGTCGCCCGGTTTTTGAATCCAGGCCGCGCCGTGCCAGAGATAAATACACCCGTTTGTGCCGTGGCAGATTGGGGTGGGCGACGGGTATGAAACCGGCTGCGTCCAGCTCGCCTCGGCTACACCGAACGACTTCTCATATTTCATCATAATAATCGCGTTGTCGTCGGGAATCGGATAATCCTTGGCCAGGACCGCGCGCATCCCCTGCACTTCTTTGGGAAGCCCGAAGAGGTACGAATTCATATCGGCGCCGTAGCAGCAGTAGTCCATAAGAGCGCCGGCGCCGTTTTGCTCCTCGTCGTAAAGCCATTTCCAGAAGTACTCCGAGCAGCCAATCTCTTTGGGGCCATTGTGCGCCGCACGATACTTGAAATAAACCGGTTGGCCAATAGCGCCATCTTTAATACGACGGAGCGCGGTCTGGATCTGTGGGCTCCACGCATTGGGCCAGTTGATCATGAGATACGTCCCATGCTTTTGCGAGGCCGCCAGCATCCTATCGGCCTGCGAGAGCCGTGCGGCCATCGGCTTTTCAGACACGACGTGCAGGCCCTTCGCGGTAGCGGCCTCTACGATCTCGGCGGTGGCGTTATTCGCTGCCGCGACCTGCAGCAGGTCCAGCTCTTCCTTCTCGAGCATCTCTTGCCACGAGTGGTAGAGCCGCTGAACGCCATATTCGTTCTTAATCTTTTCTAGCAGTGGTTGATTCGGATCCGCAGCCGCTACAATCTCGACGTTTTCGAGCTCGCGCCAGTGTCCGAGCTCTCCCCACACGTGGTCATGAACCAATGAAGCTACGCCAAGCCGGTATTTACGGGCCATGATTTCTCCTGAGTCTGGAAATAACAGACGAAAGAACGTTATAACGCTGATAGCTTACCCTTCCAGGATAGCCCGCCCTGCCGGGAGCCGCCGCGTGATTCCTCAACTGGAGACCCCGGAATCAGACCTCGCGGCGCGCAGTTCCGATGTTAGGTCTGTAGATCTTGGTAACGAGGGAGAGGATGAAAGCGAAGACTAAAATCGGCAGCGACAGAATGGGCGGCCAGTCACCAAGCCGCGTGTAGAGCGTCGTTCCTGTCTGCTCGCTGACCTCTCGCACGTCGATGCCGCGGGTGAACATGCGCGTCTGCCGTGTCAGCCGGCCGCTCGGATCGGCGAAGAGGGATACCCCGGTAGATGCGGCCTGAACGACCCAGCGGCCGGTCTCAGCTGCTCGGAAGGCGGCGTCCGCAGCATGATCGTAAGGCGCCGAGCTGGTCCCAAACCACTGGTCATTGGTGATAACGAAGAGGACGTTGGCGCCGGACTGCACAGTCTGCCGCGCAATCTGCGGAAACATCGACTCGTAACAGATCATAATTCCCCAGCGGCCCAGCGGCGTGGATATCGACCCGTGGCCGTGACCCGGGTCCAGATCCGTTTCCGGAACACCATAGAGATTCAGGAATGGCAGCCAGCTTCGTCCGGGAACATACTCCCCGTAAGGCACCAGGTGCTGCTTGTCATAGCGGCCGAGAATCACACCCTCGGGCGATATAACGAACGCGGTGTTGTATCGCGGCGTCTGCCAGGGGTTATAAAGGTTGGGATAATCGGGGCTGCCGACCAGCAAATACGAATGCGTTTGGAGCGCGACGTCGATGACCTCCTGGCGCAATTCGGGATCATGCAGGAAGGAACCGGGCACCACCGTCTCCGGCCAGACGATCACGTTTGGTTGATGTTCAGCCGCTGTCCGGCTCATGTCGGTGTAAGTGCCCATCACATGCTCACGGTAGGCGGGATTAGACGGGTTGTCCTTGTAGATGTCGCCCTGGATGAGGGCGGCCTTCAACGGCCGAACCGGCCTCGGCTGAAAGGTAACCACGGCCAGAATGGACGCAGCGACGACGATTACGGCGGCCGCTCCGAACGTCCAGGCGGCGCGGCCGCGATCGCGGCCGGTGGATAGAATCCAGTTCGCGATGGCGCTGTTGATCATGACGATCATGAAACTTACGCCGTAGGCGCCCCACCATCTCGCCGTCTCAACCAGGGGATGGAGATGGATCTGGGTGCTGGATAGAAATCCCCAGGGAATGCTGAGCCGGCCGAGTGTACGGGTCCACTCCATGAAGATCCACGCGCATGGAAAGAGTGTCACGGCGGCGACGTGAACCCGCCAGGGGCGCGGCCGCTCACTTCGGACCCCGAGGCCGGGCCGCCACAGCGGCGCAATGATCGCCGCGGTAAGCGTGAAGAGACCAACGTACCCCGCCTGGGTCGCCGCCAGAAGCAGCCACGGCGCGATGCCCATGTAATACACCCACGCCAGCACGCCCACCATAAACGGAAAGCCGAAAACGCCCACCTGAATCAGACCCCTCCGACAACCGCCCCGTGAGAGATAAAGCAGCAGTGGGATCAGGGCGACCCACGCGAGGGGCCAGAGAATGAACTGATGGAAAACCGGAAAGCAGAAGACCAGAACCACCGCGGACAAAAAACCGCCAGGCCATCCGCCCCAGAGCAGTTCGGCAGCGCGAGGCGCAGATTGATCAGGTTTAGAGGAAGATTGAAAGTTCACAGGTTCTGTTTCTGAATGGCGGCGGCTACTTTGATTGCCCGCGCAACCGGCAATACGTCGTGGACGCGGACGATTGAGGCCCCGTTGAGGACAGACGCGACCACGGCGGCGATGGTTCCCTCCAGCCGGTCAGACGCCGGAGCGTCGAGAATCTTGCCGAGGAAGCTCTTTCGAGACGGGCCGGAGAGAACGGGCAGACCGCAAGACGTGAAATACCCCAACTGGCGAATGAGATCCAGATTGTGTTCGAGGGTCTTGCCAAACCCGATGCCCGGGTCAATCGCGATTCGGTCTGGCTCGACTCCCTCCTGTATACACGCCCGCGCCCGGCGATGCAGAAAGAGGAACACCTCCCTCGCCACGTCGTCGTATTGAGGATTCTGCTGCATGGTCGCGGGTGTCTCACGCATGTGCATCAGCACGACGCCGGCGTTCGACTCAATAGCGAGTGGGAGCATCTCGGGATCCCCCGTGAGCGCCGTGATGTCGTTGATGATTTCCGCTCCACTATCGATTGCCCGGCAGGCTACTGAGGCCTTATAGGTATCGATTGAAATCGGGACGTTGAGCCTCCCCGCAATTCGATTCAGCGCCGGCTGGACCCGCGCCCACTCCTCTTCGGGCGAAAGGCGCTCAGCGCCCGGACGGGTTGATTCACCGCCCAAGTCTACTATATCGGCGCCTTGCTCGGCCATCTTAAACACCTCCTCGGCGGCCAGGCCAGAATCCACAAAACGGCCTCCATCAGAGAAACTATCCGGCGTGAGATTCAGTATTCCCATGATCAACGGACGCTTCCGAAGGTCCAGGACGAGATCACGGCAGCGCCAGTGATCCGGGCGGACGCCGCAGCGGTTATCCAGAGCTTTCAGCATCGACACGCTGAGATCCGGGTGCGGATCCCGAAGGTGGTTGGCAGCGGAGCGCAGGAGCGGCTCCGCGCCCTGGAAGAAGCCATCAGCAATTCGCCCGGGCCCGGTTTCAGACTCGCGCGACTCACCAATGGCGCCTTCACCGCCCGAGATCCTTACAGAATCGAGCAGGCAGCGGAGCGCGACCACGGGCGCGTCGAGAATCCGAAGGCGCCGCCAGGGATCCAGCCCTCCAGTATCATCACGGTCGCCGGCGATCATAATCGCATATCGCCACGGCGCCGGCGGCCGGACTTTTCGTATCACCGTTCGGATGTCAACCCGAGTTCGTCGAACGCTGCCTTCACGCGCGTAAAACTGGCGGCGAGCGCCTCGGGAAGCACTCGTGTTTCGCCCAGCACGGGCATAAAATTGGTGTCTCCATTCCACCGGGGCACAATATGAACGTGCAAATGACCCGGAATCCCGGCGCCCGCGACTTTGCCCAGATTCATACCGATGTTATAACCTTCCGGATGGTACGCATGGTCGAGAATCCGGCAGCCGAGATCCGTCAGCTCCATCAGCTCGGCCTTTTCCTCGTGCGTCATCTCGTGGAGCTGCCGGAGGTGCCGGAAGCCGGCGATGAGCAGATGGCCGTTATTATACGGAAAGCCGTTGAGCATGATAAAGCCGGTTTGGCCCCGGTGCAGAATATGATGTTTCTCGTCGTTACCGTCGGCCGGCAGGTCGCAAAAGATACAGCCGTCACGGCGCTCCCGCTCGATAAACTCCATTCGCCAGGGCGCCCAGAGATGCTCCATAATTGTTTCCTGAACGAAAATGAACGATGGCCCAATTACAGGACCGCCGGCTCGGACGCCGCGATTTCTTCGATATTGAGCTGAGGCGCACGCACGAGCGTAAAGAGCGGTACTTCGGGCCGGGCGAGAAACCGGATATGGTCGTGCGATCCAATCCCCCGGCTAACGTAAAGAATAGTATCACGGACCCGGCGCCGACCACGGGCGTACCTGCGGCCGAACCGGCTCATCGTCAAAATCGGCCCATAGAACGGCAGGCAAACCTGTCCACCATGCGTGTGTCCGGCAAGAGCGACATTAACGCCGCACGCCGACACTTCTGGAATGCTGTCGGGCGAGTGCATCAACAGAAGCGTTGGCGCGCCAACCGGCACTCTCTTCATCGCCTCCGGTAGATTGGCGCGGCAGCACCCAGAGTTTTCGTCCAGCCCGACAAGCCAGAGAGCCGGCTCTTCCGGTCCAATCCGCACGGCCTCATTCCTGAGAACCCGCACGCCGACTGCGCCGAGGGACCGCACCAACCGATCCGGATCGTGGCGATAATCATGCCCTCCTAAGATCGCAAAGACACCACAGGGCGCTTTCAACCGGCCGAGCAGCGATGCGCAGGACGGGATTTCCCTCAGTCGACCGTTTAACAGGTCACCGGTTATGACAATCAAATCGGGTTGATGGGAGACGCACTCGTCCAGAACCCTTCTGAGAAATGCCCCTGATCCGGGAATCCCGACATGAAGATCGGAAAGGTGGCAAACGCGAAGTCCGTCAAGCGACGCGGGCAATTGAGGAATCTGCAGTTCCTCCTCACTCCAGTCCACCCAGTGCGGTTCGATCAGAAACGCGTACGCCGCGACGAGCGCGCCCACCCCCATTATCAAACCCGACAATACACGCTTACGCAGTGATCTCGCCTCCAAACGCCATCACTTCCAAAAAGTGACCATGCTCAGTATAACATACCGGCGCGAAGCCGATTCCCAGGGCTGAATCCCGATGCCCCGGGAGCGGCGGGTCACCCCACCTTTTACTGTGGCGGGCGCGGAGGCCCACGACACCCTTTACTGTGGCGGGCGCGGAGGCCCACCCCACCTGGGCGACGCTATCCGCCAATTTTTGCGACGATCTGGCTGGTGGATCGGCCGGCTAAGAAAGGCGCCAGCGCCACCCGGCCGCCGCGAGCTTCCACAAGATCCCGGCCCACAACTTCTCTTCCTTCGTAATCCTGCCCTTTAACCAGCACGTCGGGGCGGATCGCGGCGATCAGTTCCCGAGGGGTATCCGCGTCAAACGGGATTACATAGTCCACCGCCTCAAGACCTGCGAGCATCTCCAGTCGATCCACAAGGGGGAAAATCGGCCGGCCGACGCCCTTTAGCCGCGTCACGGAATCATCCCCATTCACGCCCACAACGAGCAGATCCCCCTGCCGCCGTGCAAACCGGAGATACTGGACGTGGCCGGCGTGCAAAATATCGAAACAGCCGTTGGTGAACACGATACTCTTGCCTTCCATACGATGTCGGTCGAGCTCAACCAGCAAATCAGGAAGCGACCTTTGCTTTCGCCGGCCGGTTTCATGCAGCACCTCATCCAGGACCTCTTGCCGGGTGATTGGTACGCACCCGAATCGTTCTACCTCCAACCCACCGGCGATATTCGCCAGGTCGACCGCCTGCGTCCAGGTCGCATTGTAGGCTCGCGCCATCGCCAGCATCGCGAGAACCATGTCGCCGGCGCCGGTCGAGTCGTAAACCGTGCGGGGTCGAGTGGAGATCCGCTGCTCACCCGGCTTTCCGCGTTCCAACAGATACATTCCCTGCCGGTCCAGGGTCAGCACACAGGCTTCCAGATCCAGCTCGCGCAGGAGCGTTTCGGCGAGATCGGGCGCCGCGTCCACGCCATCGCGGAGATTGATCCCGGTCGCTCGTTCGGCTTCGGTGCGATTCGGAGTGATGACCGTGGCGCCGCGATATTTGGTATAGTCTTCGATCGGCGCCGGATCAACCATCACCGGCTTGCCTACCCGCCCGGCTTCTGCCAGCACTCGGCGGCAAAGCGAGGGCGTGATAAGACCCTTATGGTAGTCTTCGATGCAGATGAGTTCGCAGGTCGGCATCTGCTCGGAAATCCGGGCGAATACCGAGTCTTCTTCGCTTGCGGAGATCGGGCTGGTATCCTCCTGATCGAGCCGCAGCATCTGCTGCGGATGGCGGTGCTGCGCCAGGCCCACGATGCGGGTTTTGCAGCTTGTCGGGCGGGACGATGAGGCAATAACGCCCTCTGTGCGGGCGCCGATCTGCTTCAGCATTTCGAGGAGCGCCTCACCGGGAGCGTCGTCACCACGTAGTCCGGTGCAAAGCACCTCGGCGCCGAGAACGCTGAGATCCGCGGCCACGTTGCCGGCTCCTCCGGCCCGAGACTCACGCCGGCGCTCCCGAACCACAGGCACCGGCGCCTCATAGGAGAGGCGCTCGGCGTCACCATAGATATAGCGATCGACCATAAAATCGCCGATGAGAAGGATGCGAGGATGTTCAAATCGCTCGACTATCGCCGCAAGCTCCATCGGCGAGTGCAGCCTCACGGCTCTTTCACTTTCCGCGCCCGGTTTACTCACCGGGCCTGTTTCAACTCCCAATTCCGTGGCTCTCTTCGTAGTTTATCGTGGCGTAATACCGGAATAGTCGCTCCGCGGCCGGCGCCAGCGTCCCTGCCTCCTGCGATTCATTACAGTGTACTCGATTGCGAGCAACCCTTCAGACGGTGCGGTTGATCTGCCGCACATGCGGAGGGCGCCGCAGCCAGAGGCCTTCGGCTTCTTCCGGCCTCCTCACGGGATAAAGACCGAACTCCAGCAGACCTTCACGCCAGCTTCGGGCCGGCTGAATCCGCAGCGCGCCCGGTAAAGCGCTAACGTTCAGCCGGTCGTGACCCCCAATCAATGCCATGCCTTCGCCACTTCCGGAGACCACCATGCATTCCACCTGGGATAGTTCGAGCGGAGCGGCGCCGCTGCCGCGAGGCGCGTCGGGATGAGCACGGGGATAATTGTCCCAGAGAGCGCGGCGGCGCCAACTAACCTGAATCCAATCGGACGGCAGCGGAAGCCAGAGCGCAGGAAGACCCGATCCGCGAGCTCTTTCCCAGCGCCAGATAACCCGCATCAACCCATCCGGGTATCGGTCCGCCGTGATCGACGCCCGGTTTTCCAACGGGTCCGCGTTCACACGCGGGGACGCCTGCGCCACTACGGACGCCTGCGCCACTACGCCGGCTGTCGAAATCCTATCTGGGACCGGAGATCCCGGGCCACCCATTGGAAAGCCCCAGGTTGCGCGGGATGTCAGGATACCATTCTCCTCGAGTTCCCATTCCGCGGGTTTCTGCGGCGCCCGTCTTTCGGCGCCGTACTGCCAATCACCTAACCTCGCGGGCATCCAGTCGCCGACGATTTTACCCTCCGAGACATCCGCAGGCCCGGATACCACCTTTTCCTCCCATCCCTCAAGTATCACCTGTACCGGAGGACCTTCGTGGAGGTCCCAATGCCAGAACCGTGCGGGTTCGACGCGGGTGTTGCGGAAGTAGGTAAGCTGGCCGGGTCCGTCGTTTCGATAGATGAGCTTGGCCGCCAGCGCCACTCCGGCAGAAGATTGAACACCAGAGAGAACATAATTGGGCCCCGGGGGCAGCATGTCCGCCGCCAGGCCGGAAGTCACCACGGTGTTCTCGCTGCCGCTGAGTCTGCGGCGACGTGTGTTAATCGCCCGTGTTCGCCCCGCCGCCGAACGCAGCGTCAGGCGAAGTTCGGCTTCTACCGGAGATGGAGTGTGATTGCTCAGAGTGGACCGGATCAGCGCGGGTTCCGGAAAAACGCCCAGGAACGGCCGCGCCCGGAGAACGCACTGCAGCGGCGGAACGATTTCGAGCGCGACCTCTATGCGAGCGACCTCGCGGCCGACTCCGCCGATCTGAAGCGCGGTAAATGACGGCTCAGCCGCCGGCGCCGGGATTCGCCGCACGACAAGAACATTCCCATCATCCCGTTCCACCGGCCCATCGATCGGCGAGGGAGACGGCGCCGGCAGATGAAAATGAAGACGGAGCCGGGGCTCGCTGGTCCAATGGCTGGGATCGCCGAGGAATGACGTCCGAAACCTCGCCGAAGGCGGATCGTCGTACCCCTCCGCCCGGCCGCGGGAAGTCACCTGGTCGCCGTCCATCAGCTCCCACTGAATATCAAACTCTGATAATGGCGGGCTTATCAGGTCCGAATTGAGCGCAACAATTCCATCGCCGGTCCACCCTTCTACTTTCACCCTGTCCATCGTCGCGTGGATGCGTCGAAAGCAGCATGACAGATGCCACCGGAGGGCTTCGTTCCCCGGATTGAGGAGTCGCTCCGAGTCTGTGATACAGATGCCGTCGCTGCCCGCCTGGCGTGCCCGTTGGATGGCCCGCGCCACAGCAGCCGCCCATGCTTCACGGGAAATGAACGTATCGGGGGTTCTGGGAAACCGCGTTATGGAGAGCTCCGCTGAGCGGTCATGACCGGCGCCTGAATCGGCCGGCATGGCCAGGCGAACCCCGCGGCCGGCGCATGCGCGCAGGACAGTGTCGGATGGTCGCCGATCGCAGAGTATCACGTCAGAGTGAATCCCTGCGGCGAGCGCAGCGAGCGCGAGACAATCCGTGAAAGCTTCTTCCCCGGCAGAGATTGCAAACAGGAAAGTGGGGCGCGCCTCTATCTCGGCCCGACCAACGGCTTCGGGCTGCGAAACCAGAACGTATCGCGGATCCGGATGAGGCCCTGAAAAACCGGCGCGGGGCGCGGGGTAAGGGGCGCGAGGTACCCCGCGCCTCGTACCCCGCGCCTTCATCACACCGTCAATAGCGATGGGACGTGCGGGAACTGCTGTCCGAGAACCCGGCCGGAATCGGCGCTCAACCACTGGTCAAGCATTGTGGCGTAGACGGAGCGGAAGTCGGTCTCGAACTTCAGGTCTCCATGGTCAAGGTCGGTGAGGCTGGGCGGAGCGCCGTAAACCCCACCCTTCACCTTGCCGCCAACCACGAACATCGGCCCGGCGGTTCCATGATCGGTGCCGCCACCCGCGTTCTCTTGAACCCTTCGACCAAATTCCGAGAAGGTGATGACGGTCACGCGGTCCGCCATCCCCATCTGATCCAGATCCTGGAAGAAAGCCGCGAGAGCGTCACCCACGTTCTGCATCAGGATATCATGCTGCGCCTTCTCGCGAGCGTGTGTGTCGAATCCGCCCGTGGATACGTAGAAGACGCGAGTGCCGAGGCCGGCC
The DNA here is from genome assembly GCA_035686845.1 of Armatimonadota bacterium. Lineage (GTDB taxonomy): Bacteria > Armatimonadota > DASRZA01 > DASRZA01 > DASRZA01 > DASRZA01. Next base: position 1,889 of record DASRZA010000276.1, on the reverse strand, counting down.
GCCAGCAGCTTCGCCACTTCCTGGAAGCCGCTCGCCAGCGGGTTGCGCTGCGGATATACCACCGTCGAGTGATACTTTTTGATCGACTCGCGAATCCGGTCGGCAGACTGAAACGCGTCCATCGTCGCCGCCTGTACCAGTCGCTCGGAAGGGGCGCCGCGCTCGTTACAATCCTGCTCCATCTCGCGCATCAGCTCAACCGGGTTCTCAGCCTTGCTGCGGTAGCCATAGGCGGACATGACTCCAAACGTGTTCAAATTATTGACCGTAAGCACCGACGCTTTCTGGGCGATGATCGCCTTTGGCGCCTCGACGCCCAGGTTGATGGCCGCCAGCGAATTGGCGGAGAGCGCCGGATTCGCGTCCAGGTACTTACCAATCCATCCGTAGCGCTCCATTGTTTCCGGCGCCGCCGTGTGCCATATCTCCATCGAACGGAAGTGCGACCGGTTGGGATTCGGGTAGCCAACACCCTGGAGCACGGCAACCCTACCCTTATCATAAAGGCCCTTCAAACCGGTCAGGTTGGGGTGCAGTCCAATATTATTATCCAGGTGAAGCACCGCATTGGCCGGCACGCCGATCTGCGGCCGGTTCGCCAGATAATTCGTGTCGGCGTACGGGATGACCGTGTTGAGACCATCGTTCCCGCCACTGAACTGGAGCACAACAAGCACCCGGCTGTCGTCCGGCGCCGATCCCACGTCGCCCGGTGTCGCCGCCTGGGCAAATCCTTGAAGCCAGGGAGGAAGAGCGACCCCGGCCGCCACAACTGTCAATCCATGCTGTAGAAACCTGCGCCTGGATAGTGCCATCTGAAAAACCCTCCAACAAACCCTCTAAGAAATGTTCGGTTCGAGTATCGGATCGATCACGCGCATGTAATCGTGTCTGGGCGGCGCCATCGAACAAAATCGACGGCGCCCCCAAAATTAGCAAAGTTGATAAAGAGGTGACTGCATGATCAGCGTTGCGGCGGAGCGAAGGCGCGCCACGCGCTGGTAACCACGATTGTTTGCGGCCAGGGTCGCACCATCACCTGCAATGGCTTTCGCGAGAGTAGCGCGAGCCGCAGCCGGCAGCTCCACCGGCCCGAGGTTGGCGGCCAGGGTATCCACGATCTGCGCCGGATCTCCGGAAGCCGTATCACCCATTAAGCTTTGCAGGCTGCCGGGTCCACCCCGCGGCTTGAGATTGTTCGCCATTCTAACCGCGAAGTTGACACGTTCCAACATGGTCGCCGAGTTGATCCAGGTCGGCCCTCCATCCCACCCCTTTACGTTGGGCGGGTAGAAGAGATCCTGTCCCATCGCCTTGAGCGAGTTGCTCATCTGGTACAAAATAGCCGCGCCTCGGCGTCCTCCGGCCATATTCATACCACCCATGGCCCCGCCCATCGATTCGGCGCCCATCTGCCCACCGCCCGCGTCTTCGACAGCCGTTTGGCCGTAGCCCAGCATCCGAAGGGCGCCGACCACAAGCTGCGTGGGACTCTTGATCTGGCTGTTATAGGCCTTTGCCGACCAGAACGCCTGGGATTTGAAGATGGCTTCCATCAACGTCCGCACGTTGTAATTACTCTTCCTGAAGACGTCGGCCAGGCTGGTGATCACCTCGGGCTCCGCATTGTCGTAGGCAAAGAAAGTGAAGAGCTTCCGCGTCAGAAATTCCGCCGCTGCCGGCTGCTCGAGGATGATATCGAGCACGTCATCGCCATCAAAGTTGCCGGTGCGACGCAGATAGGTCTTGATACCGTCGTCATGCTGCTGGGGATTGAATCTGAACCCGCCGCCGGTATCCCGGTCATAGGCGATTCCCCATCCGGTCCATGCCCGCGATCCCTGCTTGACGTCATGCTCGGTGTAATTGCCAATTCCGAGGCTGAATAG
>DASRZA010000275.1:0-10777 GCA_035686845.1 Armatimonadota bacterium | reverse complement strand
AGTGTGGTGTGGAAGTGGCCGGCGCGCTGGATGTTCGTGGCGTCACGGGTAGCCTCCAGGCCGGTTTCCAGGGAGAGCTGGACCTCCCGTGCTGCGCGCCGGCCGGAGAACCCCCAGGTGGAACCCGATCCCGACGCCCGGGTGAGCAAGCTGCCGTAATCCGGGAAGTGCAGCAGCACGGGGAACCGGAGTTCGCCTCTCGATTTCAGGCGGCCCAACGGGCTGGCCGGCGTGACCGCCCCATCCAGCAGCATTCGCAGCGGCGAGACTTCGGCTGCCAGGTAGCTCGCCGGAACCCTCCGGTCGACGACGACTCGGATCCCCCTCGGTGTCACCGTGAAGGCAAGGTTGTCGGTTTCCAGGCTGCCCATCCGGATTTCGGAGTAGCGCACGGTGTTTCCCGACCGTGAAACGGTAAACGGCACGTCTGCAGCCGACACGTCCTGGTCCCATGCCTTCGCCACCATGTCCACGCCGCGGGGCGCCCTGAGCAGGTTCCGGTCCAGGCGGCCGCTGCCAGAGGCGTCCAGCGAAAGGAACGCCATTCCGGGCCGCTGCAGCGAGAAGGAGACCTTAAGCCAGCGTGAAGTGAACGTCACAACTCCGCCGGAGGTCTCGGCTTTCAGGCCAGGCGGCAGCACTCCGGATTTCATCGCGCCCAGGATTCTCTCGGGCGCCGGCTCTGACGGGGGCGAAGCTATCGCAGGGCCATGCCAGCGGCCGAAGACCTGCAGCTCGCTGAGCTGACAGTAGTTCGGAAACTGCGGGTTAGATGACCGGAAGATCAACAGTCTGAAGTTGTCAGCCACAACCGGCGCGAAGGAGACCGTGTACGACGGATGCGCCGCGTCCAGGAGAACGTTCTTGCGGCGGAAGAGCGTGCGCAGCGTCCGTCCGCGATCGGGGGTGAACTGCCCATCAAAATCAACCGGGGCGCCGATGTCCGCCCGCCATAGCGTCACGTGATTGATCAGGGCCGGCCGGCTGAACCGGATCCAGATCCAGTGAGGATGAGGAGCCGCGAGGTCCGCGTGCCACCGGTTGAACCCGGGCTGGTCGTCCGGTCCGCGGATGATGCCGTCGATCAGCCGGCTGGCCGGCGCCTTCCCGCCCGTGTCGAACGAAGATGAAAGCCACTCGGAGTCGGCCTGTACCGTCGCTCCATTCGCAGCGAGGGCAACATTCACCTCGGCCGCCGGCGCCTGGGCGGCGGCCGCTACAGCCGGGGCGAGCGCGAGCGAGCCAGGCAGCAGCACGGCGCATAGAAGGTTAGTGAGGATTCTCGAGGGTCTCTCCCAGAACTTTGACGTGCGGACGGTGAACCCCGTCCCCCACCCTTGTCTTCATCTCCCGATACCATGGTACACGAAATGACTCGTCAGATGGCAGTCTGATTATACATCATTCCGCCTCGCCTGGACACCCAATCAGCAGGATCGATCCCCCTGCGCCGGAGACCTGTCCCACTGCAAGAGGCCAAAAGACAGGCCCCAGGCGGTTTTGATCGTCCCGACGGCGCTACTTCACGTCGCTCACGTCGAAGACAAAATGATGCGAGTCATTGACCCAGAGTGTGAGTTTCGCAGGCTGCCAGTCCTTGTCGATGGTCCAGGCGATCCGGCCCGTCGCCTCTTCCCCCGGCGCGAGGTTGCGGTCGATGCGCTCAGATCGCGTGGATTTGTAGAATGTGTCCGGGTGTTCGATCTTGTCGCCATCCGCACTTGTCACGAAGCCATCGAACCGGTCCCCGCGGAGCAGAAGGTCGCCGTTGGTTGGATTACGAACCGTGACCGTCGCCACCAGCAGCCGCTTCCCTCCGCCAACGGGTCGGGGCCGATCGGAGTGCCTCTAATGGCGGCGCTGACGACCTGAACGTCGTACTCCATGTAAGGGTAGTACTACCCCTTCTCGGCCGGCACTTTGGCGAGCGCTACCGAGCCGATCTTCTCCGCCGGGTCGGCAAACGGAGCGGGGAGGGGCTTCAATATAGAGGAGATGCAGCGCACGGTCATGAATGAGAAACCGCGACAGTTCTCATTGATGATGCCGATCGCGCGTGACCTGGGCTGGACAGATAAGCCTGCGGCGGACGAAGAAGTGGTGAGGGAGCGATGGTTCAGCGCCTTTATTGCGTTCGTAGTCATAGGTAGCGCCAGATGTGTGCCCGATCCGGCCTCGTGCGGCCGATCTCGCCAGAGGCGCCGGCCTCCTTGGCGCTGAGAGCGCCTGTCGCGGCCGGCTCTGGTAGTCTCAAAGGATGCCATTAACCAGCGCTTCCAGGGTGCGCTGGGAGTGTAGGATCGTCCGGGATGTTCAAGGGCAAGAGAATGGAGCGCTCCGTTGTCGAGCGCCTTTTACGTAGAAACTCCCGGTACGCGATCTGGCCCCGGAGGGCGCCTTGCGCTCGTGCCGGCCGCGCTCTTGTCTCGGCCTCGCGCAGCGCCGACGCATATTAGGAATGTGGACGAAGAACCTGATCCCGTCGTGTCCATTCGCGCGGTTGGGATCAAAGAACGCAGCCGGGTTCGCATTGATACAGAGGTGATCCACGTATTAAAACCCTTGAAGTGGCCCAGGCGACCGCCCCGCTGGCTGATTATGCTGTGGACGTGAAGAACGAGCCTCTTATCCTCACCACCAGTGGCAAACTCGTGGCGGCATTGGTTCCGCTTGAAAATGCGGATGTGGAGACGGTAACGCTTAGCACCCATCCCCACTTCCTTGCGGTGATCGAACGCTCGCGGACGCGACAAAAATGGAAGGGGGGATCTCCAATGAAGAGATGCGTCGTAGGCTGGGAAGATCGCAAGCGGGAGAGAGCCGCCTAACCATTCCGCTGCATCGAACGGGACTGCTATCGTATGAACTGGATGGCGCAAAGGCCAAGCGGCGCCAGGGCATCCAATTCGTGATGGTCTGTAGTCAGGACCTCCGCTGACAGCCTGCGGCCCAAGGCCAGGCAGAAGCAGTCGGCCACAGCGATCCGGTGTGCTGCCTTTAGCTTGCCGAGGTCTCGGCAGAATGCCCAATCCATATCCTCCCGGACATTCACGCCATCTGCGAGCAATGCGCCCACGGCAGCATCCGCCGTTTTCTCGTCGGAGCCGCGAAGGAAGTCATAGAAGACCTCGGTAATGTTCATCGCATGAGCGTAGCAGACGTTGGCGTTGTCTTCCAGCAAGGAGCGAATAAGCTCGTCTCCAGGCTCCGCACGTAAGTACGCTATCATTGGGCCTGCATTCAAAACATAGATCACGCCCGGTCTTCCCCGAAGGCGTCTTCCTGTCTCTCCCGGTGGAGGTCTTCGACGGTCGCGCTGACGTGCGCGAAACGGCCGTATCCTCGCAGGGGCCTCCGAGAAGTTGACGCCCGCTCCGCCAGGGCGAGGATATACTTTTCAACGGTGAGGCCTTCCAGCTGCGCAGCTCGACGGAGTCTCTCCTCGAGCTCGCTTGAGATGTCAAGAGCAATGGTCATCGTGGGCTCCAACGCCAGCCTGGCGACGATGTGTTGATCCTTCGCCTTCAATGACCATATTCTATCCGGTCCTCGCCCCTCATGCAAGGATGATGTCAACCCCGCATGGGCAGGCGAGCGGCACTGGCACGGCGCCGGGCCGTTCGGCGCCTCGGAAAGCCTATCCGAACTGAAGAAAGCCCGGCCGCAGCAACAAGGGTAACTGCCTACGCCACCACCGTGCCGGAACAGGGCCGCCTAACCATTCCGCCCGACTGTGTGTCGTTATAGAACCCATTCGCGTCGCTCTATTTGCCCGTGAGCACGCAGGCGCGGCTGGGGCCGCAGGGGTAGTTTATGGTGAGGCGCCGCATTTGCGACGGGTTAAACCGCGCAGGGTTCGTGTCGAGGTAGTAGACCGTCATCGACGATCTTCGGTCAGCATCTGCGAAGCCTGCTTGCCGGCCACCGCTACCGCTTCAACATCGCGGAATCGTGGCGGCCAACGGTCGGGCACGGTAACCCCCGGAATAGCCCTGAGCGCATTCAGGACGGCTGCCTGCTCATCGGCAGTTCGCAATTCCCGCGCCATCGCGAGCAGTCGGCTCGCCTCTTCATCGGTCAGGCCATCCACTACGGCGTATGATTCGTCTTTGACAGCGTTCAACGCAACCTCCGTCTCGAACCAGCATGGATCGCCGGCTCCCTTCACACTATTGCAGTGTTTTCCTGGCCCCGCAGGGTACTCCAGGTAACGAATCCGGGGGGATCGGTGACAAGGCGCCACTTGCCGAGGATGGCGGTCTGGCAGCCTGAAGTGCTGGGACAGATGGTTTTTTCGGCTCTCAAGCCGGATTCTTTAGAGCCCGGCGCAGCCTCTCGATCAGCCGCGTAAGCCCAGCGCCAATCCGAGTCCCATGGCCGGGGATTGCTTGAATCGCTCTAAGAACGGGTTTTGGAGCGGGATAGGGCCCTGGCCCTGAGATGCGATGCCCGGGAGTGGCGCAAGGGGAACCGCGTCGGCTGAATGAGCGGGCGCGGGTGTCAAATGCATCTCTCGGCCGGTTGTACCGGGAAGAGTCATTGGCGCCGCGGCCCGCGCCATTTCCAACACTTTCTCAAGCGGATCGGTGGGCGCCGGGCGCGCGAGTTTCGCCGGCCGGCGCCGGCGCCACCGCGCCATTGGGGCGAAGAGCGTCTGATAAGAGCCGGCCCTCGCCGGTACGCTGGCCTGGGGCGTATTCAGCGCCAGCCAATCCAGCGACGGGCTGAAGAACTCGTCCGGATGATCGACGAGGCCGATGGATGTTGAAAGGGTCCGGCCGGACGCATCCTCCGCTACCACGATGATGCGGTAGATCTCTCCGGCCCACAGGCCATTCCGGCTGAGATCGGTTGGGGGACCTACAAATCTCGCCGGGTCCATCACCACACTATTGCCCCTGATTCCATCCCGCCACCAGGTCACGTTCTTATCCCAATCGGGTGATAGGGCCGTCGATTGGGAGGCGCCGATGGCCGGGGGTTCCAGCGCCACCGCTACGAGGTACTGCGCAGCGCCGTGATAAGTGACCCACCGCAGCAGCGGCGGGTCGCCCGTCCGGATCCGCGCCGTCCGCAATTGAATCCGCGGCGCGAATCGAAAATCCATCGGATTGTCCAATTCACCGGGCGCAACGAAGCTCAAATCGCCGGCCCCGGCAGGCGGAGTTATCAGCAGCGCGACCCCAGCCAGGCTTGCGGGGTTCTGATCGAACCGCGCCGCGCCGTCCGCGCCTGTTCGGTGCACCGGAAGGCCCTCCGCCACGTGGGCCGCCATCGGCGGTGAGATGAGCGCGAGCGCGCCGGGCCGGAACGGATCGTCGGCACGAGCCGGGTTCAACTGTTCCACGGCGCCTTCCAGATCGCCCGGGCTTACTTCGCCCTTCTGCCCAACCCGTTTGCTCAGATAAGAACTGGCTGCCATCGCCGCTCTCAGCCGGCTGGCGTCTAACATCGCCACCGGCGTTCCCGAAAGCGGGCGATTTTTCCAGAGCAATCTAATCACTTCACTGCCCGAACCCGGAATAGCAGCGGCGCCGGGTTTCAACCATCGCGCCAGCGGGAGATCGTCGGCTTTGCTGGCCAATTCATACAGCGGACCGGAGAGTGACGCGCGGTCTACGGGCCGCGCGGCTAAGTAGAGGTCATAAGCGGTCGCTGCGCTCGACGCGGCTGGATCTTCCTTCTCTGTCTGCGCCCGCAGCGCGGATAGACCCTGCGGCCGGGCCGGCTGGAGCAGCATGGCAGTAAGCCGGCAGATCCGGCTGTCATGGAACTCCCACTGTCCCTCGTCCAAATCCGCCAGCCGATTGAGCGCGTCCGCCGCGGCCGGTGACTGAGGATAATCCGCCGCGATCTGCCGGTAGCGGTCGGCAGCCTTCCAGGTATCCGGATTGAACGGCTCGCTGGTACGGCCCCACCGCTGCGGATCGAGGTAGATGAAAAACGCCTGCGACTCAGATCCCCTGCCAGGTCGCTGCTCGATCTCCGCCAGACCGAGACCGGCCACGTCAGCCCACGATCCTCCCGATCTTATCACGGCGCGGTCCAGGCGAGCAGCCTCGCGGGCCGCGGCGCCATTTGAATCCGTCGCCTGTCCGGCGAGCCGGATGGCCGCCGCCACGCGCCCGAAGTTCGGGCCGAGCACGTAGCCGACCGGCAGACTGCTGTACGGCTTCAGAGCCGTCTCGATCGCCTGGTCAATGCTCTTTCCCGCGGGCGGATGCCGGACCACCATCCAGACTTTCCAGGCCGCGCCAATTCCGAGATAAATCGCTATAACGGCGACGGCCAGGAGAATCTGCCGGAGCCGGAGGAGTAATATGCCCAATCCGGTCTTCATTGCAGCGCCGCCGTTCTCACGCGCCGGCAGCACCAGCCAATCAGAATGAAGGCCGTGAGGATAAGCGTAAGCTCGTTCCCGATGAGGGTTTCGAACGTAGTCGCGGACGGTTCAGCGAGGTAGCCGCTCCAGGCCGAAATCTGGAGAATTGGGTTGTAAAGCCGATCGAACCGGAGTCCAATCGGCTCGCCAAGCGTGCTCCATACCCAGAACAGCGTGGGACCAATATAGGCAACGATCACGTTTCCGGATTCCACGTAGAGGATGCAGCCAAGCGCACAGAGGAAGAGTGACGGCGCTATCGCGGCCGCCAGGGCAATTCCAAAGTAGTTCAAGTGCCACGTAAGACGGAGCGCGACGTCGTTGGCGGCAACAAGAGCCAGCGACGCCATCAGCGCCAGAATCACCCGGCCGCTCAACAGCCGCCAGGCGGGGTATGGCTTGGTGAAAACAACCTCCCCGGCCTTCTGCCGGAACTCCGCGTCCAGCAGATTTGCGCCAAAAAAACCCGCCAGAAGGGATCCCATAATCTCCGCAGTCGTCACCTGCAGCATCTCCGAAACACCGTTCTTCCAGAATACCTGTGCGAGCGTGACGACCAGCGTGATGAAGAGAGGAACGATCAGCAGCCAACGATTGCCACGGATCGCGCTCCGCAGGCCATAGAGGTGGACACCGCAATCCCGCCCCATTTCCGATCGTCTTCCGTCCTTGAAACCAAAGATTCTAAATCGGAATGGCCGCGGCGAACTTGAGCTTGCGTGCCGCCCATTACCGGACATTATTTTTACTCCCTGGCGCCGCCATCGCTGCTGGCGCCTGTTCGTACTGTCGCAGAGCACGGAAGAACGCGATGGACGATTCGGTTTCCGCCTCGGACGTCTGCGCGGCGGTAAACGTATCGGCGCCGCCATTGAGCAGTGACAACATTACCGGCGGCCGAAGCGCGTCAAAGAGGGACCGTTCGCCCAGGAAGTTACCGCGGCTGTCCATTACCGCCAGACCGCCGAGACCGATGTCTCTCCGCCCCATTCCGAATACGGCCGCCAGGCCGCCGATCGGACGAAATGGCTCAGCCGGCTGCGAGATAACGGGTAGCGCCGGGTCGATGGCCTCACCCCAACGTTCCGCCTGCGCCGGGTCCGGAGTGAAGAAAACTAAGATTAACCGGGCAACACCAAGCTTCCGATTGGCCGCGGCGAGCGCGCGAGCCGGCGGCAGCGCCGCAAGTGGCGCCGGAGTACCCGATAGCAATATGAAAACCGCCGGCCGCCCGCGCAATGAGCGCGGCGTAAAGACCTGGCCGCGCAAGTCCGTGAGCCGAAATGGCGGTATCGGCTCGCCGGGTTTCGCGTGCTCGGTCGATTCTCGTGCGACTTCGGCGTCCCGATGAAACGGGAGCGTTTGATACGAGAAGACGCCGCGGATCAACAGGGCAACTCCACCGGCGAGCAGGAGCGCGGCGGCGATAGCGACCGGCGCGGTCTGCTCTCGGTGCGCTCCGCGCCGCTCACGGTGGTAGCAGACCGCGCAGACGAAAACCAGGCCCAGGCCCAGCAAAAAGTAACCGGGTGTGAGGTATCGGAAGAACGGAAAGAACACCGGGGAGATAAATACCCGGGCCAGCAGCATGGCGATCAGGTAGAAGACCACCACGACCCCACCCGCCGCACCCGGCAGCGCGAGCCCGGCCGCGTAGCCCAGGCAGGCCACGTAGAGCAGCGCCTCCCACCAGCCGGTCGCCATCACGTAGAACGGCATGAACCGGGCCGGAGTTTGCTCCACGTATTTCAGCCAGAGCCAGCCCGACGCGGCCGTCCCCGCCAAAAGCAACAGCGTGCAGAGAGCGACTCCCAGAAACTTTCCAAGGACCAGTTCTTCCGACGTGGGCGGCGTGGTGAAAAGCGTCTCGGTAATGCCCGGCCGGCGTTCACGGCCGGCTGAAGACGCGGCTAGAAAAGCGATCATGGGCGGGGCAAACACCATGATCTGGAGTTCGATCGCCTCGGTCGCCAGCTCCGACGGGTCCATCAGGGCCACTACCGAGGCCGGTGGCGCAATCAGCGACGCGTGAACTAACAGCATCGCCAATCCCCAGCAAACGACGACACAGATCCGAAAGAGCGTGCTCCGGTTCAGAAGGCGCCATTCCATCCAGAAGATCCCGAGGAACCGGCGCGTTGACCCGCGCAGCGTGGACTCCATGGGCCGTTCCAGCCGAAGATGGCGGTTTGAGAGGCCGCTGCCGGCGAGCGCGCGATTCACGAGACCAGGCCCACAAGCGAGGATGATTCGCCGTCGTCCTTCGCTGCGGCGGCCAGAGTCGCGTCATCCATGACCCATATGTAGGCGTCCTCCAGATTCGCAGGAGTTGTCTCAAAGCTAAGAGAAGGGAATTGCCGCGCCGGGTTCTCCGCAAGGACACGCGCCCTCACTCCGCGCGACGTTCGCTCCAGGTGCGTAACGGGAAGCTGCTTTGCCAGGAGACGAACTTCATCATCCGGCACGTTCACCCACCAGACTTTGCCCTCGGCCTCCGAAACAAGAGTTGAGGGCGCGCCATGAAAGACAACGGCGCCGCGGCGGAGCAGCGCCAGATCCCCCGCTGAACCCGCTACGTCCCCTACGATGTGTGTCGATAGGATTATTACCCGGCCGCCCGCCAACTCGGTGAGAAGATTACGGATTCGAATCCGTTCTTCCGGGTCCAATCCGGCCGTTGGCTCGTCCACGATGATAAGCCGCGGATTCGCGATGATCGCCTGCGCGATTCCGAGCCGCTGCCGCATCCCTCCGGAAAGCTGACCCACGCGGCGGGATCTCACTTCAGTGAGGTTCACCCGATCCAGCGATTCTTTGACGGAGCGCCGCCGCTCCGCCAAACCCAATCCATATAACAGCCCGATATAATCGAGGTATTCCACCGCAGTCAATTGTGGGTAAAAACCGGCGTTCTGGGGCAGGTAGCCGAGAATCTTGCGGATCTCCGGCCGCTGATGGCGCACGTCATAGCCATCCACCCGCGCCGTCCCCGACGTCGGGTCAAGGAGCGTAGCCAGGATCCTCATCAACGTCGTCTTGCCGGCCCCGTTGGGTCCCAGCAGTCCGAAGATCCCTTCGCCGATCGTCATACTGACATCGATCAACCCGACGACACCACCTTCATAATGCTTTGAGAGATGATCGAGTTCGAGGCGCATAGCTGAGGTTAAAGTGTGATGCGGGCGCTTTATTCGCGTACGCGTCCTGACTCGCCGTCAGACTCCTATTATACGGTGTCGCAGGAGGGCAGTCCAGAGGCGCCGGCGAAAGGCCGGCGGGTTCGGCTGCAAACTGTCGGTCGAAGGAGTTCTTGCACGATGTCTGATTATCATATTTGCCTGGAAGAGAACCCGCGTAAGGAAGACGTCGACGCTCTCGGTGAGATTCTGCGAGAGTATAATCGCGAGTTTACCGAAGAACCGGGCTCGCAGCCACTCGCTATCCTGCTGCGGGCCTCCGATGGCCGCCTGATGGGTGGACTCAGGGGCGCCACCCGGTGGGGTTACCTTTGCATAGACTGGCTGGCTATCCGCTCCGAAGCAAGACGCGGTGGGTATGGAACCCGGCTTCTCGCAGCCGCCGAACAGGAGGCGAGAACCCGCGGCTGTCGTTACGCCCGGCTCGACACCTTCAGTTTTCAGGCGCTGCCATTTTACCAGAAGCTGGGTTACGACGTGGTAGGCGTTATCGACGATTTTCCACCCGGACACCGCCAGTACTATCTCCGAAAGACTCTGGCCGGTTAATCGGCATCATGGCACAAACCGGCGCCCCACTCTCGTGGAGCTGCCCCCGCGGGTCGCGATAAGAGCGGGTTGAGGCGCATCGTGGATTCTCGCACAAATCCACTCCGTGCCTGGCGGGCGGGAGCCGATCTGAAAGAGGCCTTAACCCACCACGTTCCGTGCTATAATCCTCAATGATGGCGCCGTACTTGTATGAGGAGGGCAAATGGAGATATCCGTAGTTGTAGAACCCGTAGAGAATGTGGGTTACCGGGCAACCGGTTTGGGCCTGTCTGCCGAGGGCGCCAGTTCGGAGGCCGCGCTGCAGCGACTCCAAGAGCAGATTGAGGAACGGATCGCGCGGGGCGTCCGAATCGTTTCGCTCCAGGTACCGAAGGACAAGAATCCGTGGCTAAGGTTTGCCGGGGGGTTGAAGGATCACGCGCTCGCCGATAGATGGGAGCAGGCAATGGCGGATTACCGGATGGAGGTCGATTCCCAGCCTGACGAACTATGAGCCTGTGGATTCTCGACACAGACATCGTATCGCTATTGCGAAGGGGAAACGCAACCGTGCGGCAGAGGATTTCGGAACACCCTCCGGATGAGATCGCCACCACTATCGTCACCGTCGAGGAGCAATTGACCGGCTGGTACTCGCTCCTCAGGC
>DASRZA010000274.1:0-4196 GCA_035686845.1 Armatimonadota bacterium | reverse complement strand
TGGGCGCGGCGAGCCTTGTTATCGGCGCGTCTGCGAAGGCCGCGCCGGAAGCGCCGGAACCGCCAGGCTTCAAACAGTGGCAGGAATCGCTGCTGACGCCCTCGGAACCGCGGATCTATCAATCGGATATCCACACCGACGCCCGCATGCACATGGGTGGCATTGGGACCGGGAATATTGAACTTGGCGTGGACGGACAGTTTACGACGTGGAACCTATTCAACACGCTTTGGGATGGCTACGTGCCGCTGCACTTTGGACTTCGGGCAGGGGGCCGGACAAGGCTGCTTCAGACTGCGGGCGGACCTGATGTCCCACGGACGCCGCATATAACGATGCGGGGTGAGTACCCGATCGCCGAATTGGAGTTCGAAAACCCTGATCTGCCGGTCCGTGCTCGGCTCAGCGCGATGACCCCGCTGGTCCCGCTCGACGTGCGCGCCTCATCCATGCCGGCCATCCTGCTTCAGTTCGAAATCACGAACCGCACCGCGCAGGCGATTCCGGTCTCGCTGGCTGGATTCATGCTCAACCCGGTGGGGTACGAGGGAAAGGGATCCTTTGACGGCGCGTGCCATCCGCAGGTGGGCGCCAATATCAACCAGTTGGAGCGGTCCGAGAATCTGGCCGTTCTGCACATGACCGCGCGGGCCGGGCGAGTCCCTGAGCTCGAGCAGCCGGTGACTGTTTACACCAATCGCACGAGCAGCGAATTTGTTCGAACGGGGAGGGATGTTCCTCGAGGCCTCGGTATACAGGATCTTTCCAAAATCCCCAACTATCCCGCGGAGCCGGCCACCTACGACAGCAAGTCAGCCGTCCCCTTGAAGCAAAAACCACCCCCCCACGAAATAGGCGAGCTGACTCTCCCTGATGCGGCGCAACTCGTCATCTGGATCGATTCCCCGGACGCGTCAATTGATCCGCTGGTGTTGAGCCGCGCCCTCAAAGCTGTGCAGAGCGGCGCCACACTTCTCATCAGCGGCGCCGATTCTCCGCTTCTGGAGGCCTACGGCGTTTACACCGGGGGCAAGCCAACCGTCGCAGCGCCGAAGACGCCCCGGGCAGACCTGATCATTGACGATTTTGAGACCGGGGAATACCGGAATTGGATGCCGGAGGGCACGGCGTTCGGCGAAGGCCCGGCGAAGGGCACGGCGCGCAATCAGCAGGTGGTCAGTGGCTATCAGGGCCAGTACCTGGTGAATTCGTATTTGGGGAGCGACGAGCCCCAGGGAACTCTTACCAGCCTTCCGTTTGTGGTGCAGCGGCGGTTCATCCGGTTCTTGGTGGGCGGTGGATCATCCCCGCAGACGGCGATTCGTCTGCTCGTCGGCGATAAAGTCGTGCGTACCACAAGCGGCCGAGATACCGAAAAGCTGGGGCTCCATTTCTGGGACGTCTCGCAGTTCGCCGGGCAGCAGGCCCGGATCCAGATCATTGATCACGCGAGCGGGCCGTGGGGACATATCAATGTCGACGATATCGTCCTCACGGATAGCCCGGGTGAAAGGGCGGCGTTCGATGTTCTGGATGAACTGCTTCCCGCTCGCTTTAGCGGGGTATCGTATAAGCCGGGGCAGGTGACCCTACCGCTCACGAACGCGGTTGGTATCCCGGGGGCGCTGCCAAAAACTATCTGGATGGCGGGCCATCAGACGTTTACCGACTTCAGCCTGGCGCCCGCCGCTGTGCGTTCGCTGGATGTTGATGGCGGCCCCGTGATTATTACCCGTACCATTGGGAAAGGGATTTCGATTCTGTTGGCCGGGCCGCTCATACCCACCGCTGACACCGGGCCAGGTTCGACAGCTCGATTGAACGCCATCGCCTTTTTGAGCGCCCTCGGAGGAGTTATGGCGCCGGTTGTCGCCGGAACGCTGCCGGACGCGCCCGGCTTTGGTGATTTCGCGCTGGGTGTTAGCGGCGCGTTGACGACGGCGCTTCTCGACGCGTCTGATCTCAAGGCCGCATGGACGGAGTTTGAGAAGAACGGCCGCTTTGCGCAAACACGATCCGGCGCCAGATCCCATTCGTCGCCCCCGGGATGTTCGGTCTTCGGCGCCGTTTGCTCCGAAGCGACTATCCCACCCAACGGTACGGTGAAGATACCGTTCATGTTGAGCTGGCGTTTGCCGAATCTGTATGCGCCAACGGGTGAGCTTGTCGGAGTCTACTACGCCAATCTCTGGAAGGATGCCCCGTCGGTGGTCCGCGAACTCGCCGCCGATCCGCAGAACGTGGTGGCGCGCACGCTCGACTTTCGCAAGACAATGTACGACAGCACGCTGCCTTACTGGCTGCTGGACTGCTTTACGTCGCAGCTTGGCACAATCCGGCACGTTGGGGTGGTCTTCCGTCTGCAAAATGGCGACATATACGGGTGGGAAGGCTCCAACGGCTGCTGCCAGCCCACCTGTACGCATGTTTGGGGCTACGAACAGACGCTCAGCCACATCTTCCCTTCACTGGAGCGGCAGATGCGGTTTATCGATTTCAAACACCAGCAGGATCCCGACGGCGGCATCCGCAATCGTACCGATTGGCCCTCACCACCGCATCCGACGGGCGAGCAGCCGTTTGCGGATGGTCACGCGAGCTGCATCTTGAAGGCGTACCGAGAGTCCCTCAACACGCCGGACAATTCCTGGCTGAACGATTACTGGCCCAATATTCGCAAGGCGGTGGATTATCTGGTTGGAAGAGATGCGGCCGGGAAGGCGCCCGATGGCATCATCGAGGACGCCCAATTCAACACCTATGACGACGCCATTCATGGCGCCAATTCGTTCATCGGTGGTTACTATTTGGCCGCGCTCCGGGCTGGCGAGGAGATGGCGAACCGGGTTGGCGATCTGGCAAAGGCCCGTGAATGGCGTGGCATCTTCGAGTCGGGCCGGCGGCGCCTGGTCGATCTCTGCTGGAATGGCGAATACTTCCAGCAGAATCTCCCGGATTATGCCGCCCGCTCTGGCGAATACGGGCCCGGCTGCCTGTCGGATCAGTTGATTGGGCAGTGGTGGGCAAATCTGCTCGGTCTGGGATCGATTCTGCCATCCGACCAGGTTCATAAGGCTCTTGCCAGCATTTTCCACAACAACTGGCTCCCGGACATGTCCAACTGGGTTCATCATGAACGATGGTTCGCCGCCGGTCACGATAAGGGCCTCCTCAACTGCACGTGGCCTCATGGCGGGCGCCCTGAGCATCCCATTCCTTATGTGGATGAGGTCTGGACGGGCGTAGAATATGAAGTGGCCGGCCTGATGATGGGGGAGGGAATGCTTATCGAGGCGCTCTCGATCGCGAAGGGCGCTCGTGATAGATACGACGGTATTCCGCGGCCGCCGATCCCGCGCAACCCGTGGAATGAGATTGAGTGCGGTGGTCATTACGCGCGAGCGATGTCGAGCTGGGGAATGCTCATCGCCCTCTCGGGCTTTCTTTACGACGGCCCGAATCGCGAGCTAACCTTTATGCCGCGGGTCACACCCGATCGATTCCGGTGCTTCTTCACGGGAACGAACGCGTGGGGCAGCATCGCGCAGGAGCGCGCAAACGGATCCCAGACGAACACGATCCAGGTTGTCGAAGGAGCATTATCGCTGGGAGTGTTTACGGTTGAGCCGCCGACTGGCTTCAAGAAGGTGGAGGCTGTAGCCGATGGCGAGCCGCAGACCCCTCGGGTGGTTCATCACGAGGCTGTCAGCGAACCGGGCGCGCCACCACTCATAGAGCTGCATTTCGCCCCCGCGCTGGCAATAACGCGTTCACTCACTGTTCGCTTTATCTAACTGTTCACAACCCGTCAGCAATGGGCTTTATCTGAGGGAAGGACTCAGCGGCAGTCTGTCGAACGCGTAACAGGTGATTCCGGCGCGATCCGAGAAGCGCGCTCGTCGGCACGGCGACGCGCCGGTCTAAAGCCGCGCGTCCATCATCTGCTCTTCGCGAGGACCAGATTCTAGAGGGGGAATGTAATCGATGTATAAGTTGCTGGGAACGAGACGCTCCGACGCAGCCGGCATGGGGCGGGAATCCGGGCGCTGGCTGGCTGCCGGAATCGGATTGGCGGTGGTCATTGCGCTGGCCGGCTGCGGTGGGTCGGGAAACACCGGCGCCGGCGGGACGTCAACCGGCGGGCAGACCGGCGCCAAGTCGGCCGGCGCGCCGATGAAGATCGCGATCATAACAAA
>DASRZA010000273.1:0-4953 GCA_035686845.1 Armatimonadota bacterium | reverse complement strand
TCGAGCGTGCCGCCGCGCGAGGTCTCATCTCATCGGACGAGAGTGCCAGCCAGCTATCGGATCTACTTCGGGCAACAAAGATGTTGAGCGGGCTGATACGATTTCGCCGCAATCAGCTAGCGTCGATACATGAGTCCGCTGCGAATTACGCAGCCGACCACCCGGCGATAGCGGATCTCACACCGCCGGATTCAGACACACACGATCCGTTCGACGGCTGAGCGGATTGCGCCGTCATCCCGTACCTCGCGCCCCGTACCTCAGGCCTCGTACCTAAACCAGGGGTTGTCGTTTGGAGACGGATTTGAGGGATAGCTCGGCGGGAATACCGCGCTTGAAGAAGGCCTTTTCAACCATTTGGTAGAAAAGGGCGCGGTCACCGGCCTGCACTACGGCTCGTTCATGCGCTTCGGAAAGGGCGACGGGATACCCCCTACCCTTGTTCGCCTGGTCCATGACTACGGCATGGACGAGGTTCACGTCTGCCTCAGATTCGGCGACCCAGAGCGGAATCTCGACCCTGGCGATCTCCTGTCCCACGTTGACGTAGAAGAAGCAGACGGCGTGCGCTCCGTAGCGGGAGAGAACCTGGGAGGTGCTGGCGAAGATGGCGCTCCGTTCTCCTGGTCCAAGAAGCGCTCGAAAGAGCCTGGAATCCGTCGCGAGCTCTAAGCTCGCGCAGGAGGACCGCGGCGCCGCGGGTTCGGCAGTCATGGCCGCGGCTTCGAAGGAAACCTCGGCGGGCGCCGCCCCCATATCCGATGGCGAGGTACTCAGACCGGGCGCCGGTTCTGCTTTCGGGGCGTTCGCGGCGCCGCCGACGCACGGGCAGCGGACGCCGTCCAAAAAGCCGTGAGGGCAGAGCGCGGCGCGGAGAGTCGCCACGACGCTGCTCCCTCCCGGATCACTGATGTATCCGACGACGGGCGCCCCGCACTCCTGCGCTCCGTCCAGCGCGCCTAAAAACATATCCAGCGCCATCCTGGAATATCCCTGTGCCTCCCGGGATATAGGCCACTGGATGAGCGTGCCATCCGCCAGGCCGACGCACGGCCGGTCATCGCGGACCGTTTCCCGGATCAGTTCGACAAGCTGCAGCGTCTCATCCAACATCCGCCGGATGGCGAGGTACTTCCCCTCAAGGGGAATCCGGACGCCTCCATCGTCCACCGAAAGATCCTTCTCATCGTAATAGAGACGCGGCTGACTGCTAATGAGGGGACGTTCATCCTCGCCGTAAACGAGCCGCACCTGGGAGATATTCAGAAGGTAGCAGCTTGAGACTTCATGGCGATCCGGGGCGATCTGGGAGCCGTCGCTGGCGACCACGGCATATTTTAAGGGCGGTTGGGGCGCGGTCTGCCGATGATTGAGCGGCTCGCGCGGGATTGCCATCACCCAGGGCCATTCATGGCCTTGCAGCTTTTCGGCCAGCTTCTCCCACCCGCCGGCGAGGAGATCTATCTGCCGCTGCGCCTCTCCCAGCGCAAGGGCGAGCTCGCCCCGGCGCACGCTGCGCGCTTCGGCCATGGCATCGATATGACTCAGAAGCTGCACGAAATCGAGCATGGGGTGGACCGGAGGGAGTGAGTGTGTGGGTGTGTGTGAGACGGGGAGTCAGGCGCGCGATGGCGTCGAAACCAGCCCTCTTCCGAGCCCGTGGATAAACTTACGGGAGTAATCGTCCAGATCGCCGGCTTCAACACGATGCTTGGCCGCGTGCTGCTCCATCTCCAGCGCTGTATACGCCTCGGCGATAAGATGGTGATAGGCCACCATTTGTGGGCGGAGGTGGAGTGCGGCTCGCAGGACTCTCACCGCTCGATCCGGCTGATCAGCCATGAGATAGACGGCGCCAAGCCGGGCGTAGAGATAGTCATCATAGGGGGATAGGAGCACAGCTTCTTCAAACTGCAGGATCGCTTCGGGCAGGCGGTTCAGCCGCACGAACGTGGCTCCCAGACAGAGGTGATAAAATGCTTCGTCCGGGTCAAGATAGACCGCATTCTGCAGTTCGACCAGCCCCTCGTCGTAAAGACCGACTTCACAGAGGATCTCGCCCATCCGGTAGCGATAGAAGGCATGATCCGGGTCGAGGCTTATCGCTTTTTGATAGCAAAGGAGCGCCGGATTATGCCGGCCAAAACGCCGGTAGGTCTCAGCGAGGCCAAAATAGGTATCGGGATGGTGGGGGTTGCGCTTGAGCGCTCGTTTGTAGTGAGCGATCGCCTTTGCGGGCATTTCCGCGAAGGTGTAGGCGTCGGCAAGCCGGGTTAGGTGCGCGGGGTTCCGAAGGTCCTGATTTGCCGCCCTTTTGTAGGCGGTGATCGCCTGGAAGATCTGACCCTCGTCCGCGTAGGCGTCCCCAATCTCCACCGCGTTGGCGGCCGAGTCATCGCCCTCTTCTTCGAGGCGCTCTACGCGGCGCGGCTTACGTCGCTTCTCCCTGAGCTGCGCTTCGACTTCGTCGGCGAGACCACCACCGGAAAAGGTTGAGTCGTTTTCGCCAAATATACCACTCATATTCTGCCCTGCGCCCTCCGCCAACTCCCTCGACTATACAAAGCCTAATGCGTTTCCTCGGATCGGAGTCCAACCTCACGAGCGGTTAGCTCGCCGGTGGCCTCCAGCGTTAGTGTAACAGGTCCATCATTCACCAGCGTCACTTCCATGTGCGCGCCGAACCTTCCAATCTGCGTCGGAACGCCCTGTGCCTCCACCTTTCGAGCATACTCTTCGTAAAGCGCGCGGGCCAACTCCGGCGCCGCGGCGCCAACAAAGCTCGGCCGGCGGCCCCGTCGGGTATCGGCTAAGAGCGTGAATTGCGAAATGACCAGCGCCGAGCCCTTCACGTCTCGCACCGACAGGTTCATCTTGCCGGCCTCGTCGCCAAAAATCCTCAATGAACACGTCTTCTCCGCCAGCACGGCGGCTTCCTTCTCCGTATCACCGGCCGCAACGCCGATGAGCACAAGCAATCCCGGGCCGATCTCGCCAACGGTCTCTCCATCAACCCTGACAGATGCTTCCGATACCCGCTGCAGAACAATCTTCAAACCGGGAGGCCATCCTTTATCGTCCGGCATCAACCGGACGGGGAGCGAGTCACAAGCCTATGGAGACGTGCGACATGCTCGCGTCGCGGCCGCCGGTCATACCGCCCGCTCATAACCCCCCGAACCCGGGAGGGCTATCCGGCGTAAGTCTACTCCGTTCTGGACGACAGTGTCAACCCGAACTGCGGCATCGGGTTGCCAGGTTTTAGCCGGGAAACGTTGTTCTCCCAGCCCGAATCCGCTCGCGGCTGGCCCGCGACCGGCCCCGCCAGTGACCGACCAATGCCATGACGAAAACAGTGAGCGTTTACTTCCGGACGACCGGCAGGAGAGACCACCCTTCTTAAAGAAAAACGAATCAACCGAGAGCGGCTCGGATCGCCATCGTTCTATCCCGGAGATCCTTATGCGACCCAACTTCCCACGACCACCCCTTCTTGCTTTCACCGCCATCGGGGTTATGATCGGTGTTCTCGCGGCTGGATGCGGCGGCCGCGGCGGATCATCGTCGGGAGGTCGAACTGGCTCTCCGACCTCCCCTGTGAAGCTGGACGTCGCGGTTTTTCAGGGCGGCTACGGCATCGACTTCTTTCAGCAGGCGGCGAAAGAGTATGAGGTGAAGCATCCGGGTGAGAATATTAACGTGTGGGGAAACCCGCGCGTGTGGGAGCAGCTTCGCCCCCGCTTTATCGCAGGAACGCCTCCTGATCTTACCTGGCCCGGCTGGGGAATGGACTACTGGCCGCTGGTATACGAAGGACAGGTCGCGCCCATGGACCAGGCGCTCGCCGCGAAGCCGTTCTCCGGGTCGGGAACCTGGAAGGATACCTTTGAGCCATCACTGCTGAAGCTCGGGCAGTACGATGGCAAGCAGTATCTGCTCCCCTACTTCTTCGACGTGAACGGCTGGTGGTATGATCCGGTCATGTTCAAGAAGCATGGCTGGTCGCCGCCGCGAACCTGGAGTGAGCTGCTGGCGCTTTGCGCTAAGATCAAGGCGGACGGAATCGCGCCGATCACGTACCAGGGCAAGTATCCCGATTACTCCATCACCGGCTTCCTCTTTCCGTGGGTGGTGAGCGCGGGCGGTGTCAAGGCGTTAGACGCCGCCCAGGATCTGACGCCCGGCGCGTGGAAGTCGCCGGCGTTCCTGCAGGCGGCGCGGATGATCAAAGAGCTGCGAGACCGGGGTTATTTTGAAGCCGGCGCCAGCGGGATGAGCCATACGGAGGCGCAAATGGAGTTCGTCTCCGGCCGGGCAGCGATGATTCCGTGCGGCACCTGGCTCCATTCCGAAATGAGCAAGGTGTCGCCGCCGGGCTTTCAGATGCGCTTCTTTCTCCCACCCCGGCTGGGGAACGGATCGGGCGATCCGACCGCCATCGCCATCGCCATCGAGCCGTGGATTGTGCCGTCGAAGGGGAAACACCGGGAAATTGCGATTGACTTCTACAAATATCTAACATCGCTCCCCAAGGCGAAGCAGTTCGTTGAGGAGAAGGGGACGCTGATGGCGATCAAAGGCAGCGATCAGGTGAAGATTCCGCCTTACCTGGAGGACGCCGCCGCCGCCTTCCGCGCCGCGCACACCGTTTATTCCAGCGAGTACGTGCAGTGGTATCCGCCGCTCGCCGTCGCCAGCAGAAACGCGACCGCGGCGCTCATGAACGGTGAAATCACTCCCGAGCAGTTCGTCCAGCGCCTTGAGGACGCGGCTGCGGCAGCCCGGAAGGACCCGAACCTGCCGCGGCGGCAGGTCATCCGGGAGTGAGTGGGTGAGTGGGTGAGTGAGCGAGTGAGTGAGTGAGTGGGTGTGTGGGTGTGTGGGTGAGTGGGTGTGTGGGTGAGTGGGTGTGTGGGTGTGTGGGTGAGTGGGTGTGTGGGTGAGTGGGTGAGT
>DASRZA010000272.1:0-3601 GCA_035686845.1 Armatimonadota bacterium | reverse complement strand
GAAAGGTGACCGGGAGCTGCAGTGTACGCCATGGGGCTGCCCGACGCGTAACGTGCAGGGGTGGAAAAAGCCCTGCTATCTATTCACCGATGGGCACTATGATACGTTCAAGGAGCTGATGGAAGAAACCGATTGGGATCGCTACGGCGTGGGAAATGGCGATTCACGGTGCGATAATTGTATGATGCATTGTGGGTTTGAGCCAACGGTGGCTATTGGAGTGAACGGCAAGATGGGCGATACGATGAAGTTGATCGCCTGGCAGCTCCAGTGAGCGAGCCTGAGAAGGCAGGGGAAGGAAGGGAAGGGCGGGTTGCTATGAAAGTGCTTGTCGCCAGAGAAGTGGGCTTTTGCTTCGGGGTCAAACGTGCGATAAACCTGACGCGGCAGGCGCTGGCTGAGCGCAGCGACGTGTTCATCGTCGGGGACCTGGTGCATAACAAAGCGGTGATTCAGGACCTGGAAGAGAGGGGCCTGAAGGAGGTTTCAGCCTACACTGAGCGCAAGTCGGGAACGGCTGTGGTGCGCGCTCATGGACTGCCGCGCCGCGAGCTGCAGAAGATTCGCGACCACGGCCTGGACCTCGTGGACGCGACGTGTCCCATTGTACGGCAGGCGCAGGATGCGGCGCGAACGCTGGAACAGCGGGGACTGCAGGTGATTATGATCGGCGATGAAAATCACGCCGAGGTTAAGGGTGTGCTGGGTTCGCTGGAGAAGCCGGCGCTCATCGTCAATTCGGTGGAGGACGTTGAAAAGGCGAAAAACGAACGTAAACTGATGCGCCGGGTGGGCGTCATTGTGCAGACCACGCACTCGATGGACAAGTGCGAGCCTATCATCAACGCGATTCAGAGGCTGGCGAAAGAGGTCCACTTTATCAACACCATCTGCCGACCGGTGCAGCATCGCCAGTTTGACGCGGTGGAGCTGGCGAGCCAGGTGGAAATGATGGTGATTGTGGGCAGCCGCAAAAGCGCCAACACGATGCAGCTCAAGGATCTGTGCGAGAAATACAATCCGCGCACCATTGCCGTGGAAAGCGCAAAAGATCTGGACCTGGTCGCCTTTACGGGCATTAAGACGGTCGGGCTGGCGTCGGGCCTCTCCACACCCGAGAATTTGATCGAGGAAGTCAAGGCTGCGCTGATGTCAGCGCATGGATAACGCCGGCGGATATCTGCGCTTCGGCCTTATCTTTGCGACCGCCCAGGAGGCGGGCCCCCTGCGGGCTCGCCTTTCTCCGTTTGCAGTCCCATCCGGTCTTCCACGCGCCCGCGCCGCGTCGTACGTCCTCCCGAACGCCACTGTGACTCTGGCCATTGCCGGCATTGGCCCGTCGTTCGCGAGAAAGATCGCGCTGGAGATGCTGGATTCGGGGGACGTGGACTGGATCATAAGCGCGGGTGTGGCCGGCGGCCTGCGCGAAGATCTCAAGATTGGCGCGGTCGTTGAGGCTGCCGAGGTGATGGACGACAATGGGATGCGATGGAGTGCCCGGCCGATTCCGGCGGCGGATCCCGAAGAAGAAATTCATCGAGTGGTGGTCTACTCGTCGCCGGTGATTCTCTCATCGCCTGAGCAGAAGCGCGCGGCGCGAGATCGATGGAACGCCGACGTGGTGGACATGGAGGCGGCGGCCATCGCCGCAGTCGCCGCCCAGCGGGGGATCCGGTTCTCGTGCGTCCGGAGCGTGTCCGACGCGCTAGACGATCCGCTCCCTCTCGATTTTACCCGTTTCCTGACGCCGGCTGGCGCGCCGCGCCTTCCGCTCATCGTGCTTCACGCGCTGACTCATCCATGGCTGCTGCCAGGTCTCGCGAGACTCGGGTTCAATAGCCGGACCGCAAGCCGCCGCCTCGCCGAAACCATGATGAAAAGCCTCCTGCGTCTCGCGGCCGGGCCGGCCGCGGCGGGCAAAGGCGCGACGAGAATGAATACGGCGTAAGCAAGAATATATGAATGCCGCCGATTGTAACCTCAACATCCGGGGAATAACGCCATCGGGGCGGCAGCGTCTCCGCACGTGATTCCGAAAGGCGGCCGGGCGCGCTTTTGGGCGCGGCCGGCTGTTTGGCTGTAAAATGATGGAGCCTATAGACAGCGGTAGTATGCGCCAATCTGAACACCGAACCGGGTTTCTCCGGATGGCGTTTACTTCCGGAGCGGGCCTGGTCGCGCTCTCCGTCGTTCTTCTAATTTCTGTCTCGAGCTCTTCACACGCGCAGACGTCAGCGCCCAGTCCCGCGCCGGAAGCTCCGGGCTCGCCGCCGGCTGCCCCGCTCTCGCTGGACGCGAGCGTTGGGTATGCGCTGGCGCACAATCCGCAGATGCGAGTTGCGGCGGCGCAGCGTGAAATCGCGCTCGCGAAGCTAATCCCTCAGCAGCCGAAGTTTCGACCGGACGTGACGGCTTCGGCCTATCAATCGTTCGAAGGTCCTGGCTTGAACCTGCCCCTCACCGTGGGACCCGATGAGGTGGTGATTCCCTACCAGGAGCATCATATCGCCTTTTCAGCCGATCAGATCCTGTTCCATCCGGGGAAGTCGGCGAATGGGAGGAGACTTGCTGCGGAGACCCGAATAGCAGGCGCCACCTACGAGGACGCGGCGGCGGTCGTGGCGCACGACGTGATGACGGCCTTCTATCAGGTTCTGCAGGCGCAGGCCGGCGAAACCGTGGCCAAGCAAGCCGTAACCGACCTGCAGGCCAGCGTTGACCGGGTGAAAATCCTGATACAGGCGGGGCAGGCGGTGAATCTGGATCTTCTGACGGCGGAGTCGGCGCTCGGACAGGTTAAGCAGGACGCGACTACCGCAGAGAATGGCCTGGTGGTGGCGAAGGCCAACTTGAATCGGACCCTTGGTCGACCACTCAGTACTCCCGTCGACCTCGCCGCCCCTGCGAACGGCCCAACGGCGCCGGCGAGCCTCAAGGAAGCCACCCGCACAGCGCTGCTTACCCGGCCGGATATCCAGCAGCAGCAGGCGCAGGTCGAGGCCGCTCAAGCCGCGCTCGCGCTGGCGCGCGGCGAAAATGGTCCCACCGTGACGGCTCTGGCGTCCTACGCCCTTCAAACGCCCACGGCCCTCCAGCGCAGCACGGAATGGATGCTGCGAGCTATGGTGAGTATCCCGGTGTTCCAGACCGCGGCCGTGCAGTCTGACGTGCAGCAAGCTGCGGCCGGCCTAGACGCGGCGACAGCCGGGCTGCAGGCGCTCCAAGAAGGAGACGCCCTGCTCGTATTGAAGGCGTGGGAGGATCTCGAGACCGCTCGATCCGCCGTTGATACGGACGCGGCAGCCACCGCGGAGCAGCAGGAGGCCTTTCGAGCCGTGGGCCTGAAGCAGCAGGTTGGGGAGGCGACGGAAGGGGACGCTGCTCAGGCTCGGCTAAAGTTGGAGCAGGCGATTTCAACGCAGACTCGTGATCAGTACGCCGTGGATCTAAGAACGGTTGATCTTCGCTATGCCATGGGTTTGCTGGCGCCCCAGCCCGGATCTCCCGCCTCAGTCAAATCGGGCGCTCCTGGCGCCTCTGCGGCGCGTGCGGTCGGGGCGGCGGCCCCAGCGTCGCCGCCGGTTCCCGGACCGGCTTCGCC
>DASRZA010000271.1:0-7736 GCA_035686845.1 Armatimonadota bacterium | reverse complement strand
CCCGGCCGCCGCCCTGCCGTCCACCACCGACACCGAGCGCTCCGCATCGACCACCGCCCTGCCGTCCACCGCCTACACCGAGCGCTCCGCCTCGACCACCCGCCTGAGATCCACCCTGTCCAACTCCGAGCGCGCCATTTTGTCCGCCGCGGCCGCCTGCCTGGTTTCGACCTCCGCCCCCACCGACCCCAAGCGATCCATTTCGCCCGGCGCCGCGGCTGCCCGGCGCGCCGGCCTGACCGCCCTGACCACCTCGACCACCGCCTTGCTGCCCACCACCAACACCGAGCGCTCCGCCTCGACCGCCGCCCTGCTGCCCACCACCTACACCGAGCGCTCCACCCCGACCACCGCCCTGCTGCCCACCGCCTACACCGAGCGCGCCTCCCCGGCCGCCGCCCTGCCGTCCACCACCGACACCGAGCGCTCCGCCTCGACCACCGCCCTGCCGTCCACCGCCTACACCGAGCGCTCCGCCTCGACCACCCGCCTGAGATCCACCCTGTCCAACTCCGAGCGCGCCGTTTTGTCCGCCGCGGCCGCCTGCCAAGTTACGACCACCACCCCCACCGACCCCAAGCGATCCGTTTCGCCCGGCGGCGCTGCCGCCCGGCGCGCCGGCCTGACCGGCCCCCTGCCCTACACCCAGGGCGCCGTTTTGTCCGCCTCGCGGATTGCCCTGCCCCTCACCGGCGCCATGTCCAGCAGTCCCTGGTTTGGAGGGACCAGCCGGCTGGTTTTGATTTCCCTGGCCAACGCCAAGCGCTCCGCCGCGGCTCTTTCCCTGAGCGCCCGGTTGCCCGCCGCTGCCCTGACCCGCTCCAGCCGCGCCGGTCTGACCTAGGCTCCTACCGCCGCGCTGCGTGGTCGAACCCTGGCCGCCGCCGGAATCCGATTTACCGGCCGCCTGCCCCGCGCCCAGAACAGAACGGGAATGCCCGTTATCCGGCTGCCCGGCGCCGGAGACTCCGCCGTGGTTTCCACCGTTTCCGGCCGGCTGACCGGCTGCGTCGCCAGCGCCTCGGCGCCCCGCTCCCGCTGCTCCTGAGCTCGGCATGCCGCTTTGGCCGCCGGCGCCTTGCGCATCGGCGCCTTCGCCTGACTGATTCGCGCCGCCCTGATTCGCGCCCCCGGAAGTTGCGCCCGGTTGGCCCGCCGGTCCGCCACGCGGACTCGCCGTCGAACCGGCGCCCGGAACTAAACCCAGCGCGCCCTGGCGCGTATTTGAGCGTGCCGCTGCGCTGCCACCCGTGTTTGAGCGCTTGCCTGCGGAAGCGCCGGATCGGGAGCGCGGGGCCCCGTTCTTGCCCGACTCGGTGGAATGCTGCGCAGCGCCGAGTATGCCCCCCGGATGGTTCCGGTTAGATCCCACCGTATGGCTACCGTTTGCCGCGCCAGAATGTCCTGACCGCGTCGCCGCGGCTTTCGCCTGTTTTGATGCGCGTTTCGCATCTGGTTGGATAACCGGCGTGCCAGCGCCGAGGACACGATTATGCTTCTTATCCCCCCGAAGATCGGGGAGATCCGCGACGCTCTGGTCCGGAGCGCTAAAGGCGCTGCCAACTTCGGGCCGTCCAAGATCCCGGCGCCAACGATCGAACATCGCGGCGTTCCATTTTCTGTAGATGAAAGGTGACCGGCTGACCGGCAGCACCGCGATATCCCGCGGCTGTCGGGGCCGGGGCCGTCGGGGTCGCGGCTTTGGTCGCGGCTTCGTCTGAGGTCGGCGCTTGCGGTCGGCCTGAGCGTCGTCGCCGGCGTTCCCGTTGGAGCGGGGCGGCTTCGGCCGCTCGACATTTTTCCGGGCCGCCAGGATCTTCTTGAGCTGCTCCCGCGTCAGGTTTATCTGGTGGAGCTTCTGCTGTTCCAGGATTTTGCGGAGCTGCTCGATTTGGGCGGCGGTGAGGCTGATGCCGGGCGCGACCGGGATATTCGGCGGCAGCACAAGCTTCATTCCGGCCGGTATCGCGAATTTCTCATTGCGCGGAACCGTCCACATCTTCGCCATCGGCGCCACGACGAAGCGTGACATCTCCGGCTTAGACAAATCCTTCTTAGCGGCACGCTCTTTCGCTTTCGACTCCGCGCCGGTCGGCTCCGGCCCCGTCTTCCCGCTATCCTGCGCGTCGGGACCGTCGGCCTCGCGTCCTTTATTCGCGGGCTTCCCGTGAGCCGCTGCTTTAGCGCCCTGCTTCGACGCGGTCCCTACTTCTTTCGCTCCGTTCCCGGCGCCGGGCTTTCCGTCTTCACGCGCCGCGGTCGTGGGTCGCGGTGGCATAGCAAGGCGTACTAACCGGGGCGAGCGAACGCTGAGATTCGTGGAAGAGCTGAATGCCGGCGTCGCCTGGCCCGGCGCGAGTTCCGCGAGGAGAGCGTCGGCCGAATGACCATTGCCATTCGAAATATGACCGCGATCCGTGCCGGGGTGGCCGGCATCCCGAGCGTGGGAAGCGGCTCCGGACGATTGATGCGGCGAAGATCCCGATTGTCGCGACGTGGACGAAGCGGCGGATTCGCCCGCGGGAACGTCCGACGATTTATTGGATGATTTGCCGTGGCTATGCGAAACCGAGGTCTGAGCGCGCGCAGACTCCGGTTTAGGCGGAAGCGCAGGCAGTGGCTGAAAGATCCCGAGCTTGATTGGGTGAAGAGCCGAAGCCTCCTGTGCGGGCCGCGGCGCCGGACCAACGCGTTTCAAGACGGCGGCGTAATAGACCCAGAAGACGCCGTTGATCGCCACGGAGAGGATATAGGAGATAAGGAGCCGATTCTTACCGGACATGCGCAGCCCCTGTGCCCGCTGGCGATACCGCTCTGCCATGCAGGTCCACGGGCTCGGTAGCGATGAGCGCGTGGATGGCGCCGCCATCCGGCGTGCGGATAAGATTGAGCGTATCCATGACCCGGATCAGCGTCTGCGTATTCTGGTCTTTCGCCAGGTTCAGGACCACCACCATGTTCGGATCGGCCGCGAGCCGGGAGCGGAGCCCGGTTTCGAGGCTTCCTGGATCGATTCGAGTGGTGTTGAGATAATACCGGTCGCGGGGATTCACGGTAAGTATGAGGTCGTGCGAGTGATCCGGCTGCCCGCCGGCCGCCTTCGCCGAGGAAGCTCGGGGAAGCTCGGTGTTCAGTCCCTTCATGTGAATCATGGAGAGGGATGTGAACATAAAAAAGACGAGCAGGAAGAAGATGGTATCGATCATAGGGATAATCTCGATACGTGCTCGTCTGATTTCGGTGCGGCGAATCCTCATCGGACAGCGGCCTCCGGAGTGCGCGGGGTGGTGGCGATCATGACGCTGCCGGCGTTGGACTGTTTGACCAGGTCAAAGGCGCGTTCGAACCGGGCGATCTGCTGATCCTTGTCGCAGTTGATGACCACGGAAATGGCCGGGTTGGCCTGGATCTTTTCGGTCAGGAGCGGACGAATCTCCGCCTCGGACACCCGCTGGAGATCCACGTAATAGGCGCCGCTCCGGGTGATGGTGAGCACTATCTTATCGGCTGGCTTAAGACGCGCGGTGGCGCTCGTGGGGAGATGGACTCTCCGGGCCGACATCTGCACCATGGAGAGGCTCTCCATCATGAAGAAGACGAGCAGGAAGAAGATCGTATCGATCATAGGTATGATTTCGATACGGGCCTTCTTCATGGGTGTGCGGCGGATCCTCACGCTTCAGGCTCCCTGGAGGTTGGCAAGGATATTGAGAAGCTGGGTGGCCGCTATCTCCATCTGCGAAATGATCTCTTTGACCCGCTCCGTGAGGTAGTTATACCCCGGCAGTGTCACGATGGCGATGGTGAGGCCGCACGCGGTGGCGATGAGCGCCTCGGCGACGCCGCCGGTGATGGCGGTGGGAGCATTCAAACCTGAAACCGAGGCAACGACGTGGAACGCCCGGATCATACCGGTGATGGTTCCGAGAAGCCCGAGGAGCGGAGCGAGGGTAATAATCGTGTCCAGGACACCAAGCCGTTTGTAGAGGGCCGGGGTCTCCTGCATCGCCAGCTCTTCCATCGCCCGCTCGATGGCGTCGGCGCTGAGATGACGATTGCGGATGCCGCTCGCCATCATCGCCGCGATGGGACCGGGCGCCTGCTCGCAGAGATCGAGCGCTTCATCCATACGGCCCTCGGTGAGATGACGTCGGACGAGCGCCAGAAGCGCCTGGTCATCCGCGGCGGCCTTTCTTAGGGCGAAGTATCGCTCAATCATGACGGCGACCGAGATAATGGCGCATGCGAACAATGGCCACATGACCGGCCCGCCCTTGAGCAAGAACGCAAAACCCTGTTGAACTGACTCCATGCAAGACTCCTGGGGTAACCGGCAAAGTAAGAAGAGCGGCGCGCCGGAGGGCAGCGCGGCGATGAAATAAGCGCTTTAACGGTAAGACGCCCCCGGTCGGGGCTCGGTTACATCAATGCCGGTGTTCTTATGTTCGGAAGCTGGCCCTGGGACAAATCCGCTCGCGGGCCTCCGGCAGCCATAATCACGACCCCGCCGGCACGCCCGTGTAGCCCGGTTCGGTGAACCGGAGCGTCACAGGCCGACCGCCCGATCCGGCCGGGTCTATATAAATCCAGTAACCTTCAAAAGGCGACAGCGTGTCCGCGGCGGCATACTGTTTGGCGGTGGTGTCGTAAGCCCAGATCGTGCCTCCCAGATTACCCGCCGAGATTGCCGCGCCTTCTGAGACGAACTGAGTCGCAGGCTGCCCGGGCGCCGCGCTCATCGCCACCTGCAGCGAACCAACGGCAACCGAAACGGCGAAAGGATCGCCAATCATGTTCCAACCGGGCGATAGTGTGATATCGAGTGGAGTTGAATTGTATGGCCCCGTGCTCGGCAGATTCGTTGGCTTGCTCTCAAGAACCCAGTATCCTCGACCAGGCAGTCCCGACTTTCCATCCATTCCGAGCAGGTGAGGATAGAGAAGATATTGGCTGGTAACGGGGTCGTAGGTGGCGGCGTCGGCGGAGCCGTCCGGGAGAACCTGAAGGCCGAATAGCGCAGCCAGGTCTCCCGAGCTTGCGAACGGCTCACTTACCATGGAGATTCCGGCGGGAATGGTCGCGGTCGGTCCGGCGATGGTGAAGGGCGCCTGGTGGACCGTTGGATCATTGCCCGCAATGATATTGATGTTAAAACTTCCGGCTGGTATCGCGCTGGTGTTCAGGTTGAAAACGTATCCCCCGGTCCCTCCTACGAGCGGGTCGTAGGTGAAGGCTGGCCCGGTTCCGGCGCCGGGAGACGCCGGATCGCCCAACCTCGTGATGCTTACAGCCTTCAGCGTTACACCTGGCGAGGAGACGTTCAGTCCGGCGGAATCAGCCAACTCCAACGATATCGGCAGAGACTGGCGCGGCGCCACTCCATTTGCGGAGTCGTAGAACAGCTTCACTCCATAAGAGACGGTGTAGTTGACACTTGCCTGCGAGCTGTTCCCCGCGGTGTCGGTCGCTTTGACAGTGAAGCTCTTAACTCCCACCGATGCCGTATCGATCGGGCTGCCGGATGGAACAGTTCCGGTGGTGGTTGTGATTCCGTCCTCAGTATCGGCGCCGGTGTAATAGGCGTCCACAACCTGGTTGAGCAGGTAGACCTGGTTCTGGGGCGCCGTGATAGTGATCGCCGGTATCGACGTATCCACGAGCACTGACTGTGTGTGATTCGCCTCTTGATTTCCCGCCGCGTCCACACTCCAGAAGACGAGCGTGTGTTTTCCGTCCGCAGCGATGTTGAACGGCTGCGAGTACGTCTGCTGTGATCCACCATCCACGTTATAGTAAGTCGCGTGAACGCCGGAGAGATTATCGGTGGCTGAGAGCTTCACCTGGACCGGCCCGGTGAACGAACTGCTGTCTGCGCCGGCCGGACCTGAGAAGGCGAGCGTAGTGGTGGGTGGCGTTACGTCGATACTGACCGCCGGTGACGTGAAAGTGGCGCTGTTGCCGGACTTATCCGTCACCTTAACGCTCTGCGTCTGGTTTTTTCCCTCAACCGTAAATCGCAGCGGGCCGGACGGTACCACCGAGGCCACGCCCGAAACGTTGTCGGCTGTGGTGAACGGAATGGTGACGGTGGTATTGTTCCATCCGGCGAGGTTCGGCGCCGGAGAGGGTGCGCCGAAGTTGAGCGTGGGCGCCGTGGAATCGATGGTGACATTGGCGGAGTGTGTCGGTTCCGCGTTGCCAGCCACATCTACGCTCGAGTAGATGAGAACATGCGTCCCATCGGCAGCGACGGTGAACGGCTGCGAGTACGTCTGCTGTGATCCACCATCCACGGTATAGTAAGTCGCGTGAACGCCGGAGAGATTATCGGTGGCTGACAGCGTTACTTTTACAGACCCGGTATACGAGGCGCCATCTCCACCCGGGGTACCGACGAAAGCCGCGGTGGTTACGGGAGGAGTGAGATCAATGCTCAGCATCGGCGAAGTGAAAGTGGCGCTGTTCCCGGCAGTGTCGGTGACCTTCACGCTCTGCGTCTGATCCTTCCCTTCCGCAGTAAAGCTAAGCGGACTGGGTGGTGAAGCCGACGCCACTCCCGAAACATTGTCGGCCGTGCTAAACGGAATCGTGACCGGGAAATTATGCCAGGACGCCGCGTTTGCCGCCGATGAAGGAGCGCCGAAGGTCAGCGTTGGCGGGGTGGAATCGATGGGGACATAGAAGGTACGAGGCGCTCCTTGATCGCCGAACTCGTCGGTAGCGTAAGCAACGAACGAGTGTAAGGCGTCGCCTCGCACCATGAAGGGCACAGGAGCCTCGTCGTCGCCGCCGCCATCGATGAAGAAATCAAATCCGAATGTGTTGAATAGCCCATCCGGATCCGTTGCAGTGAGGTTAACGCTGACGGGCCCGGTAAACCATCCGTTCTGGCCGGCAGGGCCTGAGAGGGTTACGGTGGTGGTCGGGGGCAATCGGTCGGGACCCACCGCCAGCCGGTGGTATCCGCCAGCCGCGATAGCCGTTATACTGGCCAGAAAGTTGGGCTGTACCGGGACGCTGCTAGAACCGGCTGTCCCGTTACCCAGGGCGCCTCCCCATCCCCAAACAGTCCCGTCACTCTTGAGCGCCATGCTGATGTACTGCTGAGCCGAGATCGCGATTACGTTGGTGAGACCGGAGACCTCTACCGGAAGGCTGCTGTCGTTGGTTGTTCCGTCCCCCAATTCGCCGTCCCCATTGAATCCCCAGGCCCAGACAGTTCCGTCTGATTTCAGCGCCAGGCTGTGGTACTCTCCGCCTGCGACGGCGATGACCTCAGAAAGGCCGCTGACTTTAACGGGTACGGAACTGTCGGTGGTTGTGCCATTGCCGAGCCCCCCGTACCGATTGGACCCCCAGGTCCAAACGGTCCCGTCCGCTTTCACCGCGAGGCTGTGCAAGCCTCCGCCTGCGATGGCGACGACGTTGGTGAGACCGCTGACTTCGAGAGGCACGCTGCTTCCGTACGGAGCGGACGTGGAAACCGTACCGTCGCCCAGTTGACCGAAACCGTTGTAACCCCATGTCCAGACGGTCCCATCCGTTTTGAGCGCCAGGTTGTGATAGTCGCCGCTGGCGATGGCCGTTACGTTAGAGAGATCGCTCACCTGTACCGGCACGGAGAACGGTGTGCCGGTTCCGTCGCCAAGGTCTCCGTACTGGTTGTCTCCCCACGCCCAGACGGTACCGTCGGTCTTGAGCGCCAGGCTGTGATCGTAGCCGGCGGCGATGGCCGC
>DASRZA010000270.1:0-14556 GCA_035686845.1 Armatimonadota bacterium | reverse complement strand
ATGGCGGTGATTAAAGGGATTGCACGATGACGCTCTCGACCATTACACCAATCGTTTTACGTCACCGGCGGCGCAATTCCGGCTGACGCCTGCTCCTACATCGAGCGGTCACTCCGTCCACCTGATCCACACGGTCTACGGACAGGGGTAGGTGCTCCGGGCGCCCGAATCGGAGGATGATCGTCCGACCGGATGAGCTCGGGCCCCATATCCTCACCTGCGAGACGATGACTTTACGCCGCACATGGCGTTGTGACTTAGTAGGAGTACACGTGCAAGAACTCATGGAGACTGGGATACCGAACCCGTGGGCGGAGATCGAGATAGGGGTACCGCCGTACTACCATAGCGCAGACCGGCTGCTTCTTGAACGTCACAATCGAAGGGTGGACGAGAAGCACCGCCTCCCGCTGGACGTTTATCCGGAGCCGTACATCGGCGACCCGAAGGCACCGGTCCTGTTGCTGAATCTGAACCCCGGCTACGACGCCAGCAGTCCCAAGTTCCATGCTGTGCGCGCCGTCGCCGAGCTGTGCGTGCGGAACCTGAGGCACGAGTGGGAGAGCTATCCGTTCTACCCGCTCAACCCGGTGTACCTGCAGAATGGGGGGTCGCTCTGGTGGTCGCTGAGTCTCCGGGCGTGGACTGAGGAGTTCGGCATCGAGCGAGTGTCGCGGGGCTTCTTCGTGATCGAGTACTTCCCTTACGCCTCTCCGCGGTATAGAGCCTTGGGAGAGGCCTTGCCCTCGCAGCGATACGCGTTCGCGTTGGCTCGGGCTAAAGTTCGAGCCGGATGCGTGGTGATCATCATGCGGCAGGCGGAGAATTGGATCCGGACCGTGCCGGAACTCAGAGCAGGGGCTTTTACCGTTAACAATCCCCAAAGCAAATCGCTCTCTCCCTCGGGACCTGGACGCGCCGGAAATCTGTCGGCGAGTGCGGTGAAGAGGGTGCGGGAGGCGCTTCGCGGCCTATGACTCGACGGAGGCCACCTGCAATATGACCGCAAAAAGTAAATTGTTACGGATGGACAACGTTCTCATAGTTGTCGAGGACCTCGAGGCTGCCAAAGCGTTCTTCGCCGAACTCGATATGGAGATGGAAGGCGAGACGACTGTCGAGGGGCGTTGGGTGGACCGGGTCGCCGGGCTCAACGACGTTCGCGCCGACATTACCATGATGCGGAGCCCGGGCGGCCACAGCCGGGTTGAGCTGACGAAGTTCCACACGCCGCCGGCGATCAGAGCCGAGCCGGCAAACGCGCCGGCGAACCCGCTGGGCTTACGCCGCATCATGTTCGCTGCCACCTCCACGGCGTCTGCGCGCTGCCGTTCGTATACCGTGCCACTCCGAATTTGTCGTAAAGGTTGTTCGACAGCACGTTCCCGCTGCCATCGGTAATCACGCCGGCGGTTCCTCGATAGTCCCAGTGGTGGAACTCGTTGTTCCGCCGGATAATCGCGCTGCCGTTGAGATACTGGGCGCTCGTCGCCCAACTCTGCCCTGTGAGATCCGACTGCCGCTCCACCAGTTCTCCGGGTCCGCACGCTACTCCACACGGGAAGCGGGTCCAAACGTTGTTGACGTAGTCCTTCCTCGACCGCCGACCTCCGTCTGAGCCGTAGGCGTACTCATTGGCCAGGGTACGCGTCCCATTTTGGTTCCGGGTGATGCTGAGCATCTGGCCTTCCTCGTTATAGGCCATCTCCCTCGTATATCCCGGCCCGGGGAAGCTGGCGAGCGTGCCGTCATCGTTCCAGGTGTAGACGTCGGTCGAATTGGTCGCCGTATCCACCACTTGCGTCAATCTGGCCGCCTGGTCATAGGAATAGGTCCCATTCTGCTGGACCACCCCGTTTGTCACGACGTAGGCTGAGGTACGCGCGCCGCAGCCGCCAGGGAATACAGCCTCCCGACCGTTTCCGCCGCGAGCCGCGCCGCTTTTTTCCGGCAAGCACATTCCTGCGATTACCAGCGGGCCGGGGTTGTTATCATGTCGCGGGATTCTCGCCCCGGTCCCCAGAGCGACGCCGTTCCTCGTATCTAGCCCGTATCACCTTGTACCGCCAGAGCTTAAACGGGACAGCGAGCACGATTGCCGAGATCAAAACGTACATCAAGCTGACCGATGATTGACGGGGATGCTCGAAGTAACGCACGAGAAAGAAGCAGAAGACGGAGAACGCGGAGGCTATAAGGCAAAGCATGGCGAGCCTCACGGCTTCATTTCCTCCAGTCGATCGGTAGACCGCCGACAGTGCCAGTGAAAGAGCGGCAATCACCAGGACCATCCACTCGGCCTGGCTGCCCTTCCTCGCCCACAACGCAACCGCAGCGGAGCCAAAGGACCCTGCGGTCAGCGACAGCCCTGTGCCTATGCCCTGCGCGAGACCTGTTTTCATTCTTGTCCCCCCAAAATCGCCGCAAATGTCAGCATGGAACTAACATGCAGGCGGCGAGTATGATCAGCATCTGGGCTAACAAAACCGACGAGCACGCCGCGTCGCACGCGACGTAGGCCTCAGGCCCGCCTATTATGGCCCATTCGCACGCCGCCGAACATGCTAGAAAACCAGCAAGGAAGCCGCCTTCGCCTGCTTCGATGCAGGTCCATCTCGCCTGGCATCCGCCGGAGCCACCAGTCCCTGACCCGGCCGGCGCCGTCGGCCCCGTCTGGTTGATGCCCGTAGAGCGTGGCCCATTTCGGGGGCCGGCGCTTGCGAACAGGGGATTCGCCCCAATTGGGATCAAGGTATCCTCGCGGGCCTGTGTAAAGTAGCCCCTCGTCCGCGACCTGCGCTCCCGTCCATCTCGCTGGCGTCGCCGCCGTCCCGCTGGAATACCGCCCAACCTTGAACTGATCATAAACGTTGTTGGACAGCACATTCCCGGCGCCATCCGTAATTACGCCGGCGGTTCCTCGATAGTCCCAGTGATGGAATTCGTTGTTCCGCCGGATAATCTCGCTGCCGTTGAGATACTGGGCGCTCGTCGCCCAACTCTGCCCTGTGAGATCCGACTGCTGCTCCACCAGTTCTCCCGC
This sequence comes from Armatimonadota bacterium, assembly GCA_035686845.1. GTDB lineage: Bacteria > Armatimonadota > DASRZA01 > DASRZA01 > DASRZA01 > DASRZA01. The sequence goes on along the minus strand of DASRZA010000270.1, from coordinate 11,513 downwards.
TCCGCACGCCACCCCACATGGGAACCGCGTCGAGACACTGTTGACGTGGCCCTTCTTCGACCGCCGGCCTCCGTCCCATCCTTAGGCGTACTCATAGGCCAGGGTGTGCATCCCAAGGTCGTCTCCGAGCGCCTCGGCCATTCTACGATCGGCATCACGCTGGACACCTATAGTCACCTGATCCCGACCATCCAGCAGGAGGCGGCGGCCAGGGTGAACGCGCTACTGGCCCCCTCGGCTGACTCCGGAGAATCCACCCGCACGGACTCGTGATACGGTTATCTGCTGAGCTCTCCCTAACCCGGCATAGCCGGAACCACAGCGCGATTCCTGCGCGTTTCGAACGCAAATTAACTGATAAGTTACTAAATCACAAAGGCCCCGATTCCGTGCTTACGGAATCGGGGCCTTTTCACGCAGGGGCAGAGGGACTCGAACCCCCGACCCTCGGTTTTGGAGACCGATGCTCTACCAGCTAAGCTATGCCCCTACAGTCGCCGATCTTGCCGGCGCTCTTGAGAGTATACCAATCGGGGAAAGGCGCTGTCAAGCCGTCAACCGCGCCGCCCGAAATGTAAGGGCGAAGGCGCCCTCGGCGCTTCTGTGGTGAAAAGCGCGCTCGGTGAGCAGGACTCGGCGTCCATAAGTCGAACGATGTATCTTATGCAGACCCCGCGACCGGCCGTACGACATTCCAGACTGCCGCCTCCGCCGATTCTCGCGATCTTCGCGCTCCTCCTGGCCGCGGCCCCTCCGGCCATCACCGGGAATCCGCCGCCGCCGGCTCCCAACCCTCCGGCGAGTTCAGCCGGTCCCGCTCCATCTTCCACCGGCGCCGCCGCATCCCCTGCCAATTCCACCAACGCCACGGCAGCAACCACTTCGCCGGCCGCGGCGCCCGCCGACCAACAAGACGCGAACACTCCCGCTCCCAATCCGGATACCGACCAGGATACCAATCCCCCGGCTGGCCCGCCGGTTCCGCCAGCCCCGGCCACCGCCGATCACCGGGAACATATTGCCACGGTCACACAGACGGAAGACTTGCGCCAAATGCTGACTACGGCCGACTTCTGGCCGCGAATCGCCGCGTACGCCGCTCCGCCCAAACAGCCAGCGACCGATCCCTGGACAGTTCCGCTGCTGCGCTACTACTTTTTCGCCGGTGGCGGGCTCTTCACCAACCTCGGACATCCCGCTCTCGCCATGGAGCATGAAACTCTCTGGCCCATTGGGCGTGGATATCTGGGGAAGAAGGCTGATCCAAAGCATTATTTTGTCATTGGATCCGATGTTCATCTCGACCCGATTCTCATGCCGAACGAGGGTCTGAGCGATAATTATTATCCCCGCCGGCTGGGCGACTGGCTCATCGAGTTCTACCTCTCTTCCTATCTTTATGGCGCCGACGTCACCGCCGAAGTATTTCCGGACACGGTCGAGAACTTCAGCCAGAGATCGCTGCAACTGGCGGACTATCTCCTTTACTCCCAGTACGACATCAATGGGGATAACGCCTTCTCCCACGATAACTTTTTGCCCGATTACCCGGGCATCGAGGCGCAGGCGCAAAAGCAGCGGTGGCAGTACGGCTTCGACGACCTGTTTGACCAGCCGTGGACCGATATATCCGGCTATCAATGGTCGCCGCACGAGCCGGATCTCGGCGTGAACGCCGGCAGCGAGGCGCTGGGCCTGGTTCGGACCTGGGAGGTATACCGGAAGCAGAAGTACCTCGACGCCGCGCGAAACTTCCTTCTATACCAGATCCCACGCCACGGCTTTCACACCGGTCTCTGGCGGGGTCGTCGCTATTACTGGCTTTCCGCGACCCCGGAACTTCCGACGACGCAGGATGAGGATCCGGTGAACAGCGTCGAGGCGCTGGTCGCTGCGCCGCTGGCCGCCGTGGGGTATTATACGCACGATGCCGCAATGACCGAGCTGGCCCGCGGCCTGCTCTGGTATCTCTGCCGGGAGTGGTCGACGAACGGCCGGTGGTATTACGAAGGCCAGGAGAACACCGCCATCCAGCGAGATCATCCGCTGCTCTCGCAGGAGGGAGTTTGCGCCGCGTATTCGGCCCAGGCGCTGCCCTACCTCTTCGCCGCCGGAGTGGATCTTGACTCTGAGACCGCCATTCTCACGCCGGCTCTTCATTTTCTTATCACCCACCGGCCGGATAGCTATCCGGTGGAAAACAGCGATTCCCGCTATGTCCGATCGTTCCTCGCGTTCGGTCAAACTCGCGGCCTTCGTCCCGGAAAGAAGATGCTGTTGCGGACGTTCATACAGATCACGGGGGGCGGCTTCAATCAGATGACGCTCACCGAAAAACTGCCCGACACCGTCCTGCGCCCGGACCAGATTGACGTCGCCGTCACGCACGGAGACGATGTCACCCACACCAAAGTGGATGTCAAACCAGATGGCACGTTTGTGGCCCCGATCGGCGCGGGACCGTATAAGTCATGGGACATGTTCCAGGTTGACGTGTCAGCAACGCTCAATTCCAAGTTCACCGTGGACGAATTCCCGATGGATCCGCCCATAGTGACGGTAACCCCCGCGCCCACCGCCGCGCCCATCCCTTATACCGGCGGCGTCCAGGATTACCATTTCCAGACCCGGCTCAACGCCAACAATTTCCTGGACGCCCCCCGGCTCTTCTACTTCCCGCATAATCCGATTCCGGTGGGGCGGTGAGGACGGGGACGGGGAAAGGATGAAGGATGAAGGATGAGTCAAGAAGCGCCCGGTACCCGCGCACCGGACCGGTCTACCGTCCCTCGTCATCCGTCCTTCGTCATCCGTCCTTCGTCCTTCGTCCTTCGTCCTTCGTCCTTCGTTCTCCGTCCTTCGTCCTTCGTCATCCGTCCTTCGTCCTCCGTCCCTCGTCCTCCGTCCTCCGTCCTCCGTTCGCGCCCCGTTTAACTGGCAGCCTTCTCGCCGGACCGCTTCCAACTCCGCACCATTTCGCACTGCGCCGCGGTCTGCGGTGAGTCGAGATGACCCGTCGCCTCATGTCGCCGGAGTTCCTGGATTCGCTTGAGCGCTTCGCCGCCCTCGGCGATTCCGTGTCGCGCGAGGTAGCAGCCCACGACAACACCGGTGCGTCCGCGACCACCCCAACAATGAACAAAGACGGGCCGGCCCGCCGCGATCCGGGCGTCGATCGTATCCAAAATCTGCCCCATCGTCTCGGGGGTGGGGATGTCAACGTCCCGAATGCTGATTCGAACGCATTCCATCGCCGCGCCTTTCGCCGCCGCGATTTCGGAAAGCCGCTGCTCATATCTCTTTAGCAGTGTTCCGTCGTAATTCCGCTCGTGCTCCTCCACCAGGTTGATGACGCAGCGAATCCCACAATCTACCAGACCGGTCAGACGTTCGGTTTCGACATCACTCTCCAGATCGCTCGGATAACAACCTGCAAGCAATTTTCCCGGAACCACCCAGTAGGAACGGTCAAAAGGGACGGCCGGCGGCGCAGAATCATTCCGGTGAAACTCTTTGCGCCATCGCTCCGGGAGCCGCATCGGGTCGGGATGCTCTTCCGCCAGCATCTCCGCAAGCCCCTCAATCCGGTCTCGCTGCGCCAGGCCATCGAGCAGCGGGGCGGGAATCCCGCTCTTACCATAGCAGGCGCCGGCAATCTGCCCGCACGCCGCGCCGGTCGTATCGGCATCGTCTCCAAGATTGACGGCAGTGAGCACCGCCGCCTCGAAGTTATCGGTTCGCCAGAAGCTCCAGAGCGCAGCCTCAAGCGAATCAACGACGTAACCGCTGCCTTTGATGGCGGTCTCGCGCTTTGTTTTGAAGCTGCCTCTGACAACGGGCGCCAGCGCAGGATGTATCAGATCTTTTTCGAGAAGCCGGGCGACCGGCGGCCATTCGTCATTGAGAACGGTCTCCCGATCCTCTCCCAGGGCGAAACCGGCCAGAATGAGGCTGAGATAACGGCATGCCGAACGGCAGATCGGGCTGGCATGGGTGGTCCGGCCAGCGTCATCGGCGAGGGCGGCGAGCTGATCCCACTCTTTTTGATCCGCCAGAGCGGCGTACCGAATTACCACCGGAGCGAGTCGCATGATAGAGCCGTTCCCGCTCGCATTCTCGCCCGGTTCACCTGCCGTTTCCGGATGCTGGCTGCGGATGAAATTCTGAATTGCGCTGCGAGTCGTGAAGCCGATGTCGAAGCAGCGGCCGTTAACCGAGTATTCCCCGGCCTGCATCCAGAGCGCGTATCGCCGCAGTTGATCATACATCGAGAAGGAGCGCGTGAGGCTCTCCGCGAGCGCCAGCGCCATCGAAGTGTCGTCCGTCCATTCGCCAGGTTTGAGCCGGTGCGGTCCGCCGGCCCGGTAGCCGGTGACGGGCGCAAAACTGCCTCGACGCGAGAACTCCACGGCGGCGCCGAGCGCGTCACCAACCGCGAGGCCGAGAAACATGCCCGTTAGACTATCCTGCCGAAGAGCCACGATTTACCTCCCTGTTAAGCGAGCGCGGATAGTTACAGCATAGCGCGAAGCGGGGCCAGGGGCGCGGGCGTGCTCCGAGGCGCGTCAAAAATCGCATGCCGCCGGGCGATTGTAGCCCGGCAGAGGGAACGCTGGCAGCAGCGCGTCGCGTGGAACAGTGGCCCATAATCCGAAAAAAGATTCAGAAAATAGAGGATCGCCGTTGACTCCCCCCCGTTTGTTCTATAATACTCATGCCTCGGTTTCCTCGCAGGGATCCTTCTCATACGAAAGGAAGTACCGATTAGGAAGCGTCACCGAATCGTCTTCTCGTGTTTGGTTCTTATACCCGCTGCCCTGGGACTGCTCACGCCAAGGGCCGCGCTCGCAACGATTGCGACAACAATACAGGTCAACCGCTCCGGCCAGAACGCCGACGGCAGCGGCTGCACGTGGAAGCTTAGCGGCTCTATCTCGTACCAATGGGAGAACGGCGCTGACCACGATCGCGGATTCAATAACCTCGTGCCCGTGCCAGACCCGTACTGGACGGACGACAAAGACCTGCTCGCGTCCATTATCACAGACTATAACGTCAAGGATAGCCCCCCGAGCATCGATGGCGATTGGACGCTCACGTACTACGATTACCCACCCAGCTACACCATCTACCATGTGAACAGCTACACGATCCCCTCCGCCACAATATACGCGAACAAGACCTATGGCCCTATCACCGACTTCGCGGAGGCCGATGACATCGAGAATGCCTACCTTTATGTAACTTCGGGCCAGGCGAATCCGGATCAGTTCACCACTAATACGAATTCCGCACTTTAGACAGGCCGCAGGTGCGGCGAGGCAGAACGCAGCAGCTTGAATGGCGGAGGCGGGGGTTAATCATGAGGTCGACTTTTCGATTTCTGTGGCCGGCGGGCGCCATTGCCCTGCTCGCCCTGACGCCTCGGGTATCACTCGCCGGTGGGGACGGACGACCTGGCAGCGTCAACCCGCACAAACCCGCCGGTCTGGATCAATTGGTAGCCATCCAACCGGGCTTCTGGAAAATCTCGCGGCTGATGTCCGGCCTCCAGTCCAGCAGTGGTCTGGAGGTCTCCCGCGGGGAATCGGTTCCGGACGATAGTGGGTTCTTCGCCAGCCGCTCAATCCCACTCAAGATTCTCATGAATCAGCTCCGCTTATTGATGTCGGATCAGAATTGGAGCTATCACTGGGCGACGAAGAGTGTGCCCGGCAGCGCGACGAGGTACGTTTTTTCGCGCGTGCAGTTAACGCCGGCGGAACAGCAGGCGGCCGCGATTCAAAGAGCGCACGCCCGAATAGACCGGATCATCGACGCGCTTCCCGAGATCGAGAAAGGGACGAACCCGGACGTGGATGGCGACCCCGATCTGGGCGTACTTCTTGGGAGTGAGGCGGTGCAGAGCCAGTACGCGTTTTTGAGCGAGCTGCCGCCCGCGGAGATCGACAATCTGCTCGCCGGAAATCAGTTGGACCTTCGCGTCGCGCGGCTGTCCCCGTCCGATCAAGAGCTTGTAATGAAGGCTAACGGACATATGGGACCGATGACCATGACGGACAACCTAACCGGGGCCAAGAGTATTATCTTCGACCCAAGGGACATCCTAACCCAGGGCAGAGTCGAGATCAAAGGCGGGCACGCAGGGCCGGGCGGTGAGCCTTCCCTCAAGTTCCTCATCTCTTCGCAACTCGAGGGCGGCGCCGCGAGCGGCGGCAAGATACTGTACCGGCATCTCGGCAATCTGCACGGGATCGAACAGTTCCGAGCCCAGCACGAAATCCAAGATCAGCAGCCGTACGACGAAGATCTGATGCGTCTTATCCCGGGCGCGCGGCCCGTCACCATCGACGCCGCCATGCCGCTCAAAAAGGACGAACCTCCGTTCGCCGCCTATCTCCGCTCCTATGCAAAGCAGACCGGGCTTACGCTGCTCGCTTACTGGCCCAAAGACGCAGCCGAGCCAGACCGGCGAATGGCGCAATCAATCACGCAGCAACCCGCCGCTGAAGTCCTTGACAGTCTCTGTAAATCGTATCGCTGCCAGTGGGTTCAGGATCAGCAGGTGATCCGAATTCGATACCCAGCTTCGCCCAAATCGGAAACGAAGGACGGAGCAAAAATCGCGGCGGACCAGCGACAATCGGTGACGCCGGAGGCGCGGGGTACCGGGGACGAGGCGCCTTACCTCCCCCGCGCCTCCGGCAGCAGGCGCAGAGCGCTAAAGACTAGCGCCCCTGTGATAAGGCCGCAGAGGAACGGATGGCGGACCGGGAATCCGACCGAGCGGCCGCGGCGAGAGCGAGACCGCATATAGAGCGCCGCGGTGACAGCGCCCGCGGCGCCAATCGGAACCCATACCGGCGCGCCGCCAGCTTCGAGCACCTCGGAAACGGTTTGAATGGTGCTGGCGCCGGCCGGTTCGGGGCAAATAAGCTGCAGGCTGGACGGTTCAATCGTGATCTCCAGCCGGTTGGATGGCGTCACTTCGTTCCCATCAATCTCAATGAGCTGCGGCCGCGGAGTTTGTATGACGATCCGTTTTCCACGATGAATTTCGAGCAGATTATCGCTCCGGTTGCGTCCCAGCAGCGCCCGTGTCGCGAGTGATGCCATCTGGATCGGACCGCGCGCGCGCAGGATAGCGACGTCTAGCAGGCCGTCGCGGGGACTGGCGCCCGGGACCATCTCGATTCCACCCGTGATCTTGCCAACATTGGCGACGATGACGCTCTGTGCGATACGACGAATCCGGCGTCCATCGATTATAACAGTGTAAAAGACAAACCGCCGGCCCAGGTGTCTCCAGGCGGCGATGAAATATGCCAGAACCCCCAACCGGCGCTTGGCGGCTCGATCAGCGTCGTGCACCATACGCGCATCGACCCCCATCCCCGCCATAATCAGGAACGCCGCGCCGTTGGCCCGCCCCACGTCGAACGGCCGCGGCTGCCCCGTCAGCGCCAGGCGCATCGCCTCTTCACAATCCGTGGGAATGCCCAGGTTCAGCGCCAGAAGATTGCCGGTGCCGCTCGGCAGCAGCGCCAGGGTTACTCCCGAACCCGTCAGAGCATCGGCCGCCTCTGTGGCCGATCCATCTCCGCCGGATACGAGCAGGCGTTCCATCCCGTCACGGACGGCCTGTTCGGCTAGCGGCCGGGCGCCGGCGACCTTGTCGGTTTCCACCAGGTCGCACTTCAAGCCTGCGCCGCGCGCCGCGGTTTCCAGTGTCAATCGCCGGGCCTCGCCATCCAGCGTGCCCGAAACCGGGTTAAATACGATCGCAACCCTTTCCAGATCGCACGTGGTTTCGAGTAGTTCTCGTACGGGTTCCTGCTGCAAATCCTGGCTCATGCGGTCGCACCCAATCTTTAGTGAACGGTTATTTTGCCCGGTCTTTCTGTTACCGCAGTTCGATAAGACTGAAACCGCAGCGCCCGTCCGACCACACGAAAAATCTTCGCGGCGGTATACTGGAATTGAACATGCATTCGCAGAATTGAGAGGCTGCGGTGACCGAAACCGCGGCGTGCGCTGAGCCGTGGCGATATCTACGCGCATTTCTGAACAGCCTTTCACCCGAACGACGTAAGTTTTTTCATGGATTCCTGTTCGTTCCGCCGGAGTACCGATGGGGATGAAACCAATCATGCGCCTCGCGCCAATGCTCTTATTCATACTGTTTTTCGGCGGTGTCGTTCTTGCCGCCCGGCCGGCCAGAGTGGATGCGATAGATTCCGGGAACTCGAATGGCGCCACAGAAAAGATGAGTTATCGCGATAACGGCGTGATACGCGTTGGGATTGATCTGACAATCGGCGGCACGATAACTTACGTCTCGGCCCACGACGGGCCCAACCTCATCAACGCGCACGATAAGGGCCGCGAAATCCAGCAATCCTACTACTCGGGCCCGCAGCCCTACGGCCAGGCGAACTCGGGCTGGAAAAACTGGCCCTGGAACCCGATCGGCGCCGGTGACGTGTACGGCCACCCTGCCCGGGTCGTCAGGCATACCAATGACGGGAAGACGCTCTATTGTGCGACAATTCCCATGCAGTGGGCGCTCGATAACGTGCCGGGAAGATGCCTGTTCGAAACCTGGATTACGCTGGATGGGCGCACGGCGCACGTTCATTACCGGCTCACCAACCACCGGGCCGATCTCACTCAGTACCCGGCTTATAACCAGGAGCTTCCAGCGGTATATACCGTGGGAACGCTCTATCGCCTCTTCACCTACGACGGCGCGACCCCGTTCAAGGGAGCGCCTCTGCGGCAGGTTCAAAACGCCGGACCACCCTGGGCATCCATGACAGCAACGGAGAACTGGGCCGCGCTGGTGAATGACCATGGATTCGGTTTGGGAGTGATTGAGCCGGGAGTGTATCAGTTTATAGGCGGCTTTCATGGTCCACCGGACGTAGGCGGTCCCCAGGACGATTCTACGGGCTATATCGCCCCCGTAAGGCAGGAAATCCTGGATCACAACATCGTTTACGACTTCAACTTCACTCTCGCGGTCGGGACGCTCGACCAGATCCGCGCCGCCGCCACCCAATTTCGCGTCCGCGATCCCCGCCCCGATTACCGATTTGAGCGCGACCGTCAGCACTGGCATTATATCAATGCCCACGACTCCGGTTTCCCCATAAAGGGCCATCTGCACGTCATCATGGATCAGAACGATCCGGAGTTTATCGGTCCCGGAGGATGGTGGGATGCGAAGGACGTTCCACGGCTTTATCTCCGCGCGGCATTTCATACTGCCGAGACCGGCGCCGAGCTATTCTGGAGCACGGCCGGGCACGACCAGTTTTCGGAGGATCGAAGCATTCACTTCACGATCAAGCCGGATGGCAAAACGCGGACCTACGTTCTGAATCTCGCAGCTTCGCCGCAGTACACGGGGAACATCACCGGACTCCGGCTCGATCCGGTTCCTGCGGGGCGTCCGGGTGATTTCGCAGATGTTTATTCGTTGGGGTATCGCCGGGTGGGCGCCTCAAACCACGCGCCTGGCATTACGCCGGAGGACCAGTGATATCTCGCTGCGTCACGATCGAAATGGCGAACACGAAGGTCACGAAGTAGGCAGGAAGAACACGAAGGAAAGCCCCGGGAGCGTAGGTGCGAAATCTTTATCCGCGATATCGGTCGCAGGCCGGTGTGCCGGAACGCCCCGGAAGGGCGGCGGAGTGCAGCGAAGGGCTTCAGCCCTGATCGTCGAGATCCGCATGTCCACCGGCCGACGGCCGGTTCAGCGGCGCTTCGAAGAGTTCTGGGAGTCGTGGGCGCGAGCGACGACCCTACAGTCCGGCAATCGTCTGAGCTTCACGCGGGAATTCCGGGATTGAGCTTCGATTGGACCGGCTGTCTGACACTGGCGAAGAGGCTGGGGCGATGCTCCGCCGCCACCGCGGGTGAATCCGTCCCTATCCGGCGGTCTCGTTATTCGCAATAATCGCCCGGCCGCCGATTTCGTTCTTAACCGAGAAGACGCCGTTATTATCTGTCACGATCGCGTGTTTGACGCCGGGCGCCAGATGGACGGATGGCTCCCCGGTTGCGAAACTGCAGCCGCGGACTTGAATCCGGCCGCCCGCCGCCTGCACCAGGGCGGCCATATTGCCGCCCCGTCCACTGCTCATGTAGGAGTTTGCGAGGCTTACATAGCTCTTGCTGTGAGAGATCAGGTTCTGAACTGATGGTCCCCAGAACGCGCAGCATTCCAGCCGAACCGACCCCGTGCAGGTCTCGTTGACGATAATCTGGGTGGGATTGGGGCCATTGAACGCCACAAACTGGCCGTTCGTGATCAGCAGTCCCATCGGCTGAAGCTGGTCCACCACCACACATCGCTGCGCAGCATCCGCGCCGACACCGCTCAACTGACCGTTCATCGCGCCGTGCGGAGTATTGATAAAGTGATAGCCGATGTAAACCGGGAAGATAAAAGTGTTCGTGACGTATTCCCAGTCGGTCCGGCCAAAAACGAACCCTTCGCAGTTTTTCCACATGTATTCAAACACCGGATCCCATGCGCCGCCGGTTGCTTTGCTTGACCACCAGTGGTTGTGCCACTGGATATTCTCAATTCGGCCAATATCGGTGCAGTTATCCAGCCAGAGGCCGCGGCGCAGCACGCAGCCGTAGACGCTCCGGATGCGGTGTCGAACGTTCCCCTCCGGGCCGATCCGGATCCCGTTGTAGCTGTTGATCAAGGTGACGTTTTCAACGGTGTTGTCGCCGCCCTGCAGATGGAAGGTCCAGGCGTAGGGGTGGATGTCGTTCACCTTCTGATCGGGATAAAAGACGGTTAGCCCCGAGACGTTGGAGGAATCGCCCATCTCAAAGAGAGCCGGTCCGTCATCCTTATCGCGTCCACCGGTCGCTAAGATCACCGTACCGATCAAAGGCTCGATGTAAAGCGGCGAATGGGCCGCGCCCACCAGGCTAACGCCCACGGGAATATGCAGGCTCCCATCAATCCGGTACTGCCCGGGCGGCAGTAATACCGTCCCCCCGGCGGTGGCGGCGCGATCCAATGCCTTCTGGATCGACGCCGTGTCATCCTGCTGTCCATCCCCGCGTGCGCCAAACTGCCGCGCGTCCCATCCCTGCGCCGGCGCCGTCCCGGGCGCCTGCGCGCTCGCGGGGAGGCCGGTGGCCAGGCCCGCGCCGGTCGCCATCGCCGCGCCGCGAAGGAACTTCCGCCGGCTCTTATCGTGACTCGCCATGATTCGCTCCTTGCTTTCTCCCGGCGCCCGCGATGACCCATGCGGCGCTGCCCGGCCCGGTTCAACCCGATCCACTTTGCTCTAAGTATGTCGCGAAATTGTGCCTGAGTGCGCTGGGGTCTGCGGATTTTTTCAAACCGGTAGTGATTTATCAGTGGAATTGTGTCCAAAACGCGTCGGAATCCGGCCACCGACTCTGGCCGACCATCGGACCCCCCTCTATCCTCGCATATGGGGGGGTAGCTCGCTCCCTCTATCTCCGCAATCGGGGAA
>DASRZA010000269.1:0-43294 GCA_035686845.1 Armatimonadota bacterium | reverse complement strand
ACGCAGCCTGGGCTCTTCTGGTACGGCATTCACACGGTTGAGATGTTGTACGCGACGATGGGGCCCGGATGCGAACGATTAACCGCGACGCGGACTGAGGATCATGAGCTGGTCGTGGGAACCTGGAGCGATGGCCGGATTGGAACAGTTCGCGGCCATCGGAACGCGAGCGGATCATTCGGCGCGCTGATCCACCGGAAGAAGGGTCTGCAATTCGTCGACGCCTACAATCATCCCCGGCCAGCCTACGCCGGCCTCCTGGAACGGGTCCTCGCCATGTTCCGCACCGGGACGAGCGCAATCCATCCGGTCGAAACGCTGGAGGTCATCCGATTCATCGAAGCCGCGAATGAAAGCCGCGAGAGAGGAGAGATGGTCGAGCTGAATTAATCCGGGAACTGGTCAGCCGCGCGGAAGCGGGGATACGCAGAAAGAATTGCGCCGCGTCTCGTGCCCGTCGCTTTGCTTATCGTGTCGCCCAATCCGAACGGAAGCCGCTAAGACCGGTCTTGCGAACCCATCTACCAGCGACCGCCGCCGCGACCACCCCTATCCCGGTCCCGGCCGCCGCCCCCACCGCCGCCGCCGTAGCCTCCCCGACCACCACCACCACCGCGACCGCCGCGATTGCCCTGCGCCATGGCGTCTACCCGGGGCTTGGCTTCACTTACGGCCACGTTCCTTCCGCCCATATCCTTGCCGTCCAGGGCGGTGATAGCGGCTTCCGCCTGGTCTTCGGCGACATCCACAAAGCCAAATCCCTTTGGCTTGCCGTTGTCGTGCAGTGGAATCGTAGCGCCGGAAGAGCCGAACGCCGCGAACGCCTCCTGAAGCTGGGCTTCAGATATATCAAACGATAGATTACCTACGAACAACCTCTTACTCATGACCGGTCCTTTCGCGAGCGCATGGCGCGCCGCTGGTGTCTTCTTGCAGACTTTCCACGTATCTCCCAGACACTCGCTCAATGGACCCAACCAATGTCCTGAGTGAGGCTGACCGGAAGCGCCGCTAATTCCGCGCCCCCTTCTCAACCCGGACTGTCGTCCGCCGCTCATCGATAGACCGGCGTCCAAACTCCGCGTCCTCAACGCTATTACACAGTTTCTCCGCGGCCGGTACGAATGCCTTTATTTATTTTCGCGCGATGCTTGAGATACCCATAATGCACGTCTTTTGAACAGTGTAATCTTCGGCCGGCGCCGAACGTGACTTTGCCGGCGCCGCCGCGCGGTTCTGAACGGCTTATGTGGACGCGGCTTAAGCGCCGGGCTATAGTAGGCTTGCAGTGGGGTGCGCGCCGTGTATCTGGCCGGGTCGTTGTAGTGGTCGGGGCAGACGCTCTACATGAAAATGGGGAAAGCAGTGAGCCCGGAACAACTTCGCAACTTGCTAAAACGGGTCCAATCGGGAGAGGTGGACGTAGATGGCGCGCTCACAGCGCTCCGATCCCTTCCCTTCGAAGACCTCGGATTCGCTCGCCTGGATCATCATCGCGCTCTTCGAACCGGCCATCCCGAAGTTGTTTACTGCCAGGGCAAGGCAGACGAACACGTGGTCGCTATCCTGCAGGCGCTCCATGCTCGAGGCGGCAAAACGCTGGCGACCCGGGCGACACCGGCCCAATTCGCGGCGGTGCAGCAGGCGATTCCCGAGGCGGTTTATCATGCTGCCGCGCGTATCATCGTCGTGCCGGGTACCGAGCCGGCGCCGACAAATCGCGAGCGAGATGAACGGTTTGTTGGCGTGGTCAGCGCCGGCACTGCCGATCATCCCGTCGCTGAAGAGGCTGCGATAACGGCCCAGGAGATGGGATCCCGCGTGCAGCGGTTTTATGACGTCGGCGTGGCCGGTCTTCACCGCCTGCTCGACTGCCATGCTACTCTTTGCGAAAGCTCGGCTTTGATCGTCGTGGCGGGAATGGAGGGGGCGCTCGCAAGCGTGGTGGGCGGCCTCGTTCCATGCCCGGTGGTCGCGGTGCCTACCAGTGTGGGCTACGGCGCCAGTTTTGGCGGTGTGGCCGCCCTGCTCTCGATGCTGAATACGTGCGCATCTGGTGTGGCCGTCGTGAACATTGATAACGGGTTTGGCGCCGGCTATTACGCCCACCTGATCAATTCCGTCGGGATCAATTATCTCGCCGACTCCGACGCGGCTTGATCGACGAAGGACGAAGGACGGAGGACGAGGGACGAAGGTGCGAGGCACGCGTAGTGGCGCAGGCCTCCGCGCCTGTGCAGCGCGAGTGGCGCAGGCCTCCGCGCCGGTGCAGCGTGAGTGGCGCAGGCCCCCGCGCCTGTGCAGCGCGAGTGGCGCAGGCCTCCGCGCCTGTGCTGCGCGAGTGGTGGGAAGATGACTCTCGTTTATATAGACTGTTCGTACGGCGCGAGTGAAGACCGCCTGCTGGGCGCGCTGATCGACGCCGGCGCCGATTCTGGCAAGATTGAAAACGCCCTGTCCATCCTCAATGTCCAGGGCGCCCGGATCGACGCCGAACCTGCTGGCAGTCATGGGGCGGCCGGCGTCCGCGCCCGGGTTATCCTTCCCGACTCACCTGGGAACATCACCCTTGAGAATCTGAAGCGCACGGTTGAACGGCTGCCTGCGCGAGCTTCGATCCGGGAGACGCTCTTCAACGCGTTCTCCCGCCTGCAAGACGCCGGCGCGACCGACGAAGATTTCGGTCCCCACGACCTGGTGACGCTGGCTGCAGTTGCGCTGGCGATGGATGGCCTCGGTGTGGAAGAGATCGCGATCTCCGCGATCGGCTTCGGGCAGGGTAAGCCGGCCGGGAGCGTCGAGTTAAGCCGAACGCGCCTCGTCGCGAAGCTGTCGGCTGGCTTCAGCGTCTTCTCGACAGGGCACGATGTCGCCCTCGTCACACCCCTGGCCGCCGCGATCATCACGACCGCTGCGCTCGGCTCGGGATCATCCGCGGTTATGCCGCCGATGAGGCTGGTCGCATCCGGCTGTGGAATCGGGGGCGAGGAATGGCCTATTCCAAACGCGCTTCAATTGTTTGTCGGTGAACACGAATCCGTCAGCGAATCCGACCGCGTCGCGATCGTTGAAACGAATATCGACGACATGACTGCCCAGGGGTTGGGGCACGTGATGCAGGTTCTGCTCGATCGGGGCGCGCTGGACGTCTACTTCACGCCGATTCAGATGAAAAAGAACCGTCCGGCCGTGATGCTTTCGGTGATTTGCACCGGACTCACCCTCGAAAGCTGTATCGACGCCCTTTTGCGAGAGACGACGACGCTCGGCGTGAGGATCAGCTACGCCAGCCGGCGATGCCTGGCCCGCAGTTCAATCGAGGTTGAGACCGCTTATGGCGCCGTGTCGGTAAAGGTGGCGCTTCTGAACGGCCAGGTCCGCTCGGTGATGCCCGAGTACGACGATTGCCATCGGCTGGCTCTCGCCGCGGACGTTCCCCTGCGGGAGGTGCAGGACTCCGCGTCGGCCGCCGCGCTGGATCAGCTAAAACGGGAGCGAGGGTAGAGGCGCCGGGTCCGCGCTGCGTTAACTCAACTTCTTCATGAAAAGGTCCACTCTTGTCATTTCCGTAAATCCGGCCTGGAGATAGAGGTGGACGGCGGGAATATTGGCGGCGAGGACACTCAATTCAGCCCGGTCGAAGCCTGCGCGCCGGTAGCTCTCGAGGCAGTGCTCCAAGATTATCCGGGCGATGCCGCGGTGACGCCATCCGGGTTCCACGAAGAGCGTATGGATCCAGACAGCGCTGCCCTTGGCCTCACCGTAAAGCGCGCCCCGTATGAGACCGAGCGCATCGATAGCGACCGCCGAAGTAGCCTGCATAGGAAGTAGAGTCGTGCGGTATCCATCCGAGAGATCCGTGGGTATTTCCCCGGGGTGATCGCAGGCGGCGTGAAGGAACGCCTCACTCTCCAGTTGAATCAGGGCGCTCACGTCGGACGGAGCCAGACTCAGCGGCGCCACCTCAATATCCGGAATGACCGGGACTATACAGGGGCGACTCGAGACCGCGACACCCAATTGAATTCGCTCGTGCCAGGTGAATCCCGCCGCAACCAGCCGGCGAGGTTCCATAGCGCGCGCCAACGCCCCGGTGTTCGGGCCTTCGCATAAAATGGTATGGCAGCGATGCCGTGCGGCGAACTCCTGAACTCTTCCCAGGGCGTTCGCGACGATCGGATCGCTGCGGCAGCCAGGATTCAGATAGAAGAAGTGATTGTGAAACACACGGGCGACGCAGGCGCCCTGCGCCAGACCAACCGGATGACCATTAAGAAAAAACGCGAGCCAGGAACCGGGCGCCAGCGCCACCGATCGGCGCTTATACTTGAGCCAGGCGATAAATGATTCCTGGCGAGGCGGTTCCAGATCGGACACCTCTCGCGCAGCCGCCATGAACAGATCATCGAGCCATGACTCGCCGGCGTCCGCAACGATCAAGCGGCGGGCCACGAGTGACTGCGACCAGTGCGGATCCAGCTCGATCGCCGCGTGGGCGGGAAGAGGCTGCTGGAGCGTCAAAAGTTCGGGCATTGTATCTGCCAAGCCGGGTCTCCCGCCGGGCGTAATCACGCCCAGCCGGTAATACGTTCCGGTTGAAATGTTGGGCAGAGCTGCAAACCCGGGGTTGTACCGTTAATCATATCAACGGTGTCATCAATTTCGAACAGTATAGCCGGATCATTTGCTGCGTGTCCGATCCTACATGTTGACCGCTCCGCGCGGCTTGTGTTATTGTGTTATAATGTTCCTGTCACTGGGACCTACCTCTATGGACACCATCCTCCTCATCCCCTGCCCGCCTCGGAGCGACAGCCCCCGCAACATCTCCTGGTCAGGGTTACGCCAGAGTCAGTATTCCCTCCCCGCGCCGCATCCTGGCGAAGCGTTCCGGCTTGTCCGGAATTTGCGAAAACACCGCTCCATCCACCGCCCGATCTCTCGTTTCGGAGGCTCAACATCATGAATACGAAGACTCACATCAAGTGCGCGTGCGGTCAGCGAGTCGTCTCGAAGGACGTTTTGACGACAGGTTACCTGCTGCACACCGGCCCGCAGCTCTTTGTGTTTGTCAAGTTTCGCTGCTCCCGATGCAAAAAACTGGGGCAGGAGGTCGTGAACCGGGCGCGTTGGGATTGGTCGGTTTTAGAAGAGGAGCCCGGTGAGGTCAGCGTGGACGAGCGCAAGAGATTCCAGAGCCTAGGCCCGATACCGGTCGAAGAGGCTATCGAGTTCCATTTTCTGCTGGAAGAATCCGCCCGTCTTGAAACCCTCGTCCCGGACGAGGTCCGTTCGACTGAGGATCAGGCTTAAACCCAATCTTCTGAGATGGTGTTTGGTAAATTGCTGCGGCCGGCTATCCGGCGCGTGACGATCCCGCGCGTCCTATGAACCGATGCCCACATGCTTTTCGCCGGCTTCGCCTGTTCGCAGTCCAGATTCGCGGGGGGCTGTCCCGCGACGTCGTCACCGGGCGGCGGAACATCGGGTTTTCGTCGAATAGGTTGGAGCGGTGATTCAAGCGGGACATGCGCAGAGCGTAATCTTCGGCGAACTGTTCCGATACGCGTACACTCACAGGGTTGGCGAAGCCGCGACGTGCGCGCTCTCGCCAGAAAACATGATGGCCAATCTCATGTAAGAGCACGTGATCCAGGATGAAATTCCGGAGGTCCTCGATCGCCGTCCACCGCGAATATATCCGAGCGCCGCGCATGATGAGATCCATCCCATACTCCAGATCAACCCAACAGCAGCGTCTCGCGCACGACATACTCACATGGGCGGACAGCTTGAAGCCCAGGGTCTGACGCAGGCTGAAATTGAAGATGGCCGGCCTTTCCCCACCAGAGTACCTCGCGTAGGCGGAACAGTCGCGGCGCGTGGCGGGGGCGAGGACGATGGCGGATAAGCCCTCAAGATCGGCTGGCGAGACAGCCGCGAGCGCCGCGCCGAGATCGTTTGCGGAGCAGGGATAAACCCAGCCATCAGCGATTGGCAGCTCAATTATCTGTACCATACGAGTTATATTCCAGTTCCCGGATGGCGAGACCGGACGCGCCGGCCGCCGATTCGCCAGGATCCAGCCCACCGGTCTCCGGTTCCTCTTGCAAAACCTGCAAGGGGGCCGGCCGCTGCGTTTCTTATAATACCCGAACCATACTCGATCTGGTTGCGTGGCGACATCCGGCGCCCAGTCATACAATCGGCCGAGTTGGCGCCGCGGCGTAAGTCGTCGAGGGATTCGGCGCCTACAAACGGCGCGGCATCGCTGTAGCAGCACAATCCCTTGTGCGATCTTAGCGGGACCCTCCACCCGGCAGCGTGCTCCGTGCGATTCACGCGACACTCTACCGGACTGCGGAGCGCAAGCAGATGTGCGATGACGGCGCCGACGCCGGCCCCGCGCGATCTTTGAGGGTCTTCGGACCGAGCCTGGGCGCCGAGCGCGTCGTTTCGACGACTTCATACATGATCGAGCACGAAGTCGACTTCAAAGCGTACGTCTGCAACCGGGTCCGTGCGGGCTTCCTCAAGACCTGCCAGCGCTCGAGACGCGATATCCGGTTGGCGCCGAAGACAATTGATCGCGGCGGCCGCCATTATCCCTGTGGTCCAGCGGGGACCACACGCCCACTTTCATCGGTATCATCCGCGGCGCTTATGAAGGGCCAGGCATCGATATCCCCTTTCGCCGCGAACTGTTCCCATCGACGATCCAACCACCCTTTGAACGGTGGGAGCCACCTCACAAGGCCCCAAAAACTGTTGAAACTCGTATCGGGCCACGGATATTCCAGATCTGTCCTTAAGAACCGGACACAGCGATCGAACAGGTTCCGATCCTCCGGAGAGAGCGCCCAATCTCCCGTAAGCCGGTGTGTTCGAACGTCGTCATAGAAAAACCAGATCTGGTCGAAGATGCGCTTCACCGCCATATCGCAGCTCCGCGTTGGGTAGCCCTCTTCGAACTCGCGATTGGTAATCGCGCCATTCGCAAAAGAGGCAATGTCGATCGAGGCCCGGTCGCGCGCGGCACGGTCCACCATGGTGCGGCGCTCCTTTCGCAGCGGTTTTTACGGCGAAGCTGTCGTTAGATTTTACCCCGGCCGCCGGAATCCCAGTCGGCGCAGAGGGCGGTCGCGCATCAAAAACCCCCGAACAAACGGTATGCGACGCCAATTGTAGATCGCACCGGCGCCGGAGACGGTCAATCGCGACCGGACTCCTCCCTCCACCGCCTCGCACGGGTCCTTATCCGGTCACGCGGATCCAGGCTGGTGTTATCGACCGCGCGCTGGAACACCAGCGCAAAACTCCTCCACTTCCCAAGACTGAGTAAATGTCGGGAAAGATAGCGGAAGCGCCAGTGGTCGGACGGATCGATGTCGAAGGCCTTCCATAATGTTTCCAAAGCCGCGTCCTTCTCACCCAACTCCCACTGGGCCTGCCCCAGCATGGTTAGGACGTCGGGATCGCCCGGGTACCTGCTCTCATACTCTTCGAGCCCTGCGCGCGCTTCCAGCCACTCACCTCGCGTTTCAGATATCCCCGCAGGACCATATCCGGCCAGGTCTCGGAACTCGCGCCAGTTGTGACGCAGCCTGTGCCATTTGTGGCGCCTCGAAGAGAATGACGCCTTTTTGAAGAGCGTACTGCAAATACCGTACCGTACGCTCCTGTGTTCAAAGTCGGTGGCGGCAAGGCGCAGCGCTTCGTACTGCTCCGAAAGCGCCGCGTCGAACATATCCAATCGACTGAACACCCAGCCCAGGGTATTGTGGACGTCGCAACTTTCCGGCTCCCGGCGAAGCGCCTCCAGGCATTCCATGATAGCCTGCTCACTCTGACCCTTCTCGGACAGCGCATCCGCGAGGCTCGTGCGCCACCGGGTATGGGCAGGGTTGATGCGCAGCGCAGCGCGGTACTCGACAATCGCGGCGGCCCAATCATCCACCTTACTCAAAACGTCCGCTAGATAGGCATGGGCCCGCGCGTTATTGGGATCGCGCCGCAGCAGCAGCCTCGTACGTCCGATGCACTCATCGAAACGGCCGGCGAGATTATCCTCATGCGCGCGTTTCCACTCATCGCCTATCGTATTCTCGCTCATCGGCACATACGCCTCCCGTAATAACGCCGAGGGCGCACCGTACCCTCGCTCAAGAGTCGCCACAGAGTTTCGGCATCGCGCCAGTCACTGCATCCAGGAGCTTCCGGGGTTGCTCGCTGATCTCCACACAAAGTGGATCGTTCTCCTTGACGCGCTTTTCTCCTCCCTTCCCTGCTTCATGAAAACGCTCGCGATTAACGAGAGACGTCGATGTGGCCGCTCGCCGACCCCCTCGTACCTCTTAACCGTGTCAAGGAACGCGAAAAGGCCCACCGGAAGTCGCCAAAAGCCATCAACTTCCGGTGGGCCAGCTCCTTCATCGATTCACCCAAGCGTACCCATTACGTCGGCTTTATACGCTGGAGGCCTGGAACGCGTTCCCGCTGGCGGCGCCCGTGATCACGCCACTACCGGTCGCTCGGGCGAAGGCGCCCGTTCCACCGGTCATGACGTAGTTGAGTTGGAAATCGCCGAGACCGTCGAAGGAACCGGTATAGGTTCCGAATAACTGATCGCCGCGGCTGTCGGTCACGGTAAAAGTGCCGTTATCGATTGTTCCAGCGGTGTAATCAAGAATATGGTTCGACGACCACCGGAATGCGCCGATTATCGACGTTTGCCCGTTGGCCGTAACCGTCGCGGGCGCCACGTAATCTCCATTCGCCCCGAGCTGCGGCGCGCTGTCGGTCACCGCCTGCCCCGCCATCCCTCCATCGGCGGTACCTGGCGCCGCGACGACGGCGCCCGGGTTTGTCGGAAGGTTGAGCGGGTTCGACGGGTTAACCGTCGCGGCCGGGTTCACAACGGCGCCCGGGTTGAACGGCAGCGTTCCGGACGCCGCCGCCGCATCCGCCGCTGCGCTGAGTTGGTTCAAACGATTGATCGTCACGGCGGGGTTCGGGATCGCGCCGGGGTTAAATGGCATAGCCATGCCCGGAGGCGCAGCCGCCGCCGTAAATCGCGGCGCGGGGACAAGTGCCGGACTGACAAATCTCTGCTGAGCCAGCGCCGCGCCGGCTGCGCCGATACTCAGCGCGCCGATGAGGGCCGCCACCAGCCGTTTGCTGGTTTCTATCCGTTTCATCATCAATTCCACCTGCTTCGAAGGCCGCCAGGATTCCCGCCGGACCTTCTCCCTTTCCATCCGCAGTCCCCAAGCATGAGGCCGCGGATCGCTTCCATAGCCTTATCCGCGGCGAAAACGGGTTGAATCTCTCGATTCTGTCGCCGACCGCGGCCGGTTTACATACGTTCTTTACCCCTAAACCGCGGCGTTTGCGCCTGAAGCGGAGGAGAGACGGACGTGTCGTGTAGAATAGTAGGAGGCGGCCGAGTTCGCCGCCCGATCCGCTCTTTCCCGAGGAGGACGATGAAAGTTTTCATAGCAGGTATGGATGGCTATCTGGGATGGGCGCTCGCCGTTTACCTGGGGAGCCGCGGCCACGACATCTATGGTGTAGACGCGTTTTTGCGCCGCAAATGGGTGAATGACGAGGGCGAATCCCATAGCATCAGTCCGATCGCTGCGATGCCCGAACGCCTGCAGGCGTTCCAGGAGCAGATTGGCCGGCCGGCATGGTTCCGCGAGGGCAATCTGTGCGACTTTGAGTTTATACGCTCCGCGCTGGCTGAAGCGTCGCCGGACGCGATCATTCATTTTGGTGAGCAGCCGTCGGCGCCGTTCAGCATGATCGACCGGGAGCATTGCATTCTCACGCATGAGAATAATATGTTCGGCACGCTCAACGTGCTTTACGCGATGGCAGAATGCTGTCCCTCCGCTCACCTCATCAAATTAGGGACCATGGGCGAATATGGTACGCCCAACGTGGATATTCCTGAGGGATTCTTCACGATTGAATACAAAGGCCGGACGGATACGCTCCCATTTCCGCGGCAGGCCGGAAGCTGGTACCACCAGACGAAGGTGCATGACACGAACAACATCATGTTTGCCTGCAAAGTCTGGGGACTCCGCAGCACCGATCTCATGCAGGGTGTGGTCTATGGAACCCGGCTGTCGGAGATGAAGGACGATCAACGGCTCCTGACCCGGCTCGACATCGACGGGTTATTTGGCACCGCCGTGAACCGGTTTTGCGCCGAAGCGGTTATCGGGCATCCGCTGACGCCATACGGGGCCGGCGGTCAGACGCGCAGCTTCATCAATATCCGGGATTCCATGCGCTGTATTGAGCTCGTGCTGGAAAACCCGGCGGCGAACGGCGAATACCGCGTTTTCAACCAGTTTACCGAGGTTCTTTCGGTGGTGCAGCTCGCGGAGAAGGTGAAAGCGGCGGGGGAAAAAGCAAATCTCGAAGTGACCGTGCATCCAATCCGGAATCCCCGTGTGGAAAGTGAATCTCATTACTATAATCCAGATAACAGCAAATTCCGTGCGCTGGGGCTGGATCCGGTTCACATGGACGACGCGCTGCCAGGGATGCTGGTTGATTTGAGTCGCTGGCGCGATCGGATTGAGAGCAAGAAGAATTGCCTGATTCCAAAGGTCGAATGGCGGGAAAGCGCTCCAGGCGTGCCGGTCGGTCACGCGGGATCAGGAGCTTGACGTCTGGTTCCCGACGTACGTCGGGAAGACGCGCCGGCGTTCCGGATCGACGGGGCCGGCGCTTCTCGTCAGCCCAAATGAGGACTGCCGTCGGAGGGGCGCTGCTCGCTCTTTCGGCGGCAGCCGTTGTTTGGGAATGGATCGCGGTATACGCCACCGAAGAGTTTTTCCGCAGCGGGAGCGGGAGGGTGGATGGTTCGAAGAAGGGATCCGGCCGCGACCAGCTCGACCCAGAACTCGCGCCGGATGATGCGGTTCTGCCGGCGGCCTCGGTGATTATCCCCCTCAAGGGAGGCGAGCCGGCCAACCGGGCTTCCATCGAATGTATGCTGGATCAGGATTACGGGACGCTCGAGGTGGTGGTGGGAATCGCTGAGGGAGACGAGATGGCGGCGAGCCTGGTCCGCTCCATCCAAACCGAGCGCCCGGATGCTCCACTGAATCTTGTCCAGTCGCCCAACAGGCTGGGTGGACCACGGCCGAAAGTGTCCAATCTCTATAACGCCAGCGAGGCGGCGAAATATTCTTTCCTTGCATTGATTGACGCAGACATCCTGGCGGGTAAAGACTTCTTGCGGAGTCTTTTGACTCCGCTAAATAAGCCCGAAACGGGCCTCACGACAAGCCTCTATCGGGCCGGCGAGGGAGGCGGTTTATGGAGCCGGATTGATGGTCTCTGGACTTCCACGGCGTATCTCCCGGGCGCCATATTTGGCAGACGGGTGATCGGTGAAGGGTTTGCGTTCGGCGCGGCGATCGGAATTCGCCGGGACGTCCTGGATCAGATCGGTGGATTCGCGGCAATATCCAGGCAGGTTGGAGATGATTACCAGCTTGGCCGGCTGGCTTCGTCCCGGGGTTTCCGAGTGGAGTTGGTTCGTTACGTGGTGACAGAGCAGGTGGAGCAGATCTCGTTCCGGCAGTTTGTGGGCCGTAGAACGCGATGGGCGCGCACGATTCGCATACATCAGCCGGCCGGTTACGCCGGGTCATTTCTGATGTACAGCGTGCCACTCGCGCTATGTGGCGTGCTGATTGACCGACCGGCTCGCTGGAGATGGCTCGGCGCCGTAATGGCGAACCGATTGGTCTGCGCGTCCCTCACGCGCAGGCGTCTTGACCCGGACGCGCCCGCATGGGAGCTGCTGCTCACTCCCATGCGTGATTTGCTGGCGTTCGCGTTATGGGGACTCGGGTTCACCACCGAAAAGCCGCGGCTCAGGGGCGCAGCGCCGTGATGACGCCTCCCGCAGAACCACCGTCGCCCGGCGCCAGGACCGTTCCAACAAAGCCATCACACGACCTCGCCATCTCCAAGTCCGAGTCCGAACGGCTTGAAAGCGAGGAGCGAGCGAGTAATGACGAGCGCGCGGCGGTGAAGGGCGGCTTTATTCCCGAGGCCTCGCGCCACGCCTTCATCGTGGCAATGGTCATCGCGGTGCTCGCCGCTTCAGCGGGAGACACGATCCTGAAGCGCGGGATGATGGACCTTGTTTCTCCTGCCACCGCAAGCTTTTTGACGGACGGCCTCAAGCTGGTCAGCAATATCTTTATCGAGATCGGCGCCATGTTGATGATCGTCCATTTCATCGCGTTCATTCGGGCGCTCAAACTCGGTCCCCTGAGCGCGGCGGTGCCGCTGCGATCTTCCTCATACGTCTTGACAACACTCCTGGCGAAATACTGGTTGGGCGAAAATGTTAACGCCGAGCGGTGGATAGCTATATTCCTGATTCTATTTGGTGTCTCGATTATTGGACGCAGCACCGAGGGCGGCGATAACCCGGAAGATGGAGCGTCCAAACGTCATCACAGTAATAGTGTCGGGATCTCACGGGGCAAAGGGCCCGCAGAGGATGTCGGGGCATGATGTTCTTCGCCGTAACCATGACGGTCGTCATTGTCTGCTCGGTGCTGGGTGACTTCTTCGTGAAGCGCGGCACCGAGGCGATGAAGCACGCAGACGCGACCCGGCTGACCCATTTTCATCAGTTGAGAACGCGGCATGGCATCGCTGCATACCTGCAGCACGTCGAGGATTATCTGAGTGATAGCGGTTTGCTCAAGAATGTCTGGCTCTGGGCCGGAATCGGCCTCCTTACGATCCAGTTTGCCGCCTTTATGCTCGCCATGAAGCTGGCGCCGGTTACGGTCGTGGTACCGCTCATGTCATGCACCTACATCGGCACAACCTTGCTGGCGAAATTCATTCTTCATGAAAAGGTGACGGTTCAAAGATGGAGCGGCATTGCGGTCGTTATGTTAGGTGTCGCGCTTCTCGGCCTCTCAACGCTTCACCCGCCGCGGCCGAATCCGGGTGAGCACGGGGCCAAGGCTAAGATCCAGGGTATTCAAAATACGCTTACTACCGCGCACATTTTACCTGGTGATCGCAACAAGGTACCGACGCTTAAGGGGGCGCCTTCCAACGGCGGATTATAACCGCATCAACCCCGGACGAGGTTGCCTATCTCAGGCCTCGAATTCATTCGGGGCAAATGATGGCCGAGGTAAACGTTCCGCCTCGTCGGGGACAAATGAAACCCTCTTTGGCGCAGGAAATTGTCGTATCTACGTCGAAACCCGGTTGACGGTAATATGCCATAATAGTGTCAGAATGCGAATGTAGGGATCGCGAGACGAACGGTAAGAGCGAAGGGGCAATCTCGGAACGCGAGGCAGGACGAAAGCGAACGGGCTGGAAGTTGCCAGAGAGGGATATCATGACGGCGATCGTAAGTATTGGGAACTGGTTGGATCGGCATCCGTTTTTGGTGCGGGACTTTAGGAGGCTGCGTCGAAAGGGCCGGCTGTGGCGGATCGTCCTGATCCCGCCCATGTTAACCGCAATTCTGGTGGCGCTGGTTCACTTCGGCGCATCCCGGATGGGGGGCTCGACACTTAACCCGGTGATCGATTATGCCCTGCTGGCGATGGTGTTCCTGATCCAGACGGCCGGCGTCCTGATGGCCGGTGATCCGCTGGGCGGCTGGCCTCAAGAGGAAGAAGGCCAGCGTGTTGAGGCGCTGCGGTTGACGCCGTTAAGGGCCGATGAACTCGCGATCGCCGCAACCGAAAGACGATTCTATGTCCGGCTATTGATGGCGGTGGCTTTCCTGCCGGTCATCTTCTGGGCAGCCTCTACGGCGCGCCTTTCAGCGCTTACGCTGACGGGCGTATATGCGCTTCTCGCTTTGACTGCATGGAGTCTTGCTCCCGCAGGAATGCAGGAGCTGGTTGCGGCGGGCGCATCGAAAATCGGTGGTTCGAATCGGCAAAAACAGATGCTGCAGTTCCGGGGATGGTCTGGCGCGTTCCTCGTGATCTTCTATCTTCCGTTCCTGACCGGCATCTTCTTCGCGACTCTCTCGCGGGACCACCATCGGATGGACTTTCTGATTCCAACGTTGGGCAAGGACGTGACTCCGCACCTTTTATTGTTCCCAATGTCGCTGCCTCTGATGGCGGCGCGGTACGTCATGCACGCCCGTCCGTTCTTGCACCTCCACATAGTACCGCTGATCTGGATTGCGGCCATTGCGCTGCTGTCTCGTGAAATTCGCGTACTCACGGCGGCTCGACTCGTTCGATCGGACCGCGTTCCGTCGCCGGGCTTGTACGGTCAGACGATGAACGTGATGGCGCCGCCGGTGGATCGACAGCGTGAGGATCGGCCGCAGCGCCGGCTGAAGATTGTACGTGGGCTTTTACTTCGAGTCGCGCTGGTTGGCGCAGCCTGGCCGCTGATCGAGACGGTCGGCCGCAGCACAGACCGTCTCGTGGCGCTTTTTATCGGCCTGGGCGCGCTGGTCGGCGTCGTAAGGTCGATGATGGGATCCCGCTCGCTTTTCCTACCCGGCAGGCTTGAGGGCCTGATCGAGACGGAGCTTCCGGAGGCCGTGCGCCTGGGCAGAGTCGACAGTCGCGGTCCGCTTGCGATCGCGGTGGTAGCGGGGGCGATTGGCTGGGAGATCCTGGCTCTTACGCTGGTTCTCCTTCTGGGGGGCGTATATCCCCACGTGGATTCCGCGGAAATCGCAAACCTCGCGGCGCTGGTGGGTACGGCGCTCATGCTTTCCGAAGCCGGCGCCATAAGCGCGACGCTCCGCGCGGTTCCTGCAGGGGCGCGCAAATACAGCGGGACGGCCTTCTGGAGCACCGGGGCGGCGATGACGGTGTCGCGACTCACCGGCTGGTACATGATTGGACTCCTGATCTCGTTCCTGGCTGTACTGGGTCTCGTATATACGGCGACGATGGCGCCCCAGTACGTTCCGGCGCTGGCGCTCAGTCCCATCGTGGCCTGGCTGCTTTTGCTGGTCGAGCCGGCCCGAGCGGGTTTGACGGGCATCGTACTGGCGCCCGGGCTGCTGGCCGGCGCCGGCGCCGGCATTTCACTCTCCGCCGATCGGCGATCGCGGCGCGCCTCGAGTCCCGCTAAAGCGGGACCCAAGGAGGTCGTGAAGAAGGCGACGAAGCCCTTGCCCTCGTGGATCTACCGGCCGCTGGCATTCGTGGTAGATCGGCGGCCGGATCCGTTCGTGAGCCTGGAGCTGAACCGGCTCGCGAGGAAGGGGACAGAGGTCAGAGCCCAGTTGCTCGCCGTCGGATCGCTGTTCGTATACCTGGGATTCGCGATAGGTGTACCGACCTCCTCGACCGTAAATCGCGCGTTTGGAGACACGGGACCCGGGCTCTTCAGACCATCGCTCTTTTTCCTGCTGGGAATGGTGATGCTCTTCCTCTCGCCGATGTTCACGCTTGGAGCCGCCGCCGGAGTTTTCAGTCGCGATTGGAAGGCGCAGCGGTCGAACGGTGGGCTGAGCTTCCTCCTGATGTCGCCGCTTTCGTGCCGCGAGCTGCTCGTGGGAATGATGGCCGGGAAGCTGCTCAGATCCGCTGCTATGGGTATCGCGGGCGCCGTGGTTGGAGCGTTGAGTCTTGCCGTGGCGCTGGTGATCGGTGTAACTCCATGGATGCTGCTGCTGGCGCCGCTGGCGATTCTCGCCGGTGTGCTGGTCGGCGGATATGTGGTGGCTGCCGCCATGGCGCAAACCGGTCCCGAGCGCTGGCGTCCGTGGGTGCTGGGAGTATTGAGCGGCCTGCCTGTCTTACTTGGCATTGCAGCGAGTGTGGGCCTCGCAGGCGTCTGCGATGGATCCGTGTGGATGACGGTGACCGTCATTTCCATCGTCATCGTCGCGATCTTCGTCTCCTCCGGATATGGCTGGTTCCGGCTGGGAGTCTACGGTATCCGGCGCTTCCGGGAGACCGACGCCGCGAGCGTAAACGTTTGAATGAGCGAGCCGGCGGTGATTACGCCGGTTTCGCGACAATCCATCAACCATCGAAGTAAGTAGAATAGAGAATGTCAGTCCTAACACCGGAAGATCGATGCTTCTTTGAAGAGAATGGTTATGTAGTAATTCCGAACGCGGTTCCACAGGAGAACTGCGACGCGGTGATCGACGCGATCTGGGAGTTCCTCGGGATCGACCGCGATAACTCGGCTGATTGGTACCGCAGTCCGCTGCCTCGCAGCGGCATGGTGGAGATGTACCAACACCAGGCGCTCTGGGATAACCGGCAATATCCGCGGGTTCACCAGGCTTTCGCCGACATCTGGGGCACGGAGCGGCTCTGGGTAAGCTTTGATCGCGTAAATCTCAAGCCTCCTCCACGGCCCGATCACCCGGAATACGACAGCAAAGGTTTCATTCACTGGGACCTGGACACCTCGAAGTTTCCACTGCGCTTCGGTGTGCAAGGCGTGCTGTACCTGGCCGACACGTCCGAAGACCAGGGAGGATTCCAGTGCGTTCCGGGAATGCACCTGGGCATTGAGGAATGGGCGAAGACTCAGCCGGCGGATCGCAATCCCCGTGTGCCGGATTTAACCGGGCGGACGGTAAAGGCGATCCCGGGGAAGGCCGGGGACCTGCTGATCTGGGATTCCCGGCTTCCGCACGGCAACGGCCATAACCGGTCAGACGGGATCCGATTCGCACAATATATCAGCATGCGCCCGGCCCGGGAGGACGATGAGGAGTACCGGGAGTACCGCATCGACTGCTGGCGGCGCCGTCTGCCTCCTCGCGGGGACCCATTCCCCGGCGATCCGCGCGAAACCGAGCAGCGCCTCGGCAAAACCGCCGAGCTCACCCCTCTCGGCCGCAAACTGCTCGGGCTTGATCGGTGGTGACTACGCTCCTCCCTCCCGCTGCCGATGGAATAGGTACTGCTGCGCATACCCGGCGTATCGGCCGAAGTGAAGACGGCCGAAGTCGGCGACGGAGTCGTATCGAGAAGTGAATGTGGCCTGATCGCCGTACCATCGCTCCATAGCGCGGCGCACGTGTACGTCCACCGGCACGGCTTCGTAGTGTCCGAGGGAAAAGAGAAGCACGCAGTCGGCGACTTTAGCGCCCACGCCATGCACCTTTTCGGAGGGTCGTCCGGGCGCAAATGGCCGCACGATCAAATCTCGAGCGGTCCGGTATTCGATTCCGGAGAGGTTTTGCAGCCAGTCGAGGCCCTGTTCGTCGCATTTGCGCGCCGCTCGCCGCACATACTCCGCCCGATATCCGAGACCCAGCGAACGCAATTCGTCCACGGTCGCTCGGGCGAGCTGATCCGGCCGTGGAAAGGCGTATCGCCCGGGCAGAATTTCGGTTCCGTAACGCCGAGAGAGCGCCTCTACCTGACTCGAGATCCGGGGGACGTTGGACCATTGGGAGAGGATGAAAGAGATAAGCGTCTCCCACGGCTCCTGCTGAACTATTCGCAGGCCCGGATAGCGAGAAAGCGCCTCGACGATATGCGGGTCTACGGCGATCTCGCGGGTGACATCGGCCAGCCGGATCCGCGTGTCCAGGTAATGATCGAGTAGGGAACCATCGAACGGCCCGGGCGCCATCCGGGCGCATAACCTTTCGTCGCGCCAGAACCCCACCAGTCGGCCGCGGATGACAGCTTCCCAACACGGCTGAGCCGGACTGGGGGCACCGCCAGCCGGACCATCGCCGGCGAGCGCCGCGACACCATCGGTGGGATCCACCCGCTTCCATCGAAACGCCTGGCCGCATCCAAGCGTGAGGTCCAGGTCGCATTCGGACCGACCCATTAGTCGCGAGGCAATGGCCGGCGCTCCCGCGCTATCCTGTCCATTGTGCAGCGTCCATTCTCCCGATTTGCCGTCAGGTGAGGCCAGGGAAGCCATCATTCGAAGACCATCCATCTTGAAAAACTTGCCGAAAGCGCCAGAGGACTCACACAAAGAGTTTCCCAAAGTCGCAGAGATTGCGCCGGTGGAGATTCTGGCGCCTGGTGACATGCGGCTGGACCAGCTTATCGCAAGCGCTCTTTCCGATGTTTCCCGGGCCGAAGCCCAACGATGGATTACGCAGGGCGCCGTTCAGGTATCCGGGCAGCCTGCGCGCGCGAGTGATCGACCCAATCAAGGCGAGGTAGTTAGAGTTTCGCCCCAACGGCCGCGGCCCTCGGCGATCCAGCCCGAGCCGATCCCGCTCGACATCGTGTACGAAGACGAGAGTCTGCTGGTCGTGGACAAGCGCGCGGGCCTTACCGTTCATCCAGGCGCGGGCGCTCACTCCGGAACCCTCGTGAACGCCCTCATCGCCCACTGCGGGGCGCTCTCCGTGATCGGAGGCGAGGAGCGACCGGGAATCGTACACCGTCTGGATCGGGAAACGTCCGGCCTGCTCGTGGTTGCAAAGAATGACGCGGCTCACCGTTCGCTCGCGGCGCAGATAGCGGCGAAAGCCGCCGGAAGGGAGTACCGGGCGATCGCCTGGGGAATTCCGTCGTGGAATCACGCTCGGGTGGTCGCGCCCGTCGGACGGGATCCGCGCCACCGGACCCGGATGGCTGTGGTACCGGTAGAAGATGGGGGCCGTGCGGCGGAAACACTGCTCGACGCGGAGGAGCGACTGCCGATGGGAGTCGTGTTGAGAGCCCGCCTTACCACCGGCCGGACGCATCAGATCCGGGTTCACTGCCATTACAGCGGACTTCCGCTCGTGGGCGATCCGGTATACGGCGATCACCGCGCCCGATGTCGAGCGGTAAAAGATCCGGTGGTTCGGGAGCGTCTCGAGGCGCTCAAGCGGCAGGCGCTGCACGCCTGTTTCCTTTCGTTCGTGCATCCTCTGACGGGGGACCTGTTGGAATTCCGATCGGAACCTCCCGAGGATTGGCAGGAGATCCTAAATCTTATGCGTCGCGCCCGGCTGGAATAGTCGCGAAAATCAGTCATCCAGCGGATCGCGCCCGGGCCGAGGGGAGATCGACCGATCGCTGAGCGGGATTCCCAGCTCTTCGCAGGCGGCTACGTACGCCTCGTCAAACTCCAGCGCCGCTTCCAGCGCCCGTTCTTCGGGGAGCCTGTCGAATGAGATATGCGCGTCGTCCATGCGTTCCAGAAGACACTGCAGAATTTCCAGCAGCCTTTTCTCGCGGTCGCTCATCATTTACGATTCAAACACTATCTTCCCATGCTGTGGTATTCGAAATCCAGCTCAAGCATCGCTTTGGGATCGAGCATGTTCCGGCCATCCACGATGATGGGATGAGTCATTGATTTTTTGATGCGGCCGAAGTCGAGTTCCCGGAACTGCGGCCATTCCGTCAGAAGCGCCAGGCAGTCGGCGCCTTCTGCGGCCTCATAAGGATCGGGGCAGAAGCAGATAGATCCCTCGGGGCCCTCCAAACAGCCCTGCGCGCGAGACATGGCGACCGGGTCGTAGGCCCGGATGCGGGCGCCTTGCTTCTGAAGATGCCGGATCACGTCTATCGCCGGCGCAAACCGGATATCGTCGGTGTTCGGCTTGAACGCTATTCCAAGAACTGCGATGGTCTTATCCTTCAAAATCCAGAGAGCCTCTTCGATTTTCTTCAGGAAGCACGCGCGCTGCGCCTCATTGATCTCCTTGACTACACGGAGGAGATCGAACTCATATCCAACTTTGCGGGAGATGTAGAGAAAGGCCTCCACGTCCTTGGGCAGACAGAAACCTCCAAAACCAATTCCAGCCTGGAGAAACGAACGTCCGATGCGCGGGTCCAATCCCATCCCTTCGGCGACCAGCGTAATGTCGGCGCCGACTCGGTCACATATCTGGCTGACTGCGTTGATAAACGAAATCTTGGTCGCCAGAAATGAGTTCGCCGCATGCTTGATCAACTCGGCGCTCCTCAAATCGGTCACAAGGATCCGGGCTTCAATCGGAGCATAAAGATCACGCATTACCTGCTCAGCTCGGGCGGATTTGACTCCCACCACGATCCGGTCGGGGTGAAGAAAGTCGTGAACCGCCGTGCCTTCACGAAGAAATTCCGGGTTCGAAACCACATCAAACGGGGCCATGCTGCGATTATACCGGTTGATCGCACGCTCCACCTGCTCGCCCGTCTCTACCGGGACGGTGGACTTTTCGGCGATTACCGTGTACGTTTTCAGATTCTGCGCGATCTCCCTCGCGACCATCTCCACAAAGCTGAGATCCGCTGAGCCATCATCCCTCGGCGGCGTGCCAACAGCAATAAAGACGACCTCGACATCCTGCATCCCCGTCGCAATGTCGCTCGCGAAGCTGAGCCGGCCATCTTTTACATTGCGCTCGACGAGTAGATCCAGGCCCGGCTCGTAGATCGGCAGCCGGCCCTCGCGGAGCATGGCGATCTTTTGCGGATCGTTATCCACGCAGATCACCCGGTGCCCGATTTCAGCCAGGCACGCGCCGGTGACGAGCCCGACATATCCACAACCGATCACGCAGACGTTTTTAGAAATCATCAGCCTCGTTCCTCTAAGACAGCGGTCTTGAATGACTCTTCCTCAGTCACGAACCCCTGCAAGCACAATTTGTGCGAAGGCTTCCGGTTTCAAGCTCTGTCCACCAACGAGGGCCCCGTCGATGTCAGGCTGCGAAAGGATCTCCGCCGCATTCTCGGCGTTGACACTCCCGCCATACTGAATTCGGACTCCTCGAGCGATGCCCGCGTTCGTCATGCGTCCGATGACATGCCGGATCACACCGCAGACCCGGTTCGCCTCGATGGAGTCGCACGTTTTGCCGGTCCCAATTGCCCAGACCGGCTCGTAGGCGATGGTTGAAAGAGCGATCTGATCAGGGGCGAGTCCGTGGAACGCGGCATGAACCTGAACATCCACAATCTGATCGGTGCTGCCGGATTCCCGCTCGGTGAGCGTTTCACCAACACATACAATGGGCAGCAGTCCATACCTGAAGGCCGCTTTCACCTTAAGATGAACCGTCGCGTTGGTATCGCCGAAATGCCGGATGGTCTCATCGGTGATGTCTTCATCGGTCTTGCCAAACCGGCCGCGACATTCGGAATGGCCGAGAATAACATAACTGCACCCGATCGCCTTGAGCATCGGCCCGGAAACTTTGCCGGTGTAGGCGCCGCTCTCTTTCCAGAACATATCCTGCGCGCCCAATTTGATCCGGCTTTCGGCGAACTCGGCGCCAACCGCTTCTAACACGGTAAAAGGGGGACAGACGGCAGCGTCAACTCTCGAGACGTCCTGAAGGCGCACTCGAATCTCGCGCCCGAGAGCGACCGCTTCTTGCCCCAGACCGTTCATCTTCCAGTTGCCGGCGATGAATTTCCGGCGATCCGCTGAGCGTCTCATGCCCGACCCGTCGCGCCCGCTGGACTCGATTGCTCGGGTTTTGGCGTCTTATCTTCCAATGCCTTGAGACCCGGAAGATCCTTCCCTTCCAGAAACTCTAACGATGCGCCACCGCCGGTCGAGATCCAGCTTATCTGGTCGGCGACCCCCGCCTGATGTACCGCTGTCACTGACTCGCCTCCTCCCACCACAGACGTCGCGCCGGACGCCGCCACGGCGTGAGCAATGGCGTTAGTTCCCTTAGCGAACGCCTCGATCTCGAAAACGCCGACCGGTCCGTTCCAAATCACGGTCTTACTCTCTCTTATAATCTCACCAAACCGCTTCGCAGTCTCCGGACCGATGTCGGCGCCCTGCCACCCCTCCGGTATCTGCTCGGCCGGAACAATCTTCACCTGCGCCTCCGGGTTGAGCGGCTTCTTGATATCGAAGCCCCGATCCGTCACCACCACGTCAGTCGGGAGCGCCACACCCGGCGGAATTCCATTCTTTACCAGGTCTCGCGCCATCGCCAGGCTCTCATCATCCACCCGCGACGCGCCGACCGGCTTTCCGAGCGCCTTCAAAAACGCGTAGGTCATCCCCCCACCCAGCAGCAGATGATCCACCTTCACCCTCTCGAGCAGATTACGAATCACCCCCACCTTCGTGGAGACTTTGGAGCCGCCCAGTATCGCAGTGAGGGGCCGCTCCGGCGATTCGATGACCGCGCCGAGGTGATCGATTTCCCTCGCCATCAGCAGTCCGGCGACAGCCGTACGGTAATGCGCTACCCCTTCGGTAGACGCATGCGCCCGGTGAGCGGCGCCGAAGGCGTCGTTCACATAGAGCTCACACAGTGCGGCGAGCTGCTTGGCGAACGCGGGATCATTCGTTTCCTCCTCCGGGTGAAACCGGACATTCTCGAGAAGAACAACCTCCCCATCTTTAAGCTTGTGATGAACGTACGCGTTCACTTCGTCCCCAACACAGTCGTGGAGAAATGCGACCGGACGTCCCAACAGGTCTTGCAGCCGCCGAGCAACGGGCGCGAGGCTCAGGTCGGGCGCCGGCTTTCCCCTGGGTCGTCCCAGATGGGAAATCAGAATCACACGGGCCCCGCGGTCGATCAGTGTCCGGATCGTATCCAGTGAGGCCGAGATCCGCGTATCATCCAGAACTCGCCCCTCCGCGTCGAGCGCGACATTATAATCCACCCGGACGAGGACCTGCTTTCCGGTGACGTCGACGTCATCTATCGTCTTCTTATCCATTATCGGCCTTCCATTCACTCCGACGTCGGACCGCTCAACGCCGCACTCGTGATATTCCACCGGATTTCGTCCGGGAAAGCATCGCACCCGCCGCATCCCTGTAGGAGCGCAATCCCTTGTGCGATTTACGCGTCGCCCTTCAACTCCCCGTGCGATTTACGCGTCGCCGTCCACCCAGCCGCGGTAGGAGCACAATCCCTTGTGCGATTTACGCGTCGCCCTCCAACCGACCTTTTAGAAATGCCCGCCCAGAAAATGAATCAGATCGGCCACCCGGCATGAATAGCCCCATTCGTTGTCGTACCAGGAGACCACCTTCACCATGTTGCCGAGGCCGATCGTGTCCAACGACGAAAAGATGGAAGAGTGAGGATTACCCTTCAAATCGGTCGATACGAGAGGTTCTTCGGAGTAGGCTAAAATCCCCTTGAGGGGACCTTCCGCCGCCGCCGCCCGGTGCGCCTGATTGATCTCGTCCACGGAGACCGAACGAGCTAAAACAGCCGTAAAGTCCACCACCGAGACGGTAGAAACGGGAACACGGAACGCCATCCCCGTAAACCGGCCCTGAAGCTCGGGAAGCACCAACCCCACCGCTTTGGCGGCGCCGGTTGGCGCCGGTACGATATTGATGGCAGCCGCTCGCGCGTCGCGAAGATCTTTACCGGCCATGTCCTGAGTCTGCTGCGAGTTCGTATAAGCGTGAACAGTCGTCAGTAAACCCTTTTCAATCCCGAACGTGTCGTGGAGCACCTTGGCGACCGGCGCCAGCCCGTTGGTCGTGCATGAGGCGTTGGAAATAACATGATGCTTCGCGGGATCGTACGCCTTATTGTTCACTCCCAGCACAATCGTCAGGTCTTCATTTTTAGCGGGGGCCGAGATAATAACCTTCTTTACGCCGTGTTGTCGATGGGCGGCGGCCTTCGTGGCGTCGGTAAAGAGACCGGTAGACTCGACCACAACGTCAACCCCGAGCTTGTCCCACGGAATGGCGCCCGGATCTCGCTCAGCAAAGCTGACAATCTTCCTGCCATCCACAATGATGTCGTTTTCGTCGTAATTGACGTCGCCTTTGAAATCGCCGTAATTGCTGTCATGCTTCAGCAAGAACGCATTCGTCCTGGCGTTGGTCAGGTCGTTGATCGCTACGACCTCAATGGCGCCAGGGTGTCTCTCGTGAATGGTGCGATAAGTCATGCGCCCGATCCGCCCAAACCCGTTAATTCCAACTCTTACTGCCATTCTGTTTTCGCCTCCTCGGAGTTCTTCGCAGCGGCGGGATCTAAGAGCCCCCCTCCTGCCGCGTTTTGATGATTAGCGCCGCGATGGTTCGCCTGCCCGTGCAATTCAGCGGCTGCAGTCGACGCCCGGCGATTCGCACGGACTGCGGGCCTGCGGCGGTCACGACTGGTTTCAAGCAGCTCAAATATTTCATTGGCCAGCGCCTCCGAATCGTGGCGAACCAGGTTCGCGCCGCTAATAAAGGCGCCGACAATTGGCTCGTAACCCATCTCCCGGATACGATCCAGATCCGGCTGCACCCAATCGGCGCCTCCACGACGGTAGCGTTCCAACTGGATCGCCGACGGCTGCTGGCCGTTTACCATTACATAGTCTATCGCGCGGAAACCCGTCTGCGCTTCAATCGCGGCGACGTGGTCCGCTGCGGTAAAACCATCGGTTTCACCCGGCTGCGTCATAACGTTACATACATACACGCAAATCGCCTGCGTCGACTCCAGAGCCGCGCGTATATCCGGAACCAGCAAGTTTGGAACAATACTAGTGTAAACGCTGCCCGGACCAATCACCACCACCGACGCCGTCTCGATCGCCTCCACTACCTCCGGATAACTGTGGGGAGCGGCCGGTTTCAGCCCGATCTGGTGAATACCCCGGTGGCTCTTGACAATTTCCGTCTCTCCCTCAATGATGCTTCCATCCCTCATCTCCGCCACCAGCGTGATGCTCTCCAACGTACTCGGCAGCACCTCACCACGAATGGCGAGGACCTTGCTCGCCGCCTTGACGGCCCTGTCGAAACTGCCGTCGTTAAGGTCTGTCAACGCGGCCAGGAGAAGATTACCCAGGCTGTGTCCGCCCACGCCGTTTTCACCCTGTCCGCTGGTCCGGAAGCGGTGGTTGAAGAGCGCCGTCATCAGCGGTTCTTCATCGGACAGCGCCGCCAGGCAGTTCCGAATGTCGCCCGGGGGTAGAATACCGAACTCGCGCTGCAGTCTCCCGGAGCTGCCGCCATCGTCCGAAACGGTGACGATGGCGGTGATGTTCCCACTCCGGGTCTTGAGACCGCGAAGCATGGTGGAGAGGCCGGTGCCACCTCCCACCACTACGATTTCATGACCTCGGGCCGCCCGTTCCAGTCTCTTCTGGTTGATCACGTCGGCGAGTCGCAGGGCCTTCTCAGGATCCAATTCCCCCGCGATCGTACGAACGAGTAGATAAGCAGCGATAAGGATCAGCAGCAGACCCAGCGCCATTGTGGCCATGCCAACCGTTGGAAGCCAGGCGTGGTACTGCTCGGGGAGGCCCAGATCCGTGAGAATCGCGGCCCACCACTCGACCACTCGCGTGGAGAAGGTGAGCACAGAGCCAAAATTGGCGAGCGCGGTTCCCAGCAGAATAAGGACCAGCCATCGCTTTACCCTCATGCCGGGGATGAGCCATTTGAGGCCGGATCGCATCCCATGTACCGTTCTTGCGCCCACGCTATGTTGAGCCATCGCCAAAGCCCGCCTCAGTTTCCTTCTCTAAT
This sequence comes from Armatimonadota bacterium, assembly GCA_035686845.1. Taxonomy (GTDB): domain Bacteria; phylum Armatimonadota; class DASRZA01; order DASRZA01; family DASRZA01; genus DASRZA01. Next base: position 17,905 of record DASRZA010000269.1, on the reverse strand, counting down.
TACCCGCGCTTCGGGATCGGACATGTTCTCCGCCTCCCGACCTATGTCGGGAAGACGCGCCGGATCGCCGTCTGGCGGAATTGCTTCGTGCTGTAAATCACGGTGCCGTACATTGACTGGATATCCGAGCGCCCGGATCCAGCCTGCCACTTCTTCGCCTACCATCACGGAGCGATGACGACCGCCCGTGCAGCCAATCCCAATCGTGAGATAGGCCTTACCTTCACTGGCGTACTGCGGCAGGCAGTACGTGAGAAAGTCGCGCAGCCGGCTCAGGTACTCCGCCCCGATCTCAGAGCCGCCCACGAATTGCTTTACTTCGGCATCCAGGCCAGAAAGCTGCCGGAGCCCGGGCTCATAATGGGGGTTTGGCAGAAAACGCACGTCGAATACCAGGTCGCACTCCGCAGGGAGGCCGTGCTTGAATCCAAAAGAAATGACCTGGACGAGAAGGTTTTCGGACGGCGCCACGTGTGTCAGCAGCCCGGCCAGCTTCCGCTTCAACAGATGTGGAGCGAGCTGCGTCGTGTCCACCACGATATCGGCGCGGGATCGGACTGCGGCTAACATCGACCGCTCGTCCCGAATACTCCCGGAAATTCCCTCTTCGGAAGTGAGCGGGTGTTTGCGGCGGGTCTCTTCGAAGCGCCTCAAAAGCACTTCGTCGTCGGCGTCGAGGTAGACCAGCCGGTACCAGATTCCGCGTCGCTTGAGAACGTCCAGCGCGCCGAGGAGATCCATAAAAAACTCTCCCCCGCGAACGTCGATCACCAACCCCACACGGTCGATCTCATACCGGGAATTGAGGCAAAGCTCGGCAAAGGTCTCCATGAGCGCAGGGGGCAGATTGTCCACGCAGAAGAATCCGAGATCTTCCAGGGCGCGGAGCGCCTGTGTTTTTCCCGCGCCGGAGAGTCCGGTAACCACCACAAACTGAAGATTTCGCATCGCAGGCAACCCGATCAGGGCCTTCCACCGGCAGCCGCCGGGAATGCGGGGCGCCGCCCCTACTTCCGTTAATATAGCTGGCGAGCTGAGGAACGTCAAACTGACGGAACGATCAACGCAGGAGGTAAGCTCACTGAGCGGCAGAAAAACGTCCGGCCCGCCGGCGTGCGAGAACGCTTTTCTGCGATTTGTTGTGAAGTAAAGGTTGAAATAAGAACATTATAGGGCTACGCTGAAGTGATAAGGCCTGATATTTTGTGGAAAAAAGGCGAAAATAGGAATGATAGATACGGTCGATCGCTCATAGATCCCGTGACTGATCTATCGGATGGAGATATGCGGACCAAAATGCCAGGTATGCGCACGCGCAACTCTGAAGCGAGTATCCAGAGCAGTATTCACGATGTCAGCGGCCGAAAGTCAATTCTGAAGCGCCTCTCGAGCCGCCGCGGCAATAACGAAAATGGTTCGGATTCAACGCAGGAGGCCAAAGACGATGCGAAGGCCGATCCGAAGTTAGACAGCGCACTGCTAGCGCTGAAAGAACAGCTTCCTCCCTCAGTCGCGGCCGGCGTCGCAGCGATGCTTAAGCCAGGCGAAACGATTCACTTCACCGTCGCCTCCGATATTGACGCCCAGGGTCAGTTTCGCAACTCCTGGCTTGTTACGACCAACACCCGCATCTTAGTGGTTCACGGCGTCGTTCAGGGATCGGATCCGGAGCGCGATTCGGAAACGCGTTTAGAGCTGGTCATGGAGGTCCCGCTCTCCCGGGTGGAAGAGGTTCACACTCAGGATTTTGTGGGCAATGGTTCGCTCTCCGTGGCCATGAAACCACGCGAGGGCGAGGACGAAACACCGCAGGTCATTGAGGCGATCCGGTTTACCCGGTCGCTGGCAGACAAATTCGCCGAGGTGCCGGACGCCATCGGCGAATTGACGCGTCTCGCCGATGGCACTGAAATCACTCCGGAAGAAGACGAAGCCAGGAGTAATCGCAAGCGCAAGCAGCGGTGCGAGAAGTGTGACCGGCCGTTCCCACACGGAAACGACTTCTGCCCCTACTGCCTGAACAAAAAAGCCATCATCCTGAGGATGTTTGTCTATCTTCGGCCCTACAAGTGGCAGGCCGCGACGGCCCTGGCGCTCACCATCTCGGTAACCCTGCTTCAACTGCTTCCGCCCTATCTCTCGAAGGTCCTGCTGGACCGGGTGCTGGCGCCGAGCGCAGCGCTTCACCTCACGATCGCTTATCGCGGCTGGATACTCGGTCTGCTCTGCTGGGCGTACGCGGGGCGCTGGATTGTCGGCGCGGCGATAGGGGGCTTTCGTATGCGCATGATGGTCTGGCTGGGTCAGAAGATCGTATACGACCTCCGGACCCACGTCTACCGCCATCTGCAGGAGTTGAGCGTCAGCTATTTCGATCAGCGTCACGTTGGTTCCGTGATGTCGCGGGTCATGAATGACACCGGCGTTATCAATACGTTCTTAGTCGACGGAGTTCAGAATTTTCTGACGAACTCGTTCACGCTGGTTTTTATTGGCATTATCCTCTTTATCAGCGATTGGAAACTGGCTTTCTTAGTCCTGGCGCCGACGCCGTTCATGATGTACATGACCCGGTGGTTCACGCTGCGTATCCGGCCCGTCTATCGTCGCTACTGGCGGACAGTGGCCTCGATGAACGCGGTCCTGGCGTCAGCTATTACGGGGATCCGCGTGGTCAAGAGCTTTGCTCAGGAGGAGCGAGAGATCGGGCGGTTCGCATCCAGGGCGGAGGAATTCTACAATACGAACCTCGCCTCTAATCGCCTGAAGGTTATCTATAGTCCAACGCTCACGCTGCTCAATGGAATTGGGGCTGTCGTGATCTGGGCGGTTGGCGGCTGGCAGGTGCTGCATGGTTCGCTGACGGTGGGAACCATCATCATGTTTACCGCCTATATCTGGCAGTTCTACGGCCCGATCCAGACCCTTTGTGACCTGAACGATCAGGTGCAGAACGTGGCTACGGCGGCCGAGCGGGTCTTCCAGTTGTTGGATACCCAGTCGGAGATCCGCGATATCACCGACGCTTCTACGCCCACACTCGCCGGACGCGTAGAGTTTGAGCACGTCACCTTCGACTACGAAGAGAATGAAGGCGGCGCTCCGGTGCTGCAGGATATCCACTTCACTGCGGAGCCCGGACAGCTCATCGGTCTCGTGGGGCACAGCGGATCGGGAAAGACGACGCTGGTTAACCTGCTGCTCCGGTTCTATGATGTTGACCAGGGTCATATCCGAATCGATGGCAAGGATATCCGGGACCTCGATTCGCGAACACTGCGTGAGCAGATCGGCATCGTGCTCCAGGAGCCGTTCCTGTTTTCCGGCACCGTGGCCGAGAATATCGCCTATGGCCGGCCAGACGCCACCACGGACGAAATCATCGCCGCTGCGAAGGCTGCGAACGCCCATAAGTTCGTCCTCAACTTCACCGACGCCTACGACACGGAAGTCGGCGAGCGAGGCGTGAAGCTCTCGGGTGGGGAGAAGCAGCGAATATCCATTGCCCGGGCAATTTTGAACAACCCGCGGATCCTGATCCTGGATGAGGCGACTTCGGCCGTAGACACGGAAACCGAGTCGCTGATTCAGGAAGCGATGGAGCGGCTCATGAAGGGCCGGACTACGTTTGCCATCGCGCACAGGCTTTCGACGCTTCGGAATGCGGATAAGCTGATCGTGATGGACCACGGCCAGATTGCCGAAATCGGATCTCACTCAGAGCTTCTGGATCACGAGGATGGCGCCTATGCCAAGCTCGTTCGAATCCAGTCGGAGATGTCGAAAAACCACGCGATATGACGCTGGACGGAGGACGGAGGACGAAGGACAGTGAGATGGTGGGACGGTGAGATGGTGGGACGGTGAGATGGTGGGACGGCGTCGGTGAGATCTCGTGGCCGGCAACCTGGACGTGCGCGAGTGTTTAAATTGGGCAGGTGGTTATGAGCATTGTTGCAGAAGGCGCATTGAACGCTGCTGAAATTCGACTGGTCCGAGATCCATCCGGCGGACTTAAAATGATCCGTCTTGCGCCAGGAGATCTCGAGCCGGGCGAGATGGCGCCGGTCGACGTGAAGGCGGCCCGTCTCTTCCCCCTTACCAATCCGACGCAGTACATCGTGCTTTCGGACGCGGAGGGCAGTGAGCTGATGACGATTCGCGACATTGGCGAGCTGGACATGGACTCGGGCGATGCGCTTCGGGCCGAGCTCGATCGCACCTATTTCATGCCCCGAATCAAGCATATCCATTCGCTGCGTGAATCGATGGGAATCTTGCAGTGGTCGGTGGAAACCGACAAGGGCCCCCGCGAGTTCGAAGTCCGCTCGCGTGATGATATCCGGTTTTTGCGTCACCGGCGGCTCCAGATCATCATTAAGGATATGGATGGAAACCGGTTCGAAATATGGGACGCCTCACGCATGGACCCACGCAGCCGGTCGCTGATGGACCGGACTCTTTAGCCGCAGGCATCCGTAGTCAGGCTTCCACCGGCCAGTCCGGCCGGTTTTCGCGGATGCGCGATCCCACGCTTGACAGGTACCGGTTCAGGTTTCTATAATGAAGTTGATCATGAGACTGATCAACGAGGTTCCCCCACCTAACCGCATTTGTCCGGTCAGAAAAGCCTGCCAGAGGAGTACACTCTTGAATCCACGCGTCCGCCGCTTTGCCCTCGCGGCCGTTGTTCTTCCACTTTTTCTCCAGGGCTGCGGTGGAGGTGGAGGCGGCGGCACGCCCCCCGTTCCGACGGGCCCTACCATTAACCCCGTCATCGCTTCCTGGCCCGCCGGTACAACCTGGACCTATGCCGTGACCACTCCCGCCGGCACGGGGTCTCGTACCCAACAGGTACTTTCAACCGGCCTTACAAATCCGAATGACCAGCAGCCTGTGCTCGAATTTAAGGATACCTCCGATATTGGGAGTGCAGGGACTGCTGTCATCAGTGACTATTACTTCCGTCAGGATTCCACGCACTCTGTCATCCTGGAAGGGGTCCCTCAAACGTCGACTCCGCTCTGGGTTGTCAGCTCGACGCCGGGGCCCGCGGTTCTGCTTCCCAGCCCGATGGCGACTGGCCAGCAAATCGCCTCGACCGTGACTTTCTCGGATTCGAGCACAAACACCATCTCGAAGTCGGTGGATACCGAAGAGACCATCTTTGCCCCGATCGGCGCCGGCGGCGCGTCTGAGGGCATCCTGACCTTTCGCATCAGCTCAGTGATTAACCGGGGCGGCGTTAACATCTTAGAGCAAGACTGGTTCTCCCCTACCCTGGGCATCGTTCGCATCGAGACAACCGATGGAACCAACACGACTACTAGCCTCCTGACGAGTACCACGCTGCCGCACTGAGAATGGTCATGACGACGATCCCTCTACCCCGCCGTCGATCCCGCCCGATGCTTTCCAGGGGATCCGTGATGCGGCAGGTCAGCGAGGGTCCGGGCTGCTTTCGGCTCTGGATAGAATCGCCGGAGATATCGCAAGTCGCACAGCCGGGGCAGTTTGTCAATGTCCGGTCCGAAACGGGATGGACGCCGCTGCTGCGCCGGCCGTTCAGCTTTTGCGACATCGACCCCGAGGCCGGCGCTTTCTCACTCTTATACCAGGTCGTTGGCCCCGGCACCGCCCGCATGTCGCAGCTTCAGGCCGGGGATCCAATCTCCATCGTGGGTCCCCTGGGCAATGGCTTCTCATTGGATGCGCCCACCCGGTACTCGATTCTCTGTGCCGGCGGTATTGGAATCGCGCCCTTTCCCGCTGTCGCGCGTGCGCTGCAGGGACGCACGATCTTGAGGGCTGTAATCGGGGCGCGCGCCGAGTCGCTCTGCCTCTGTCAGAAGGATCTCTCGGATCTGGAAATTTCGCTCTCAATCGCCACCGAGGATGGCAGCGCCGGCGTCCGTGGATTTGTGACTGAGCCGCTCCGGCAGGCCTTGGAGATGAATCCGCCGGGTGAAACCACGGTCTTCGCCTGCGGACCCGAACCAATGTTAGCGGCGGTGGCGGCTCTCTGCCGCGAATACGGATGCGAAGGGCAGCTCTCGGTGGAGGCGGTAATGGGCTGTGGCGTGGGCGCCTGCCTTTCGTGCGTTTTTCATACCCCCGATGCGCGATACATCCGGTCGTGTGTCGAAGGACCGGTCTTCGGCACGCGGGAGATCCTGTTTTGACGGGGCCCGACGAACCGGTCTCGATCGGTCATCCGCTAAGCGCCGCGCCTCGCCTTGAAGTTCAAATTGGCCGGATTCGGATGCGCAATCCGGTCATGACCGCCTCCGGAACATTCGGCTTCGGTGAGGAGTACAGCGCGTTCTATCCTCTTAGTCGGCTCGGCGCAATTTGTGTCAAGGGCACGACTTTGGGCCCTCGCCAGGGGAATGCGCCGCCTCGCATTTTTGAAACGCCGGCCGGGATGCTCAACAGCATCGGGCTTCAAAACCCGGGTGTTGAGGGGGTCATCGAGGAAAAACTGGCCTTCCTGCGAGATAAGGACGTACCGGTCATTGTGAATATCGCGGGTGAGACGGTCGATGAGTACGTCGAGATTGCCCGCCGGCTCGATGAAGCCGGGGGAGTCGCGGGCCTGGAGATTAACATCTCCTGCCCCAACGTCGCCGCAGGCGGGCGCTGCTTTGGCATGGACCCACGCCTCACGTTCGAGGTCATCGACGCAGTGCGACGGGTTACGGACCTAACACTCATCAGTAAGCTCTCACCTAACGTCACGGATATCGTGGAGATCGCGCGCGCCTCGTTAGACGCCGGCGCGGACGCGCTCTCGTTGATCAATACCGTCCTTGGCGCGGCATTTGATATCCGGCGGCGGCGGCCGGTGCTCCCGCGGGTGGTCGGCGGGCTATCAGGTCCGGCGATCAAGCCGATCGCTCTCGCCGCAGTCTGGCAGGTAGCGTCTGCGATCGATATTCCGGTTATTGGGATGGGAGGAATCATGACAGGAGAAGATGCCGTGGAGTTCTTGCTGGCCGGCGCCTCCGCGGTGGCCGTTGGCACGGCGAATTTTGTGAACCCAACGACCGCAATCGACGTACTTCAAGGAATCGCGGGATATTTGCGCCAAAATGCGATCCCGGACGTTCGAGAACTCAGCGGCGCCTGCGTTCATCCCACGGCATCTCCGGCCGCCTGCGAATACGATGAGTAAACCGAGCAAGAATGCCGCGCTCCTCGCGGCTCTTTGTCTGATGATGGCGGGCTGCCAGGGCAGCCATCACGAGTCGGCGACTTTCTCGGCGCCGATCCTGCCGCCGATCCCGACAGTCCACCTCGCCGCCAACGCCCGCCCCTGGGAGGTCGCCTCGGACAGCATGAACGCCCCCTCAGAAGCCTACCTTGGAAACGGATATCTCGGTTTCCGCGCCGGCCCCCTCGGCGGCTGGGTCCCCGGGGATCGGAGTCAACTCTGTCTCATCGCAGGCGACTATCGTAACAATCAGATCCAATCGCGGCCGTCCCCTGCAGCGTTCCAAATCTTCTTTAGGAACGAGTCCCTCCAATCTACGACCTCGCGTATCACCGGTTATCGGCAGGTACTGCAGATGCGGGATGGCGTCTTAACCACTCAGTTCACCTGGCAGACGGGCGGGAAGGCGATCCCACTCACCATTACGACGCTTGCCTCTCGCGATCATCCTCACCTGGTGGTGACGCACGTGAGCGGGCCGGGGCTTTCCGGGTTGAAAGTGATTCACCTCATCTATCCGGACCAGAACACGGGGTCAACAAAGTACGTCAGCCCTGCCGGGGATGGTGGTCCGTCTGTGGTGATGCAGGCGGCGTCGGTAACCACACCGAGCCGCGATTTTGAATGGACCGGCTACACCGCTATCGAAACCTCCGATGACGGTCCCAATCCGCAGGCGCTTGCGGCGGCCGACATCCGATCAATCGGACCGGGTTCCTACGAGGCGTTAAGGGCTAGTCACGAGGCGGAGTGGCATGCGCTCTGGAAATCGGATATCATCATCGATGGCGACCCGCCTTCGCAGCAGATGATTCACGCCGCGCTCTTCTACCTTTTGGAGAGCACGCGCTCCGGAAGCCGCTGGAGCATCCCACCGATGGGCCTTTCCGGGAACGACTTTGGCGGACATGTCTTCTGGGATGCGCCAATGTGGATGTTCCCGGCGCTCGTTCTACTGCATCCGGACGAGGCTCGCCCGATGGTTGACTACGCCGTGCGAATGCTGCCCGAAGCGCGTAAGTTGGCCGCTAAGGAGGGGCGTCCCGGCGCGAGTTATCCATGGGAAAGCGCTCGTTCGGGTATGGAAGTCGCCGAGCCAACTTATGCTGCCGAACGCCACGTGTCGGCGGATATAGCCAACATGATCTGGCGCTACTACCTGGTGACGGGAGATCGGCAGTGGCTGCGCCAATCCGGTTTTCCGGTTCTCTCAGCGACCGCCAGCTACTGGGTGAGCCGGATGAATCGCGGCGCCGATGGAAAGTACCATATCCGGAATGTAGTTGGGCCGGATGAGAACGCCGGCCTGGTGAATGACGACGCTTTCACGAATGGGGTTGTGAAACGGAACCTGGAAGAAGCCGTGCAAGCTGCGCAAGCGCTCGGGCTTTCCGCCTCGCCGGCATGGAGCGATCGGGCCTCTCGTATGTATCTCCCGTTCGACCCGAAATTGCAAATCTACGCGCCCCATGATGGCTATAAAGGCGCCGAGGTGAAGCAGGCCGACGCATCTCTACTCATCTATCCCCTCGACCTTGTTACCGACCCGGCGATTATCCGAAAGACGCTTTCGTACTACCCGCCGCGGATTGAGCGAAGCGGGCCGGCCATGACATCCAGCATCTTCGCGACAATCGCTGCTCGCCAGGGGTTGGGGAAAGAGGCGATGCGGTTCTTCCTGAGCAGCTATGAGCCTTTCCTCATGTCGCCATTCGATGAGATTAGTGAGAAACATTCACGAATGCGGCAGTACTGTTTTATGACAGGGCTGGGCGGCCTCGTACAGAGCGTGATTTATGGATTTGGAGGCATCACGTTCGATGGCGCAAAGATCACCTCCGCACCCCATCTCCCCCCTGGCTGGAAGAGCCTCACCCTCCGGGGGGTTCATTTCCGGGGCCGCGTGTATAGCTTCAACGATGTCGTATCCAATGGCGTTCCGAGAGAGACTACTGTCGTGGGCGCCCGGATCCTTCGTCCTCCGTCCGCGCCTCGTTAGGGTTTCACCGCCGGTCCCCACCAGAAGCTGGCTGCGATGATGACATAGAGGCCCATCAGCGCGAGACCTTCGAGCCAGGTGGACTCCCCATCATAGACAATCAACGCGCCTAAGATCGCTGCAAGGCCCAGCGAGGCGATAAGCAGCGGTGAAAGGACCAGTGTCAGGTGTGTGCCGCCGATCAGCCGGCTGATGATCACCAGCGCCGGAATGAGTGCGAGCGCGACCTGTAAGCTGCTGTTCAGAATAAGGCTCACCGCGAGGTCAGCGTTATTTCGTATCGCCATCTGAACCCCGACTACGTTCTCGACGGCGTTACCAGCTATCGCGACGATGACCATTCCGACGAAACTCTCGGAAATCCCCAGGGTTACCATTGAAGGTCGGAGGGCGTCCACGAACCAGTCCGAGACAAACGCGCTGGCTGTCCCAGCGGCAATCAAAATCAGCATCGCCAGCCAGAGCGGCCAGGGCCGGGCGAATCCCAGTTCTTCCTCGCTTGCGCCCGGACCTCCTCTCATCGAAAAGGGAATGCTGGCGGCGAAGACCAGCAGCAGCACGACCGCAACGATCACGCTCAGGCCTTCGGGGTGCCCGGAGTCGGGCGCGCCCGGGGCGGTGGCGATTGCCGGTATCGACAGTGCCGCCACGCTCAAGAGCAGCAGTATGGAGATCATCCGGGTCTGCGTGGTGCCGAACGTCTGAACACCGTTCTTAAGTCCGCCGGCCGTAAATGCCAGGCCAAGCACCAACAGGCTATTCGCCAGAATCGATCCCACCAGCGCTGTCTGGACAACGAGCAGCAGGCCGGCGCGGAGCGCAAAAATTGAAATGAAGAGCTCCGGCAGGTTGCCGAGCGCCGATTGCAATACGCCCGTTGCGCCCGCGCCTAAACGACATCCAAGCTGATCGGTGCCGTGCCCGACCATTGATGCAAGCGCGGCAAGGGCGATGCCGGAAACCAGGAACACTAAGACGCTGCTGACGCCTATCAGTCGCAGAACGAGGGTGAGCAGTGTTGCGGCGACCGAAATAACGACGGTGACGCACACCTGGCGCCCCAGAAGAGTGAGGATTCCGCCGGACTGACTGGAGTTGCTCTTGATCATTTCGGTTCCGCGTGCCCCTCCGCTGCGACCCAACCTTCAATTCACTCGTCTATCATAACGTTTCGAAGCGTCGAGTGTCCACCGAAGGGCGCAAACGGCGCGGTTCCAGTTTCGATTGTTTCGCTCGCTTAAAAACTGATCAGCCTGGGTATGTAACGAGCGGGCCTCCCAAACCATTCCCACAGCGAAACCTGGCCGATAAATGGATCGGTAGTTTCCCCGCGCAGCCACGCGCTCATCACACGAGGTCAGGGAGACAGAGATGTATAGGAACGATACCGGGTCAGAAGTCGATCCACTGGGAACTGAGACAGAATCTCTGGCGATCACCGTCCGTTTTCCAAAGGACGACCGTCCCTTGATCGTAGTACAGGGAGAGATAGATGTCGCCACCAGTCCCCAATTCCGCGACGCGATGTTGGAACTCATCGCTCAAGGCCACGCGCACTTGCTGGTGCATCTCGGCGCGGTGCGTTATATGGACAGCTCCGGACTCGGCGCGCTCGCTAGCGCGTTGAAACGTCTCCGTTCGCGCCAGGGCGCGCTTGTCCTGGTAGCGCCGACCGATGGCGTCAAACGGGTCCTGCACGTCACCCGGCTCGACAGAATCATTCGGATCTACGCTACCGAAGAAGAAGCGCTTAAATCCCTCTCCTGAGGCATGGCATGTCCCCAGCCGAGTACGGCCGCCTCGCCGGCCGACGGGGGATTGAAAGTCACGGCTCCAGCCTGGCAGAGTGTTCCGAGCTGGAAGTAGACCGCGTCCATGTCGGAATGCCAGCCCGGATAATGGCCGAAGCCGCCATCTTCGCCGCGGCAGCCGGCGGACCAGGATGCGGCGCGATAGAGCGACGACCGGATATCCGCCGAATTGTCTCCGAGCTGGCGCAGGACAAAGACGGCGTCGAAACATGCGTGGACGTCCCAATCGGAGGCCCGGATGTTCCATCCGCCATCGGGTTTCTGGTCCCGCAGCGTTCGGCGGACCATCTCCCGCGCTCGCGGCGTCGGGCGACCAAGCAGCCGAAAGAAGTGGGCCATGTGGAAGGTCGAGGCGATATGATCGCCAAGGTAGCCATCTTCGGCCTGCGCTCCAATCATCCATTCTTCGATCGCAACCCGGTATTCATTGGGGAATGGGCGATCCAGCGCCCGGTAAAAGAGCGGGAAAAAGCTTGTGGTATACCAGGGAAGACGCCGAAACGCGCCATCATCAAAGAATCGGCTCATCACACCCGCCGGATCAATCTCGGGTTTCTGTCCGAACGCCCAGAGCGCCACAACAACCTGGGTCGTGTTGTAGAGAATTGCGAGGTCCTCGCCGGGATCCATCTCCCCTACTTGATGCGCATAGGACCCATCCGGCTGCTGACGTTCCCGGATATATTCCACCGAGCGATCTGGATCCTGCATATCCCAACCAAACGTCCGCGCGAGGACCGCGGCGTAGGTGACCGCCGCGAGGTCACTTAACCGGGTGTCGGAGAAGCCAGGGTACGCAGGGTCCGGCGATGGCGCGTAACCACCGTCATCACGGCGGCATCGCCTCACGAAGTCCTCTGCGGTCTTGATCGTTTCCATTGGCGCTCTCCAACCCACTGGGGCAATATCTTTTTGGCTCGCCGATCGTTAGCCGCGTGCCGCTTCCTGTTCTTCGATCAATTCCTGAAGGATGCGGAGGACTCGAGACAGTATGGCGGCCCTGGAGAGAGGCAGCCCGGCGCCCGAAGGGATCTCAGCGTCAGGAAAGAGAGGCGCCACGTACCGGTCCCAGAGCGCCCGGTACTCCTGCGCCGCCGCTACGGGACCCAACTCATCCGACTCGGGGGCGTTCTTCTCGGGCCCATCGTCACCGGCCGCGACCGGCTCAGAATCATAGCCCGCGGCGCCAAGCAGTGGCGCCGGGTCGATTTCCAGCCCTTCCGCCAGGCGCAGGATAATCTCGCGGGACGGCACGCTGCCCCGGGCCATCCGATTGAGATAGCCAACGCTGATGCGTGCGCGCAGCCCTACTTCTGATTGCGAGAGCGATCCGATGGCCTCGCGCACAACGCGGCCAAATTCTGGATCAACCCGGGTCTGGACAGGCAAGGATGGACCTTATAGCAACGAAACGGCGGATAGTGCGCCCGAGTCCGTTTTCTAACCGACGTATACGATCTCCTGCCTGCGGCGGCGAATGTGAAGTCGTTATTAGCCTCCCCACCGCCAGTTTCCTGTCGCTTTGGCGACGCGGCTCGGCCGCAGTCGAGAAGGCGACCCCGTACAAGTTCCCTTAGCCGGTCCATGTTCTACCGGTCTCCGGCGCCACGAGTCGTTCATCCTGACCTCGACCTCTTCGACAAGCCCCCGGTCTTTGAGCCCGGTTCTCCAAGAAGCGCTGCCGCGTCCGAGTGGGCAGCGCCTAATTCGTCCTGGTCGGGGCCCGGGGTTTGGGGGAAGAACAATCTGAAGGTGAGGATCGCAGCGACGCCGAAAGGAGTATCACCTGTCAAGACTCCAACCGGGTGCTCGTGCAGGTTGAGGCGCTGCAAGAGGCGCACCGGATGGGGTCGTGACGACGATTCGCTTCAACTGTCGTAAGTAAAGGGCACGCGTTGTTGGCGACGAAGCCGGCCAGAAGTAACCACGCATTTTCAAGCTCTATCTTTCTTTTCAGCACAGGAGGCCTCCGTTTGAAGCGACTGATACTTTCTCTTATCTGCGTTTTGATCGCGGGGCCGGTATCGGCGCAGAGTCTGTATGGACCGGGCGGGTTATTCCTTCATCCGGCGGCGGTCTTTCCGGCGGTCCACAAATTGACGCCCTCAATTCTTGTGCTGCCGCAGGGAATCCCATCTGAAAAAGGAACGTCCACCTGGATCTCCGGAAGCCTCGATTACGGCGCTCGACCGGATCTTGAGGTGGGCGCCACGGCGGTCAAGGTCACCAATTGGGGCGACCATCGCTCCCCGTCTTTCGGCGGCTATTTCAAGTACCGCGTGCTGCAAGAGACGGCTTCGCTGCCCGCGATAGCCGTGGGCGCAACGCTGCTTGGTTTTGGCCACGTCAACACCCGGATCGGCTTCGCTGCCCTGCGTAAACGTCTCTTCTCGCCCTCTTCCGGGGCGATCCATGGTGATCTGGGACTTCAATACGCAGACGTGGTGGATGGCGAGGGCCGCGGTGATTTTCAGCCGTTCGCCGGCGCTGAAATCCCCGTAACCTCGGAACTCACGTTCGTCATGGAGGGCCGTCCCCGGCTCCAGGGCGAGAACGGAGTACCGCTCGCGCTGACGCTTTCCGAGCGCCGGCCCGATTCCCGCTACCAATTTTCGCTTACCTGGGCGAACAATGGCGAAAGCAGGAGTCCCCGCTTCGGGTTCGGCATCGGTTTGTCGCTCGGCGGGCGGTGACGAATTCCGATTCTCGATCTCATCCGTCCTTCCCATTCAGTTCCACTCGCCCGGTGTCGCCGTCGACCGTGATGATGGCGCCCTCTTTAACTTTATCCAACAGGCCGGGCACGTTCACGACGGCGGGGACACCGTACTCCCGGGCGACAATGGCGCCGTGCGAGAGGTAGCCGCCCACTTCCATCGCTACCCCTTTCGCCCGGAGAAAAAGCGGCGTCCATGCCGGATCGGTGGAGGGCGCGACGAGCACGTCGCCCGGTTGAAGTCGGTTTCCCTCTCTCGGATCGCGAATGATCCGGGCCGGGCCGCTGCCCCGACCGGCTGAGACGGCGACGCCCGCCAGTCCGTTTCCGGTTTCGGAGGCGGCTTCTCCAGCGGATTCGGGTGGAGCGTCTGGCGCCGGTGAAAGTCTGGCGGGTTGTCCCGAGGCGTCTACGATATAAATGTCCTCCGGATGCTCATTCTGCCACTGTTTCCTCAGCGCGGCTCGATCTGCGGTTAAATTGCGGGCGCCGGCGCCCTTCCATTCTCCGAGCAGATACGCTTCGCAATCCTCCCACGCGAGATAGAAGATCTGTGATTTGTCGTCGAGAGCGTCTTCTTCGACAAGCCGCCGCCCGGTCTCCAGCGCCAAACCGCGCACAGGCTCGATCATGGAGATGAGCGCCGACTTTCCAGCCTCGCGCAGCGCAGCGGCCGTCCGAGCCTGTGCGGCCATCCACCGGATCAGCGGCCGGACGTAGGACGGCAGCCGCGTCACTTCCAGTTCGGCCGACTTCCGGCGATCCCGCGCCGCCGTGTCCTCCGGAATTGCAGCGTTCTGTTCGACGAGCGAGCGAACTTGATCCAGCAGATAGCCCGGATCCTCTCGCCACCGCGGCGTCGAAAACTCGGCTTCGTCCACGGCGCGGTGTCCAAACTCCTCCAAAAACCGCTCCAACTGCTGTCGAAACGGGGAACCCTCCGGAAGCTGCCGCCAGCCGTTGGGATCTGTTGAACGCTCTGCCAAATAGGACCGCGCCCCGGCGTCATCTTTAGCGGTGGCGGCAAGGCGCAAGAGGCGATAACCATGCTTTGCGCTTACCACCTCGCCGCCGCCCGACATGAGCGACGCGGCGAGCGACGCGCCTTCACCGGGCCGAAAACGATCCAGAATCGCCTGCAGGTATTCGTTCCAGACCATCGTGGAGTTTGCCAGTTGAAACCGGCGTCCGAAATCAATTTGTTGATCGACCAACCGCCGGGCCATTTTCAGCAGGTCTCCCGCCGACTTCGATGATAGATCGATCTGGTTGAGCCGTCGCGCTTCGTCCCGAACCCTCCGGATTGCGCCCGGGTAGCGCCGAGCATTTTCCAGGGCATGCCATAGGAGCCGGGCTCTTGCAGCGATCCGGCGCAATCCGGCCCGGCCGGCGAAGATGGGCGTTCGAGGAACCGTAATGGCAGGTTGATGACCTCCCATGCTGCGATTCACCACCTCTGGTCGTACTCCAAGGGCATCGTAGAAGGCCCAGAGGACCGCGGTGAGATCGAAGTAGGCGCGGCCGCAAAAACGCCTGGACGTCTCCATGCCGCTCGGTACCGGGAACCCGGCCGCGTCAATGGCCGCAAAAAGCAGGATCCGAAATCCCGCCTGCAATACGGACCAGGTAAGCGGGGTCAGCACGCCGCCCATCGCATCCTTGATATTCGCGTTGGACCATATCGTCGGCAGCTCCGACGCGCCGGCAAAAGTAACGCGTGGAAGATGTGTGACCGGACGCGCCTGCAGCAGCCAGAGACGATCGCCATCGTACGCCCATTCCACGTCCTGCGGATTCTGGCCCTCGCCCAGCGCCCAGTGAACCCGAATCACGAGCCGGGCGAGCGACACCGCCTGGTCATCTTCGAGCGCTAACGTGCAGTCCGCGGAACGTTCAGCGAGAACGAGTTGGCCCCTCCGCACATCCACCCGGATCTCCGCGGTGTTGACCTCGCCGCTCACCACCTTTTCACCGATTCCGGTCGCAGCGCTGATCGTCACGCAATCGCGGCGGCCCGTGCGCGGGTCGCAGGAGAACGCAACACCCGCGGCGACGGGCGGACCGCCCTCGCGACCGCCGATCATGGCGCAGATGACCACCGCGCATTTCACCCGCTCGTCCTCGAAGCCCGATCGACGGCGGTAGGCAACGGCGCGGTCACTCCAGAGGGCGGCATAACAGCCGCGCACGGCATCGATCACCGCTTCGGAGCCGGTGACTCCAAGAAAACTGCGGTGCATCCCGGCGAACGACGCGTCCGGACTATCTTCCGCGGTCGCGCTGGATCGCACCGCGACGGGAGCGGTGTCGAGTCGCGCGCCGGCGAGAAAATCCCGCACGGCTGTTTCGATCTCGTCCGGAACTGCCGCATGTTCGATAGCCGCTTGAATCTCTTTGAGGTGGGTCGCGACCTCGGGCGCCTCGACGTCGTCTTCCCGAACCTTCTTGAGACCGGCGGCGCGTTCCTGCAATTCCGGCCGTGCCATGAACCGGGCATAAGCGTCGGCTGGCAGCACACCACCGACCGGGACCGGGAAACCATACCGGTTCAATCGCCCGAGATTCCAGCCCTTCCCGCCAACAACCCCCACACCCGCCGTCACCGCCTCTTCCCAACTCAAAACACGAATCCTCATCGAATCCTCCCGGCGATAAGTTTCCCGTAGGAACGGTGTGGGAAACCGCTCTCCGACGCGGACTCTCTTAACGCACGCGGGCGCCGATTGAAGAAGAACTGGCCGCCCGGGGAGAACATTCGGGAGTACCCGGACAATTCAGTAATCGCACAAAGGCGCGTCCGCGTGCGCCAGGGAGGAGCAGCCCATGCCAGTCACCATGGCGCAAGCTCTGGCCGAGCATATCCGCTACCAGATCGCCGCTGGGGAGAAAGTCCTCCAAGCGGCGGGCGAGCACAGCAGCGAGGTGTTCGGCAATCCGGCGGACGTGCTGACGGTGTGCGGCAACGTCTCGGGTGTCGCTCACACCAATCGTCTGTGGCTCCTGGACGCGGTCGCCTCCGGAGCGCTCAGGGGAGACCTATCCGCTGATGGCCGCAGCCCCTGATCGTCCCCCGCACTGCCCGCTGTCGTCGGTATTTGTGTCTTCCGCGGCGAGCATGCCCTGCTCGCGGCTCTCCCAAGTTCTGGTCCGCTCCATCCTGGGTGGATGAATCCGCTATCTGTTCATCCGCAGAGCACGCAGAATGGCACATAAACTGCAAAGAGACCGCTAAGAAACAAACGGAGCGAGGAACGACTTCAATCTCGATCTCGTTCTGCGTCCGTCTGTGTCAATCTGTGGATAAGGCCTCGGCTGTTCATCCGCAGAGAACGCAGAACTACGCAGAAAGAGCGAAGAGAGACGGGATGTTGAGCGAACGCTCTATGCTTGTGTCTTTATCTGCGTCCGTCTGCGCCTTCTGTGGATGAATCGTATGGCTGCGGATCGGCCGCGGTGTGACAGTGCGGTCGCCACCCTGATGATACCCACACCGGAGTGGCCGGCCGGCGCCTCAGGATCCCTGTCGAATCCTGACGTTCTACCACCGGGCGCGGGAGATGGCGCGGTAGGTATTATCGGAGACGAGTTCGCGCTTTACCCGGCGGCCGCCGCGATAGAAGTCGCGGTAGATGGCGATTCGGACGCCATCCCTACCCTGCAGACGCCAACGGGATCGGCGGGCGCCGGCGCCGGGCTGCACAATCGCCACCGGAGGGGTGAACCGGTCCAGAACTTCCGCGCTGACGACAGCCCGGTCAGGCGTCGTGCCGGATCCTTCGATACGGCAGACTAACATGGCGCCGTCGATCCCTACGTGCACCGTGATTGGCCAGGGGAAGGGATTCTTGAACCGGAGATCCACGTTGGAATACGCGACCGCCGCATCGCGGCCGGGTGGGGCGTAGCTGGGCGCGAAGGTATGCTGATGCCGCTCTAAAATCGGCAGTCCAGCGAGCAAAGCGGCGTTATACACCGTCGTGGATGTCTGGCAGACGCCGCCGCCGTAATCATCCACCAGAATGCCGTCATAACTGACGGGCGCCGGGCGATAACCCCGGTCAGCCGTCCAGCCGGGCACCAGCTTATTGAACGAAAAAACCTGGCCAGGCATTATCACCGCTCCATCCAGCGCCGACGCAGCTAACTGCGCGTTGTGTCGCTGGTTC
>DASRZA010000268.1:0-3424 GCA_035686845.1 Armatimonadota bacterium | reverse complement strand
ATTGATGATGATGATCTTGATGGGCAGCTTCTGCTCTACCGCGGTGATCAACTCCTGGCTGTTCATCTGGATGCCGCCGTCACCATTGATGGAAAGCACCACGTCGTCGGGTCGGGCGACCTGCACGCCGATGGCGGACGGAAGCCCGAAGCCCATCGTTCCAAGCCCACCCGAACTGATGAACTGGTGCGGTGTGCTGCATTTATAGTACTGCGCGGCCCACATCTGATGCTGGCCCACGTCGGTCGTAACGTAGGCGCGGCCGCCGGTCGCACGATACAGCTCCTCAATGACGTATTCGGGCATGATCACGTCCGCCCGCTGCTGGTACTTAAACGGATATCGCTCTTTCCATTGATCGATCTGCGCGATCCAATCGTCATGCCGCTTTGCGCTAAGCTGCTCCCCAAGCGCCGCCAATACGTTCCGGGCATCACCTACAATCGGGATATCGACTTCGACGGTTTTTCCAATCTCCGCCGGGTCTATATCGATATGAATCTTCTTTGACTCCGGCGAAAATGACTCCACTTTTCCGGTCACCCGGTCATCAAAGCGCGCGCCCACCGCGATCAACAGATCGCAGTCATTCACGGCGTAATTGGCATAGACTGAGCCGTGCATTCCGAGCATTCCGAGCGAGAGCGGATGGTCTTCGGGAAACGCGCCCTTGGCGAGGAGCGTATTAGTCACGGGAATGTTCAGCCGGGTGGCAATGTCAAACAGCTCGGGCGCCGCGTCCGCCATAATCACACCGCCGCCAACGTACAGCACCGGTCTTTCGGCGGTTTCGATGGCATGCGCGGCCGAAGCGATCTGGCGTGGGTGCCCGTGCGTGGTAGGCCGGTAACCGCGCAGGTCCACTTTGTCGACAGGGACGTATTCGCACTCCGCCATCGAGACGTCTTTTGGAAGGTCTACGAGCACCGGACCCGGCCGACCCGTCCGTGCAATGTGGAACGCCTCCCTGATCACCCGCGGCATGTCACGGACATCTTTGACCAGGTAATTGTGCTTCACGATCGGCATAGTAATGCCGGTGGCGTCGGTTTCCTGAAACGAGTCTTTGCCGATGCTCTTGGTGCTCACCTGCCCGGTGAAGGCGACCATTGGGACGGAGTCCATCATCGCGGTGGCGATACCGGTGACCATGTTGGTGGCGCCCGGTCCGGAGGTTCCCAGGCAAACGCCCACCCGGCCGCTGGCGCGGGCATAGCCATCGGCGGCGTGAACCGCGGCATGCTCTTGCCGCACTAGAATGTGGCGGATTTCGCGATGATAGAGGATGTCGTAGATCTTTAAGACTACGCCGCCAGGGTAGCCAAAGACCACCTGCACGTCTTCGTGCTTCAGGCACTCAACGAAAATCTGCGCTCCAGTCAGCTTCACGCCACATCTCCCCTTCTCGACGATAAGTCGTCGAGCTCGACGATAAGTCGTCGAGAGCAGACCGGCGTTACCCCTGAGCGCCGGCCAAAAACGCAAAAACGCCCCTCATCCACAGGACGAGAGGCGTTCTATCTCGCGGTACCACCCGGGGTTGGCCAGAGCGCCCGGCGGTCGTATCGACCAGGCGTATCTAACCCACTCATTATAGCTTGATAACGGGCGCTACCCGGCTAAAGCCTACTGCAGCGGGAACGGTAATCCCGTGGTTCGACTCGCTGCTCGGAGGGGAGTTTCAGCAGGGAGCGGATACCGGGCTCGCACCATACCCCGGTTCTCTGTAATCCGCCAATCCGGCTTACTATTCCTCGTCATCGCAGTTATGCAATGCTGAAAATGTATACACCCAGTATAAGCGCGGCGACCGACGAAGATCCAGTATAAAAACAAGATCCGGGAAATCGCCGCCTGAAAAAACGAAATCCGGCCGGGTGGGGGCCGGATTTCAGTGCCGAGGGCGGGACTCGAACCCGCACGAGCGCTGGGCTCACTACGCCCTGAACGTAGCGCGTCTACCAATTCCACCACCTCGGCGCGACCGCGGTCCGCCGGATTCCCGGCGCAACGCGACCGACTATCGTATTATATTCGGCGTAACGGCCGATGTCAAGCTTTCGTGACGCCTGAACCAATCTTAAAGGCTCGTCTTCCCTCTCCGGTCGCCGGGTGCATCAGCGTGGGCGCCCTCGGGGCACAGTGTACAGAGACCTCGCCGGCGGGTTGGGGAGCGGGCGACCGCGCGTTAAACGGCGGCGAGCACGTCCTGGGGGCAAAATGCCGATTTTTCGCCCATATCCCATGCCCCGCGACTCATCCGTGATCGACGGACCGGATTCCTCGCGCCTCGTGCGATGGAAAAGTCCTTGAGCTGGGTGATCTGACGGAAAAGTGCTTGAGCTGGGTTATCTGCGGTTTCGCTTCTCCCAGCCGGCGGCAATCGGATCCGACGCCGTGCCTACTTTGGATTCCGGCTTTCCCCCCGGGGTCCGGGGTCAAGCGGAGTGTCGCTTGAGGGAGGGGGGATATCATCCCGTGGGAGGAGTACAATTGTACCGGACAGATGCGCGGGGCAGGGGACCGGTTATTCCTGCGCCCGCCGGCGCCATACTTCCCTTGGATTCTCCGATGAAGATAACGACCAGTATCTATCTTCCTTTGCTGCTGGCCTTTTGCAGCCTTTGGGCCGCGTCGCCAGCCTTCGCCTGGGACAACACCGGCCACGACGCCGTCGCCCTCATCGCGTATGACAACATGAGGCCGGCCGCCCGCGCCAGGCTCCATGCCATTCTCAAGGCCGACCCGCGAAAGCGCAATCTCCTGACGGCCGCTACCTGGCCGGACGACATCAAGTCTCCGAACTCCGGCATCCCGCGCAGCCAGCAGCACCGAGACTGGCACTACATCAACATCCCGTTCGCAAGACCAACCGACCCGCCGCGCCTCCCCGCCGGCCGTAACGTGGTCACGCAGATCCGGGTGGAAGCAAGACTCCTGGCTGATAAAAACGTCAGCCCGGAGGAGCGAGCCAATGCCCTGTCGTGGGTCGAGCATCTGGTCGGAGACATCTATCAGCCGCTCCACACCGCGAACCGAATCTCGCGGCTTCATCCTGCGCCGAAGGGGGACGAAGGCGGCAACCTTTTCCGGCTGGCTGGACCGGTGAAAAACCTGCACCTCTACTGGGATTTCGCGCTGAGCATCCCACCGACCACTCCGAACATCAGGGCGCTTGCCACCGGGATCGAGAAGCAGTACCCGCGTCCCATGTTTGCGCGTCAGTTGCGCGACAGCGATCCGGCGGCCTGGGCGATGGAGAGTTTCCGCGTGGCCGAACGGGTGGTCTACACGGTAGGGCCGGAGAACCCGGCAAAACCGCCCACTCCATCGGCGGCCTATGCGGCGCGGGTGCGGAAAGTAGCTCGCCGCCAGATAGCGCTGGCCGGTTACCGCTTAGCCCGCGTGTTGGATGCCGCGCTTG
>DASRZA010000267.1:0-18054 GCA_035686845.1 Armatimonadota bacterium | reverse complement strand
GCCGGTACGTCCCAACCGCGTAGACGCTCACCTCCGGTACCCTCTTGAGACCTTTCTGAACAGCGGGATTCGAGATGGGCACGAGGACGCGGGCTTCAACGATCCTCTTCCACTTCACCTCAATCTGACCTACGGCCGCGGCCTGCGCCACGCGATTTGAGGGCCCCGTCACCAGCGCCGCGCCCACCCGGGTCCCGGTGCCAACGCTGATAATCGGTACGAGTTTATCGGTGTTATGTTGTTCCGCCGCCAGGGTCGGGTTCGAGGCGCCGAGCTGCTGACTGCCTGAGTAGGCGTGCGCGTTCGTCAGCGCTGTGCGAAGGTTCCCGGCCCACGTACCGGCAAGCTGGGATGGTGAAGAGTTATTGACAAGCGCGCTGCGGCCCGTTGCGGTGATGATCTCCCCGCCCTGGCTCTGCACGATCACCTGGCCGTTCGTAGAGCCAATTCCAATATTGCTCAGTTTTCCTTGCGTGTACAGCTTATTGAGCCTGTTTGCGACTATCTGCGATCGCTGAAGCGCGGAATACCCGCCCGATGCTGCCCGGATCCGCAGCACCGGCGATCCATTCACGTCCACCTCGCCTACAGGCGCTCCATTTATCGTCACTTGACGCGCGCTCGCCAAGTTACCGGACGCAGCCTGCAGGCCGGGTATGTTCCCCGAGAAAAGCAGGGCGCCCGTCATGGCTGCAATTCCGGCGCTGACCGCTCCCACTCGCCAGCATGTCCGACGCGATGTCTTCTGCGCGGCAGTCTTCGTCGATGTCTTACAGTTCATTTTCGTCATCTCTCTTATCAATTAGTTCTGACCGATAGTTCCAAACTCGAATCATGCTGTTCCAAAGCCATTTGGGACTCCCATCCTCGCCGGGAAGCGCTGTCAAACCGGGAAGTCAATGATGGCGGAAACACCGACGCCGCTCACCCGGCCGGGGAGCTTGGAGAGGCTCAAGGAATTGACCGGAAGCAGGTAGCGCAGTTGGGCGCGGCCGACAACCAGGTCTCCCTCCACCGCGGCCTGCACACGACTTACCACGTCGGGCCGGCCGGCCACCTGTACGGCGCCGACAGCCGTGGTGGAACCCAGACGGATGATCGGCACGACCTTTGTCGCGGGAAGACCGCCGACGTTATGTTCTTGCAGCACGGTGTTTAAGAAGCTATTAATCTGGCCGCCGAATACTTTCACGGCGTAGCCGATGCCAGCGACCTTAATGATGGATCCTATGGTCCCACCGAACTGCGCATAGGCCGCAGTGCCGGTGACCATCGCGGCGAGACTGGCAAACAGAACCAGCACAGGCGCTCGTTTTCGCATTTTTCTAACCTTTCCAGTCGTTAGGGAGCGCGAATGGTGCGCGTCCTTGTTCAAGGCTATCGATGACTTACCCATCCGCCACAGGCCGAAACTGCGGCCGCCCGGTTACAATGATGATGCAGCGGCGGGAGGCCATGCTGTCTCACCAACTTAGTGACCTGTAGGTCAGTCTTATGATTATGTTTTACTTGAAAAGGGAGAACGATGTCAAAACCAATATCGATTCAGCTCTACACCCTTCGCCAGGCGTGCGCGGCCGATTTTCCCGGAACTTTGCGGGAGGTGGCGAAGATTGGCTACAAAGGGGTTGAATTCGCCGGATTCCATGGAATGGCGGCCGCCGCCGTCGCCCGGTTGGTGAAGGATCTCGGGCTTACGGTCAGCAGCAGCCATGTTGGTATGCCGGACGGATCTAACATCCGGGAGCTTGCGGATCAGGAGAAGACGCTGGGCAATAACCTGGTGATCAGCGGGGTCGGTCCGGATGGATTCAAAACCGTGGATGATTGCAAGCGAACGGCGGAACGCTTTCAGGAGGCGAGCCGGCTTTGCGCCGAGCACGGTCTGAAGATGGGCTACCACAATCACTGGTGGGAGTTCCACCGAGTGGACGGCCGGCTGGGTTACGATTTCATGATGGAGGCGGCGCCGGACTTGCTGGCAGAGGTTGACGTCTACTGGGTCGCGTACGGCAAGGCCCACGCCGAAGAGGTGGTGCGCCAGTATCGAACGCGAATCCCGGTTCTTCATATTAAAGACGGACCGCTGGAGGAGGGGAAGAAGCATACCGCCGTTGGCGCGGGAAAGATGAATATTCCCGCGGTCATCGCGGCCGCCGACCCGGCCATTCTGGAATGGCTCATCGTTGAGCTGGATGACTGCGACACCGACATGATGCAGGCGGTGCGCGATAGCTACCGCTATATGACGACCGCCGGCCTCGCATTGGGAAACGTATAAACTCAATCCGAACCAAGCCAGTGGAGGTCCCACTCCTCGCGATGGCGCCGCAGGCCTCCGCGCCTGTGTGGGCGGTGGCGCTGCAGGTCTCCGCGCCTGTGTGGGTGTCGCTACTTTACCAGCCGGACGGCGCAGAGATCGGCGCCGTCCGGCTCAACGTCGATCTCCCGCAGCCACGTTGGCATCCCTGACGTTCAGGCCGCGACGGGGACCGGCTGCGTCGTGGTGAAGATCATCTCACCGTTGGGAGCGACGTCGACCAGAACTTCACTCCCGTCATGGATCTCGCCTTCCAGCAGTTTCATTGCCAGGACATCCTGGATCTGCTTCTGGATGGTTCGTTTCAATGGCCGTGCTCCGAATACGGGATCAAAGCCCTCACGCCCAATCTCCTCCTTCGCCGCGTCGGTCAGCGTTAGATGAAGATGCCGTTCGCGAAGACGGTCCTCCAGCTTCCTGAGCTGGATATCGACAATCTCTTTGATCTGCTCGATGGTGAGCGTGTTGAAGATGACTATCTCGTCCAGCCGGTTTAGGAATTCGGGCCGGAAATGGGTGCGAACATCCTCCATCACTCCTGCCCGCATCTTCTCCGGGTCGGTGAGCGCATACTCCTGGATGTAGTGTGAGCCGATGTTGGAGGTCATGATAATGACCGTGTTCTTAAAATCCACGGTGCGTCCCTGCCCGTCGGTCAGCCGGCCGTCGTCCAGGATTTGCAGCATCACGTTGAAAACGTCGGGATGCGCCTTTTCGATTTCATCGAACAGAATGACACTATACGGCCGCCGGCGCACCAATTCCGTAAGCTGTCCCCCCTCCTCATATCCCACATAGCCGGGTGGGGCGCCAATCAGCCGGGCGACCGTGTGCTTCTCCATGTACTCCGACATGTCGATTCTAACCATGGCACGCTCGTCGTCGAAGAGGAACTCGGCGAGCGCCCGGGCCAGCTCGGTTTTGCCAACGCCGGTGGGTCCCATGAACATGAAGCTGCCGATCGGCCGGTTCGGGTCGGAGAGCCCCGCCCGTGCACGGCGGACCGCGTTCGCCACGGCCTTGATCGCCGCGTCCTGACCGACAACGCGATCGTGCAGCCGGGTTTCCATCTGAACCAGCTTCTGCATCTCACCCTCCAGAAGCCGCGTCACGGGAACACCAGTCCATTTGCTGACGACCTCGGCGATGTCGTCTTCGTCAACCTCCTCTTTGAGGAACTGCCGCGCGGCCTGCACCTCGTGCAGCCGCTCGTTCTGCTGATCCAGTTCCTTCATTAAATCGGGGACGCGCCCGTAACGGATTTCCGCCGCCTTAGCGAGATCACCCACTCGCTCAGCGCTCTGCTCTTCGCTGCGGGCATCCTCCAGGTCGCGTTGGATGCCCCGGATCTTATCGATGGCCGCTTTTTCGTTCTGCCAGTGCGCCTTCATTTCCGTCAACTGTTCGCGTAGATCCGAAAGCTCCTTCTCCAGCTTCCCGAGTCGTTCTCTGCTGGCCGGGTCCGTCTCTTTCTGGAGAGCGGCCTGCTCGATTTCAAGCTGCCGGATGCGTCGATCCACTTCGTCGATTTCTGTTGGCATGCTGTCAATCTCGATGCGGAGTCGCGACGCCGCCTCGTCAATCAGATCGATGGCCTTGTCCGGCAGAAATCGGTCGGTGATATAGCGATCCGAGAGGGCCGCCGCGGCTACCAGCGCGCCGTCTTTGATCCGGATACCGTGATGGGCCTGGTACCGCTCCTTGAGGCCCCGCAAAATCGCGATGGTATCTTCAACGGACGGCTCACCCACCAGCACCGGCTGGAATCGGCGTTCGAGCGCCGCGTCCTTCTCGATGTACTTCCGGTACTCGTTCAGGGTGGTGGCGCCCACGCAGCGCAGCTCGCCGCGAGCCAGCATGGGTTTGAGCATGTTGGAAGCGTCGATGGCGCCCTCCGCCGCGCCCGCGCCCACGAGCGTATGCAGCTCATCGATAAAGAGGATGACCTGTCCGTCGGAATTGGTCACTTCGCGCAGCAGCGCTTTGAGCCGGTCCTCAAACTCCCCACGATATTTCGCGCCTGCCACGAGCGCGCCAAGATCGAGCGCGATCAACCTCTTGTTCTTGAGACCCTCCGGAACGTCACGGTTCACGATACGCTGCGCCAGACCTTCCACAATGGCCGTCTTGCCAACGCCCGGCTCACCAATCAAAACGGGATTGTTCTTGGTACGCCGCGAGAGCACCTGGATTACCCGGCGAATCTCATCGTCTCTTCCAATAACGGGGTCGAGCTTACCGCGGCCGGCCGCTGCGGTCAGGTCCCGCCCATATCGCTCCAGCGTCTGATACTTCTCCTCGGGATTCTGGTCCGTCACCCGCTGGGATCCGCGAATTTCCACCAGCGCCCTTAAGATGGTGTCTTTGGCGGCTCCCGCCGCGTTGAGCAGCCGGCTCGCTTCGGCGCCGCGCTCGGTGGCGAGACCAATGAGCAAATGCTCGGCGCTGACGTACTCATCCTTCATCTGCTCCGCTTCCGAGAAAGCGTTCTCGAGAACGGTCCGGAGCCGCTGACTCAAGTAAACCGGGCCCGCCGAACCCGAAACCCGTGGACCCCGTTCCAGCCCCGCCCGGACCTGCGCAGCCATCGCCTCCGGGTTAGCTCCGAGCTTTTGCAAGACCGGGACGACCACTCCCTCCGACTGTTCCAACAGCGCAAGAAGAAGATGCTCCGGTTCGATTTCTGGATTGCCCAGCTTCTCCGCAAGCGTCTGGGCCTCCTGAAGGGCCTCCTGCGCCTTCTGGGTCAATCTGTCCAGTCTCATGAATAAATCCCTCCTGCCCCCACCTCAGGTACCTGTGAGGTACTTTATATATACCCTCTGTTAGCCTATTACGTACAAAACGTAGGACGCCTTTAAATCATCTGCATCATATCAGATGAGTCTATTAGAGTCAAGTAACTTGCGTCAAGCGAAAGCAAGTGCGGGGTACGAGGCGCGAGGTACGAGGCGCGAGGCGCGAGGCGCGAGGTACGGGGCGTGGGGCACGGGGCGCTCATCACTTCGGCGTACTTGATTCATCCTTTATCCTTTCCCCTCCCTCCTTCGTCCCCCCCTCTCACCCTCTCACCCTCTCACACACACACCCACACACTCAACCCCCTCCGTCCTCCGTCCCATCACGGCGCCGCGGTTTCTCGCGCCGAAACCTGGTCGAAATGGTAGATTCCCCCGGAGGGGTCAATGTAATTCACCAGACGAAGTCCGGTTATCGTGTGGGGACCGGGGCCGAACAGGCGGGTTATGGCGCCGTTGACGTTGAAGCTGATATGCTGCTTAACGCCATCGGGAGGGATGAGCAGATCGCCCAGTAATGCCAATGATGAAGGCACGAGACCGCGCGCGGTGATGACGAGGAGCGGCGTGACCCTCTGCCCGCCGGGAAGCTGATACGCCAGACCGTCTTTAACGAGACCGGGGTCTCCGAGTTCCACCCAGATGGCCAGGAAGCTCGCTGAGTGGGTCTGCACCCAGAAATCGAGGTAGGGGTATTTCGCCGGATCGTAGGAGATGTCGTGGGCCAGCCAGACGGACCCGTAGCCCGTTCCCGGTTCGGCGCTAACGAGCAGGCTGCCGGGGCCGATCAGATCGCCGCTGGTATCTTGACCCACATGCAGCGCGCCGTCGTGCGGGCCGGCATGATCCAGGCCGGTGTCAAAAGTTTCTAAGAACGCCGTGTCTCCGCCGGTTGGCGCCGCCGCGGCCACTGCGGGTAACGACGCCGGACCCGGGACGGTTCCGGATGCAAACGTAGCTGTTACCGAATGGACACGCACGTCTTCGCTGGCCCCGCGCGCGAGCGCGAGATGATACTGTAGCCCTTTCGTTGCTTTGGTGGTGAAGACGTGCCATTCACCGTTCAGTACCGCGTCCCAGTCGGCGCCGCCATCGTTGGAAAGGAACATCCGGACGACGCTGCCCGGCGGGCTGGTGGCTTTCCAGTTAATTCCAACCTCAGTGACCGGTTCAGCGCCGGTGAACGAGCCGTCTATCGCTCCGATAAGCTGACCGTCAGCGAGGCCGGCGCCCGGATCGGCTGCGGTGGCGCGAGCCGTTTGGAAAACGGGCGATGGTTTAGCCGGCGCCGCCGGAACGAAGGTGAAGACGTACCGTCCCTCATTTTTGAGAGTCAGGTGAAACAGCGCCTCGTCCGTGCGAGGGGCGCCGTTCACGGTCGTTCCCCCGACGTTGACCTTGAGTGCGCCCCCACCGGATCCAATCCCTTTGAGATCCAAAACCGTGTCCAGATTGTCACCGTTGCGAGTGTACGTCACGTCGAGTGTCGTGTTGGGCCGTTCCGCGCTGAGGGCGTACTCGAAGCTGTAGGAGTATGGCTTACCCTCCCAAACGGCAGGGATTGCCGGCTGCAGCGTAAAAGTGTCGTCCTCCGTGGACGGCTCAAACCCGAAGATCCCCCAGGCGTACATCCCGTCGATGGCTGCGCTCGCGCTGTAGCCCGATGGGCCGGTCGGCTGCCCGGCCGCATCGAAACCAGCGAAAGGCTCGTGGGGATTCTGGTTGATGCGGGAGACTACCGCGCTCGCCATTTCGTAGGCCCGGTCGGGGTCCTTTTCCTTCGCGCGGAAGACCGTGGCAAAGAGCCCCGTCGCGTAGTCGCCCGGACCGCGGGGATGGGTCAGTTGGCGGCTCGCCGGTGGGATTTCGGAATCTTTGTAGTCGTTGATCAGGGCCAGGAGATCGCTCTGTTGCTGCGCGGTCAACAGTCCATAGTCCGCCATCGCCGCAAGCTCTCGATAATCCTGCTTTTCCAGCCAGGCCCGGTTCCACGAAGCCGCCAGGTCTTGCTTCCACTTCGTAAGCTCCCCGTCCATCTTCGCCGCGCCCTCGGTGTCTCCAACGACACGGTAGAGGCGGGCGAGGGCCTGCAGGGGCGCCCCGCCATAGAAGAGCGGCGTCGGATGCGCTTCGATCCATCGCTGCGCCAAGCGAAGACGGGGCATCAAGCGGGCTAGCTGTGTCCGGTTTTTGGTGAAGGAGTAGAGGCGCTCCACGTCAACCGGCAGTGACGCCGTGCCCGGCTGCGGTGTCTGAAGGAAGCCGGACGTTGGGAGTGGGACGCCGAGATCGGTAAGGCGGAGCGCCATGAACCCCTCTTCGTCCGGCCCCACGCCGAGGCTCTCGCCATCGACCGCCTGTCCCGCCACTACCCACTGATCATAATTCGCCCACCAGAGCGTGTCGCCGCCAAGGAACCGGTGGGGCGCCCAGAAGGACGCGGCCATCGGCAGTGACCATTCCAGACTCAACCACCGAACATCTCGAGCCGTTCCGTCCAGGGATACCATGCCCGGCAGAGTTGCGTTCCCGCGCCACCACTTGGTCACCTGGGAGTACCATGCGGCTTGAAGCAGCGCCTGCCGGTCCGTCGCCGGCAGGCCGCCAAACCAGGCGCGAGTATCCACGACTTCGATCCGGTAACGGAGGTGCACCTCTTCACCCGCATGATGAATCCCGCGCAGTGAATTGGCGATCACCTGGCCTGCGTCCATGGTCGGCTGGCCGGGCGCGCCCGGAACACGACCCACAAGTGAGGTATAAAGTGACGGGGGCACGTCACCCTGGATCTGGGCCAGGAGTGGATTGAAGCTCCCGGAGACCGGCTCGGTGTCGGGACGAATCAACATGACCGAGTCCACCCACTGTGGCGCTCCGGTATCGCCTCCGTCCAGCGAAGTATAGCTCAGGTCAGTGTCGTGGATGAACTGTACTGTTCTATCCCAGATGACGCCGCTGCTGTCTCCGGGAAGGAGCGTCAGGAACCAGGTTTCCCGGGCGACCGGGTTAGCGCCTTTCGGGCCTGAGTCACTGATATTCCCGACCTCCACTCCGCTCGCCGCGCCACTGGTGTAGGCGCTCGCCGTGGGATGGGAGTTCGAGTTGTAGCTCGACTCGGCGTCCATGCCTCCCGGGCCGACCAAGGTGATAATTCCGCGAATCCCTCGCGCGCTCGTGTGGAAAAGATTGTCGGTGTACTCGCCGGCCGCCGTTGGCGCGACGCGCAGGGTATCAATCGCAGGATGCTTAAGGTCAATCGACGCGCTCAACACGCCATTGCTGACCTCCGCGGAAGTGTCGGTGATGTTCGTCCGCACCGGCGGTGGCTCCTGCGCGAGGCCCGGAACCGCCGTGAGCGCGAGGAAGAAGGCGAGTACGCATGGACGGAGGACGAAGGACGGAGGACGGAGGTCGCTGTAAGGATGAAGGATGAAGGATGAAGGATGAATCGATAACGCCGAAATGATTGGCACATCTGTATCTCGCGCCCCGCGCCCCGTACCTCGAGCCCATTTTCGGGCAGACCGCTTTAGCGGGCTTCCTTCTGCTTTAGTGTCGGGGTTTAGGCCGATGGGAGAGGCGACGGCCGCACACAGGCAGAGACGCCTGCGCCACCGGTACCACGATTGTGGCGCGGGCCTCCGCGCCTGTGCAGCGCAGCACAGCGGGGGGCATGATTCTGTGCTCGCGGCCGGGGGCGCGCAATGTTTCGCATCCACAGAACCCGATCGAAACCGGGTCTGCCGTCGGGCGCCGCCTCGGCTGAATTGCACGGGTGATTTCGACCCGGTCAACGATTTTGAATCATCGGTCATCCCGCATACTTCATCGATCGGAAAATCGCTCTCAACATGCGCGTGCTTACTCATCTCATTGGATTCTTTCACTGGGTCGCTGCTTCATCTCTGCGATCCGACGAGGATCTTGCTGCGTACGCGCCTCACGTTCCTTTTCGGCGCGCATGAGAGCCTACGTCTATCTCTTAGCGAGCAGATCGGTATATATGCCGGGAACGCTGCCCGGTATGACCGTGGCGCCGCAGGCTTTTTCATAGAAGCGGGTTGGCCCGGCGCCGCCGATAACGGCGTAGGCGTACCCCATTTCCAGCATAGCTTCCAGGCACCGGAGAAGGAGCGCCGCCCCAATGCCTTGTTTTCGGTGCGAGTCTTCCACGCCCGTCGGGCCGAAGATTCCCCTGCGTGTGCAGTCATAGGATCCGAAGCCAATGATCCTTCCCTCTTTGATCGCTATGAGAGTAGACACCGGACATCGCGCAAATCCCACGGAAGCCTCATCGGCCCAGCCGCCCGGGAATACCCGGCTAATGAACTCTCGGGTCGGCGTAATTTCCCATGGATTGGCGCGACGGATCACGATTCCTTTCTCTTTGAGATCGGCGATGAGGTCATGCGAGGATGGCAGTTTGTAAAGCGGCACGAGCATATCGGGCATTGAGGAATACTCCTGGAGTAGGCGGTGGTAACAGCCGCATCAAAGCCGGACGAGAGAAGGCGCCACGTCTGAAAGCACGCGCCACGGGTATAGCGAGGCGCGAGCGTCCTTGTGGTTCTAAACTCATTCTTCCACGCCGGCCGGCGCCTCTCCTCCTGTGCGTATCGAGGGGCCACCGCGTCGGAGGGCCTTCGCTTAATCTTCGCGGTGATCTAAAACCTTGGAAAGACGGCGGCAAGCTGTTAGACACCGCATCCGGGGAACGTTGGCGATGAAAGCGAGGTCTAAATTACAGAGGCTAACGGCCAGAGTCAGCGTCAGACCGGATTCGAGCGAGGATGGAAATGCTGCCCAACGGGCGGAGGGACGTCAATCAGGGGCACAATCAAGGGAGAACGAACCGGTCGTTCCCGGGCGGCGCGCCCTGATGCGAAGCCGCACGCTCGCGCTGCGGGCCTCCGCCCCAACGCTGATGGGATCCGATGGGACCGCCGGAACGCGTTCCGTGCAGGTTTGGGCGCCTTCGAGTTCCAGGATTGGCATCGGTCACGCCGGCCGCATGATCTTCCTAAACGCGATCTTCGCGGGCGAAATGGCGTTCATTGGGGGCGCGCACCCGGCCGTGTTCTGGCTGCTATGCCTGGCAATTATGCCGGCAATGGCGCTCGTCAAGCCCCGGCGTGCGGTTCGCGTTGTGACCGATGCGAAAGGCTTCGCCATTTCCGGCGTGCGTGGCGCCTGTGCGGCGAGATGGTCCGAGGTGACCCGGCTCTCCATTCAGACCAGCTATGTGTTTCCACCGCCCTACCTCAAGATTGAACTGGGAGCGAGGGGTGATAGGGCGATTCGCATCCCGCTCAGGGCCTTCAGTCGCGAGAAAATACACGCGTTGGCGGCTCTTATCGTAGCTCGCGCTGGACTGCAGCCGGTCGAATGCACGAACTCCATATACGAGCGGGCAGTATAAGCGCCGGCCTGAATGCACCCAATCTTCCGGGAACTTGCCGGAGGGGACTCGTGAAGCTTAGCTTTCTTGCGCTTCCGTCCGGCGGGCGCCGCCTGTACATCGACCAGGCGGCGGACCGGCGGAACGTATCTCCCGTGATCATGGAGAAGGACTTCTGGGTCTGCTGGTCGCTAGGGTTGCTGTTCAAGTCCGAGTTTGCAGAATCCTCCATTCGGAATATCATCGGCCAGCCGAAAAGCCGGTCCCAGGCAGGTTCTCACGGCACTACGCGGATACGGCGGCTCTCGCGCGGAGCCCATTGGCGAGCCAGGCCGTTGAAAACTGCGAACTGCGCAACCGCGTCGTCAAATGGAAGAGCCAGTTTTTCGGCAGCACGTGGGCGAAATACGAACAGGCTATACCCGGGACGTTTCGCCTGTGCCCTCCGCCTGAGCGCCGAGAGGCGCTTCAGCGCGATTATCGGGCTATGCGCGACATATATCTCAGCGAGCTTGTCAGCTTCGGGGACATTCTTTCCACACCGGCGGATTTGGAAGGACGCATCAATCTCGTCGGTGGCGAATAGCGCATATCCCTCTCTCCGCAATCCCGGGATCAAAGTCAGTTTGCCAGTACCGCGGCTCTGGCGCGGCGCTATGGCAGGAGCCGCCTGTCGCAGGCCGCGCGGTGATCGCTTTAACAAGGTGGCCGCTTCAGTTGGATGGAATGAGCCAGTTGAGCCGGTTGACGTACAGGACTGGTGGTTGACCGGGTACGAAGCGAGGGCTGGCGCCGCCGGGCTGGGTCAGCAGCGTCATCGCCGGGGACAGGGCGACTGTGGTATCCAGACCAAGCCCGTCCTTCTGCAGCTCAGCCAGCAGTTCCGGATTGCCGCCCGCGAGCGCCGCTGCGGTCATCGTGGAACCCTCAGCGAACTGCGCGGGGGTGGCGCCCCAGGAGCTCCCGTCCGCGAGTTGCAGCTTGGCGCCGAGCAGCTGGCTGCATGGTCCATTCAAAAGGTCCGGGATCTCGGCCGGAAAGTGCGTTTGATAGGTTGGCGCTCGCTTCGCGGGGCTTACCGTGGTCAGCAGCGCGATCGCCCGTTCGAATGTGTCTTGATCCAGTTTTCCGTTCACGAAGTACCAGCTCTGCCCCAGCCGATGGTCGTAACTATAGTTGACGCCGAACGCTTTACTCGCTCGCGCCATTATCTCATCCAGGGTCAGCAGCGTTCCCGCGCCGAAATCGAGCGGGCCCCGCGCCGGGCGGCCCAGGTTGGGTGGCGCCGCCGGCTGCGCCGGCTGGGAATCGTCGGGCGCCGCCGCTGGCGCCGTAAGTTGCAACGGATCCTCTTGAACGCTCAAAAGCCTGGAGTGCTTGCTGCCAGTCTTGGGATCGCTCCACACGATCATGGGCTGAAACTGAAGGCGCATGGGAACCTCGTCAGGATGCGACAACATTGCGAGCGCGACACCGGGAATCGAATGAGCGGCGAGGGCAAGCAGACGCGACTGCATCTCGGGGTCGATATCGCTGAACCGGGTCTTGCCCTCGACCAACGCCGACATCTGGTCCGGCGGCAGATTCTTCAGCCAGCCAACCGCGAACTGGTCGAAGGCGCGTGTATTTTGCTCCGGCCGGGGCCTCACCGGGCGAGCAAAAATCTGGAGACCCTTGACATCGGTCCACTCCCTCCCACCCATCAGGGCCAACGCGCGCATGGCTGCCGCCCCGTGAAATGAATTAGTATCCACGAACGGAATATCCTGCGATGAGGGATCGACGTCGTAAAAGAGAACAACTCCCTGCGCCTTGCAGAATGTCTGCAGAGCCGCGATCCAGGACTGCGCCTCCGGATCAGTTCGCGGGGTGCCTTGTGCCTGCGGCGATGCCCCCGGGGGTTCGACACGTTGGAGTTGAACGACCCGGGACGCTGCGGTGCATGCCGTCCCGTTGGCGCACACGCAAGCCGCGACCACCGTAATTAGAAGAACCGCCCGCCCGTACCCCGTCATTGGAATTTCCTTTCGATCGAGCGAAGCAGGCGCTCCTAATCGCGATTGCGTGGTTCGCTCTTAATTCCCCGCTTCGGCTAAAGATGGCTACCCTCGGGGCGCCCAAGGCTGTTGTTTCGGCACAACCCATGGCGATGCACTTTCCGAGACGGGGCCGACCGTTCGCGCTGATGGATTCGTCAGCAACTTCCCATTACGCCGACCTCAACCTGAATGCTGGTGTACGCGATCGCAACGCCGTCGCATACGTCAGGGCCACCGAAATATTCCAGGTGGCAGGTGTGCGGAGGGCTCCCACTCACCGCGCTGTACGAAACGTATTGCCAGGTTTCGCCGTTTGGGACGCCCTGAGCCGGGACGTAATAATTCTGGCTTCCGTAGTGGTAGAACGTGCAAGGGTTGTTGACGACTGTGCAAACCGCTCCGTCAACCTCCCAGCCCTTAACGTCAGCCCCGTTGTACTGGGTGACGGAGTCCCCGTTGCACCCGTTAAAGACCCCGTCATGTTCGCCGCCGTTGGCCAGGATATGCTGAACCGGCTCCGCGTCGGGGTACACGTAAGCCGCCGCTGGTGCGGCCTGTACTATTAATGCCAGCAGAGCTAACAAACTACTAAGGAAGAGTTTCACGTTTTCGCTCCTGTAACGCGCGGTAAAGTTGCAAACGGGCCGCGGACGTGCTACCACAGGAACAGTAATTGGATGTCGCTACGGTCGATCACAATTATAGCGGATATTCGGGCATTTCGCGACTGGCAAATGCTCACGACGATCCGGTCTCGAGGGCCCATTCTCGCCGAGGGTGCGCCAGCCATTTCGCCGATGGCCTGGTCTGAACCGCGAGTCGTTCATGCCACCGGCGCTGGAACGAAGCGTACCAGGTGGCTGGTTCCGGGGCCGTAACGCTGCCACAGAGTTATCGTGAGCCATCCGCCCAACGCGGTGGCTGAAAATGGACGGTTTGCGATCGGGCCGCGACGCTCGGCGGGCCTGTATGGCAACTTTACTCCGAGGAGATACGACACTGTCCATTCAATTCCGTACATCGTTATTGCGGGTGCCGATACCCCGAAACGGCTCAGCGACACGCGTCTACCGTCGCGGCTCGAGAAACCCAGGTTCGTCAGTGTTATCGCGACTGGCTGCCCTGTCTTTCTGTTCGTTGTTCCTGGCGGCGGCGTACGGTACCTCTCAGGGCGCAGGCGTCCCACCCGCGCCGCGGACGGCGCGGCTCGTGTGTCCCGCGGAGGCGCCTGCAATTCCCCCTGTGCCAGGCGGCTCCGAGGCACAATTCTCCGTGGTAATCCACAACGCGGGCGCTGTCGACCTTCGCATCCTCTCCGTCGATACCAACTGCGGCTGCACCGTAGCTTCTTATAAACCCGTTATAGCCCCTGGCGCCACGGGCATTATCAGAGCGACCGTACAAACGCAGCCCTATTGGCGAACGTTCGCAAAGGAGCTGACCGTTCACACCAACGATCCCGGGCACCCCGCAGCGCGGATAAAGCTGTCCGCCACCGTAATCCCGTCTGTTGTTGTTTCCCCTGCTGAGGACATAGCCGTTCATTACCGCGATCCCGGTCCGATCGTTCGGTCCTATTCCATTCAATTTCGGGCGGGGCTGCACCCAAACCCGCGAATGAGCGCCGCAACGTACGGTCCGGTAAGCGTTACGGTGGAGGAGAGCGGAAAGCTACCGGGAGAATACATCGTCACCGCGACACTGACGCCTCCGGCCTCCGGCGGCGATACGCTCGGGGTCATTGAGTTGGACAGCGGCGTGCCCGGGCTACCGCCCGTCGGACTACAGTTTCAGGCGCTGGACGACGTGCGAGTTTCGGCATCGCCGCGGGTCATCAGCTTCGGCAGTGTCCACGATGGAGGGCCACCCCAGAGCCGAACGGTGACCCTTTACACGCGGAAATCGGATTTCAACATACGTGCTATCATCACGGGCGATCCTCACCTTACCGCGAGCTACCGCAGGCTGCCGACCGCGGCGCCTATTTTCGAGATAGACATTCAGTACACAGGCGGCTGGGCGCGAGGCAAACATGCGGGCACGATCTGGATTATGACTGACCTCCCTGTCAGCCCAAAGGTTGGTGTCCCCTTCGAAGCGGTGGCGGACTGAGTCCTGGGCAACTGGGTTGTGCCGGCGTCCGAGGGGTCAGGATTTACATGTGCCTGCATCCTAGCGATATGTCTCAATTGCTGTCGCTTTGACGAAGAGGTAGACCCGCTTTCCCGGGTGAAGATGGAGCGATTCGACGGAATCCTGAGAAATCTCGGCGACTAACGGCTGCCCGGCGTCGACTAAAACTCGCTGCCGGCTTCCCACGGGGAGGATTCCAGTAACGATGCCCTGGAACACGTTCCTGGCCGACGTATCCGGCTCGGCCAGGCTCAGCAGGGCCTCGGAGGGCCGGAATGCGAGAAAAACGCTGCCGGGCGCCTCGTCACTCAACAGATGAAAGAGGAGTGGGCCGGCAGCCGCTTCTCTGAGATGCTCTCCAGTTCGGGGCCCGAGACGCGCCGGAACCAGGTTAAGACCCGCAAGCTGGGCTACAAACGGAGTCCGCGGGGCTGCCAGCAGCTCTTCGGGCGCGCCGGTCTGCGAGACGCGGCCATTCTCCAGCACCGCGATCTGGTCGCCAAAGATCCGGGCCTCCACCACGTCATGCGTGACCAGCAGCACAGTCCGGCGCGCTTCTCGGATCAGCCGGAGCATCTCGAGCCGGGCGGTCTCACGCGTCCGCGCGTCAAGCGCCCCGAATGGCTCGTCAAGCAGCAGGGTGGGGGATTCAGACGCCAGCGCCCGGGCGACAGCGACCCGCTGCCGCTGCCCTCCAGAAAGATCGCCGGGGCGCCGCCGCCGGTCGCCCGATGATATGCCGAACCGATCAAGCCACTCGCCGGCCGCCTCTTCCGCCGCGGGTCGCCGCCGCCCCTGGCATTCCAGCGGATAAGCAACGTTCTGCAGCGCCGAGAGATGGGGGAAAAGCGCATAATCCTGGAACACCACTCCGCAGCGACGGCGCTCCGGTGGAAGGTCAATCCGGCGGGCTTTGTCGAAGACGATCTGAGCGCCTACTTCAATCCGTCCCTCCTGCGGCGAGAGCAGGCCTGCCAGCGCACGCAGAGCCGTCGTCTTTCCCGAGCCGCTGGGACCCAATACCGCCAGCGCCGTTCCGTCTTTCACCGTGAAAGACGCGTGGAGCCGGAAGCTCTCCCTTTCAACCACGAAATCGGCGTCGATCATCCGCCAGCCTCGGACCCGGCGCCCGTTCCCGGGCGGCTGCCGCCGCCGGCGTGCGAGATCCGGCCCGGGCGCAGGATGAACCGGCTGCCGATCAACAGGATGGCGGCCACGACCAGCGTAAACGCGGCCAGGGCGACCGTAAGATCCAGCCCGGTCTCCATCGCCGTCATCACGGCGAGCGGCATCGTCTGGGTGACGCCGGGCAGGTTCCCGGCGAACATCAACGTGGCGCCGAACTCGCTGAGCGCGCGCGCCCACGTCAGCGTCGCTCCCGAGAGAAGCGCCGGACCCGCGAGAGGAAGATAGATTCGCCGGAACGTGGTCCATTGGCCGGCGCCGAGCGTCGCCGACGCCTGCGATAATTCCGGATCGACCGCGTCGAAACCCGACTGTGCCGCGCGCACCATAAATGGGCTGGCGACGAATGCCTGCGCGAGCACCACCGCGGCCATGGTGAAACCCAGGTCGATGTGGAACGGCAAGACCCGATTCAGCGTTCCGCGGGCGCCGTACGTCATCAGCAGCGCCACTCCGGCCACGACGGGCGGCAGCGTGAGAGGCAGATCAACGACCGAATCGATCCAGAATTTCCCGGGGAAGTCAAATCGGGAGAGAAGATAACCTGCGGGAACGCCGATCGCCGCGCAGAGGATGGTCGCCGAAGCGCTGGTGATAAGACTCAGCCGCAGCGCAGAAAGCAGCATTTCCCGCCCCAGCCCGTGCCATAGGACCGAAGGATGCGCCGCGAAGAGCAGGCTTCCGATCGGCAGCAGCACAAAGATCAGGAACCATACGGCGCAGACCATCGCGGGGGCCAGCCCGCGAACCGGTGTCGTTTTCGCCCCGGTTCGTTGAACTCGCTTCACAACGGCGTCCGGCTGCTCATAAAACCGTTCTTCCGCAGCAGCGCCTGCCCGTCGGGTGAAAGCAGCAGCTTGACATAGTCGCGCGCCAGACCCGGCTGCAGCGCGTGCCGCAGCACAGCCACTTTATACGCGCCGATCACATTTAACTCCGGAGGAATCGCGATGGCTCTTACCTTCGCGCCGCCGGCAACCGTATCGGTGGCGTAAACGATGGCCGCGTCCGCCTCCCCCAGCTCCACCTGGGCAAGCAGCGACCGCACATCGGGCTGCTGAGAGACAACGTTGCGCTTTACCGCAGCCGCAAAACCAGCGCCGAATTTGCCCGATTGCTGGATCCGGGCCAACAGTGTTTGCGTATAGTGCCCTATTGGAACCTGCGGCGCTGTCATGACCAGGCGAACGCCCGGCCTCGAAAGATCGGCCAGACTCTTAATGTGAGCCGGGTTGGACGCCGGTACGGCGATCACCAGCTCATTACGCGTGAAGACGGACGTCTGGCTCGTCAAGCCCGCCTTTGCCAACATGTCCACGTTTTTGGTGTCCGCGGCGGCGAAGAGATCGGCCGGAGCGCCCTGCTGGATCTGTGTCCGCAGCACCGACGACGCGCCGGTGCTCAGCAGCACACGCGTTCCCGGATGGTTCGCCTCGAACGTCCGATCCATCTCCCGGAACACGTCCTGCAGCGAGGCCGCAGCCATGACCTTCAGGTTCTTTGCTTTCGGCGGCGCCGTGGAGCGGCCTCCGCAGCCCGTAAGGAGGAGGGAGAGCAGGAGGACGAAGGACGGAGGACGGAGGACGGAGGAGAAAGGATGAAGGATGAAGGACAGGCTTGAACGAGGCCTCCCCCGCCCTCCCCGCAAGCGGAGAGGGAGTTCACATCCCCTCGCGCGCGAAACATTGCACGTACCGAGTCGAGGGTTCAAGAGACCGCGCCGCGTCCTCCGTCGGCGCCCGCGCCTCACGCCGCAGACCTCTCTCCCGGCCTCTCCCCGACACGGGGAGAGGCGCCTATGATCGAGCGCTTGTGTTATCCACCCGCACTCTCCGTCCTTCGTTCGCGTTTCCTCTGCGGTCCTTCGCGGATCTCCGCGCCTCCGCGATGAGCTTTTCCTCGGTCCTCGGTCTTCGGTCCTCGGTCCTCCGTCTTCGTCACTCACCAATATACCGCTCCAGTTCCTCCCGGGTGAGAGTAAAAAGATCCATGTCTTTACGGAACGCTCCGAGGCTGACGAGGCATTCGGTGAAGAGCTCGCGCGTCCGCTGTTCCAAATCCTGCATTCCCAGTGAGGTCATGCAGCGGATAATATGCTGGCCTTTTCGAACATGAGTGCGCTCATCGGACCGGATAAAATCGCTGACGTGCGCTACGGCGGAGTCATCGCGGCGGCGGGCT
>DASRZA010000266.1:0-7147 GCA_035686845.1 Armatimonadota bacterium | reverse complement strand
ATCGGCCGAATCGCTGCACGGCGCCGGCCTCCGCAGCCGGAAAGTAACAGCGCGGTCATGCCCAGCGCCGCGATCACAAAGCTCGATTGCCTGTCGTTCATTCTGTCACCCTCACTTTACAGATAGTTACCGCTCACCGCCGGCGGGCGCAGGGACCAGAGATCCGGAATGCGCGTCAGCGCGGGGAGTGGACGATTATGCGCTTCCCGTCTGCAATCAGCTCCACCTCGCCCTTACGAACCGTTACCAGCCGGGCGGATCGCCACGATCCGCGCTGCCATTCCCCCGTAAAGCCGAAGCCGTTCCACGCGTACGCCACGATGCGACGCCGACCATTCGCCAAAGTCTCCACCGAAACCAACCGGTCGCCACCTGGCCCATCGAGCGGCCCAAAAGCAAAATCGGTGAACGGCCGGCTCAATGCCGAACCGAGCCATTTGGGCGCGACTCGCGCCCCATTCCAGGTATAAAGGAAAAGGCAGTGATGCAGCGTCGGAAAATACCGGGTTCGCTTTGTCACCCCAACGGCTATTTCAGGCAGCCCGTCACCATCGACGTCGGCCGCGGCGATTTTCCAGGGGCGCCACCGCTGCGGTATCCCCTCCCAGATCCGGCGAGTTCCTCTCCAGACCGCCACGGACGGATCACTCCCGGGACTCAGAACCACACGTTCAAGATGACCGTGAATTGTAATCGGAATCGTTTGCCCGGGCCGGAAGGGCGCGGCGAACCCCACCAGCATGCCAGCAAATATTATCGCTGACGCGCCCACGTAAGACACCCCATGCGGACATGAGAGCCGCATGCGCGCAGAACTTCCCATCGCGTTCCACGGGGACCGCACTCTTCTGGGATATTTCATGGGGAAGCTCTGCGTAATGACTCCGGGATCCTCTTGGGCTCGATCAGCCTGGTTCTGACTGACTATCGCGGCAGTGTTCGACGCAAACGCCGGCCGGTCCTCTATCAGCACGGTCGCGAACTCGAAATCTTGCCGGCCGCCTCGTCGCGCCAATTGTTGAGGGAGGATGACCCGAGTACGTGCCTCGGTGGTGCGTACGGACGATGGCGCCTACCTCTAAAGCATGATGCGGCCAATTGCGCGTTGCCGTATGATGTTCGCGGACAACACTCAGAGCCATGGAAGCTCTGCCTTAACCGAGGAGTAGGCCGTGATTATCCCCAATCATCGTAGGACAAACGAGTCGTACCGAACGCGAAGTCTGCAGAAAATCGCCGCCCTTTTGGGACTGCTGGCCCTGGCTGCAGCGCCGGTCGCAGCGCATTCCATCGACAGCCGGCTGGATCTTCCGCTGCTGCACGTCGTTAAATCGTTACGCGCGGCGAATTCGAACCGCTCGCTGCACGTCATTGTTCAAACGAATGGACTGCCCGACGCCGCAATGCTCAGCGATTTTCACCGTTTGGGCGGCACGCTCAAAGTTCGCTATCAGCTCATACCGGCGCTGAGCGGCGCCATTCCTGCCCGGAACATCACGAAACTGGCCGCCCGCCCGTGGGTTTGCCATATCTCATCCGATTTTTCCATTCATAAGCTAGACGATTACGCAAACGCCGCGGTCGGCGCCGATTTCGCCAACAATAACGACCGGGTCGACGGCTCAGGCGTAACCGTGGCCGTGCTTGATTCCGGTATCGGGAGCAGCAACGATTTTGTAAACACCTTCCTTCTGCTCTTCAAGACAAACCGCGTGATCAACGGGCCGAACTTCAGCAGCGACAGCACCACGAATGACCTCTGCGGCCACGGCACCCACGTCGCCGGGCTCATCGCTGGCAATGGCGCCAACAGCAGTGGACTGCTCTGCTACCGGACCTTTAAGGGAGTGGCGCCGAATGCGACCCTTCTCAACGTGAAAATCCTGAACTCGTTCGGCGTGGGGAGCGTGAGCAGCGCTATCAGCGGCCTGCAGTGGTGTGTCAGCAACAAGGCAAAGTACAACATCCGGGTGATCAATCTATCCATGGGCCACCCGGTTGGCGAGAGTTACACCGTCGATCCCCTTTGCCAGGCCGTCGAGGCCGCCTGGAAAGCCGGCATCGTGGTCGTTTGCGCCGCCGGTAACGACGGACGATCTCTTCCGTGGGACATGGACAGCCCACCCGCCTTCGGTACCGTCGACTCTCCGGGCAACGATCCCTATGTTATCACCGTTGGCGCCACGAAGGATCTTAACACCCGAAGCGTTTCCGATGACCAGATGGCCACTTACTCTTCCCACGGTCCCACCCGGATCGACCATATCCTGAAACCGGATATCGTGGCGCCCGGCAATAAACTGATCTCCGTAGCCGCGTCCAACAGCTACCTCTATAAAACCTATATTGGAACCAACGGAGTCTACTGGACCTACTACGAGGTTTCATTGAACGGGAAGTTCACCTGGCAGTACTTCGTCCTTTCAGGGTCCAGTATGTCCGCCGGTCTGGTGAGCGGCGCCGCGGCCCTGTTAATCGAGAATTCACCCTCCATCAACCCCAACACGGTCAAAGGCCGGCTCATGAAGACCGCCACCAAAGTCTGGAACCCGAACGTCTCATACAGTCCCTATTACCAGGGCGCAGGACTGCTCAATATCCCGGCCGCTCTCAACAGCACAGACGTGGTGACCGGCTACGCTCTATCGCCAACCATCTACTGGAACTCCGACGGTACCCTCTCCGCGCAGGACGTCTCGGGTATCTGGGGCGACAGCGCCGTGTGGGCGGACAGCGCTGTATGGGCGGACAGCGCCGTGTGGGCTGACAGCGCGATATGGGCCGACAGCGCCGTGTGGGCCGACAGCGCCGTGTGGGCCGACAGCGCTGTATGGGCCGACAGCGCCGTGTGGGCCGACATCTCGTACACCGCCGTAGCCGGCGAGTAAGGGGAAAGCGTTAGAGGTCGAGTTACAAAAACGCGGGAGAGACCAATCAATCGGTCTCTCCCGCGTTTTTGTTTGTCATGCCGCGAAGCTGGCCAGCTTCTCCCGAAGTGCAATACTGAGCGTCGCCGGTGTCGGCCGGTCAGCCGGCATGGTCTCCCCCACCACCCGCTCAGCCAGCGCGAGCAGCCCGACCTATCCGTCGCGGGATCAGCTGCTCAGAGGCTGACCTGTGCTCTCTCTCTTTCCTCATCCGCGTCGTCCACCCACCTATAACGCGTCTTAAGACTATTCCCAGTGTTCCATCCGATGACGCCATCATGCTGAAGTCGGCCGGCTACGATACCGGGCGCGATAACGATCTCATCTGCAAAGCGCTTGATGGCTGCCGCGGTAAAGTTGCCGGCGGCGACAAACTTCCCAAGCGCAGCGGCAGGAATCAGCACATTGCCGGCGTATGTGTCGGCTTCCTTCTCCTTCTCATCTGTGTCCTCCCCGATTCGATCGTCGAGGAAGACAGCCTTCTTGCCATGCAGCAAGATATGTGCGACCTC
Source organism: Armatimonadota bacterium (assembly GCA_035686845.1). Taxonomy (GTDB): domain Bacteria; phylum Armatimonadota; class DASRZA01; order DASRZA01; family DASRZA01; genus DASRZA01. Next base: position 3,708 of record DASRZA010000266.1, on the reverse strand, counting down.
ATGGAAGAAGGTGAACCAGAAGCTGCCATCATCCTTGTAACGAGCGCTCAGTTGGATCAGTGCCTTATCGGGCGTCATCCATCGCGCTGCGCCGCAGAGCCGAGTACCCATCTTCCCACAAATCTCCGGAATACATACTACTGCCACCCCGCACTCTGCGCAGAGCCTCTGCAATTCCGGCACGAATTTTGCCGGATCCCCTATGCGGGTCAACGAACGCAGTCGGGGCAGCAAACTCCGGAATCGCTTTTCTTCATAGGGTTCGCAGGCAATCCCCCGCGCATCCATCTCGCCTTTCCGAAGCCAGGCGGCAATGGCAGCCGGATGTCCTTCTATCGCCCGGGCTTTGCGATAGGCAGCCCGGCTGCCATCGCAGAGTTGTCGCCAGGCGCCCGGGGTGGCAACGCCATAGAAACTCAGCACTTCTCGTGTCTGCTCAACCCTGGTGGAACACCGCCTGATCCATTTTAAATCCACCAGTTTGGCTACCGGAACGTCGTCCATCCAGTCAGTTTGCTTCGAAAGGCGATCGCTTTCTTCACGTTTCGCTAGGCTCTCCCGATAATGCGATTCCCGGTTATTCCAGAAACGGGCCGGTATTCCCAACACGTGTTCCAACTGCAGCGCGGTCTCCGGTGTGATCGCCGCCTTGCCCTTGATGATCTCATTAATTGTCTTCAGCGGACGTTCGGTGCGCTCGGCCAGTTCGGCCTGCGTCATACCAATTTCCTGCAGCGTCTCCAGAAGCGTCGTTCCAGGCGGGGAGACGGTATCCGGCTCGTATTCATTCCGTATGACTCTACTCATGTGTATTTATCACCTCCAAAATACGGACAGCATTTACCTGGCTCCAGTCCAGGCCCCCATCAGGGGTCCGTGGTACCGGGTCATTCGCCGGTTCGAAAAGGAGCCGGTAGGGATGATCCAGATCGACGGAGAGCTGTCCCTGTCGATTCTGCTTGAGTTCGTGACAGCGTGGACCCGGGATGCGCCGAATGTCCTCAAGCGCCTCCGCGGCGCGCAGTTCGTCGAGACGCTGTTGTATCAACTCCGCTCTACGCGGGCCATAACTCCGCACACGGAGTTTTTGGTCGCTGCACATTCGCTGGAGCTTCGTGGAGCTAAAGACGATGTCCAACGGCGCCCCCTCATTATCCGGCTTTCAGTATTAGTATAACCCAAGGGGTTAAACAAAATCAATATCGACACTATTCCCGCAGGGACGACCGAATAGAGCAAACGTCTTTGGCCCTGGTGACGCGCATGTTCATCGGCCGTGAAGTCCTGGAGGGAGGACCGAGCCTCAAGCGCGGCGGACGAGGATAATGATTGAAACATGACCGCGCCTCCAATCTCGGGCGTGCCGTGCCGAACGCGCACGACTCGGCCGAACAGGGTGCGCGTCTGCTACAATTTCTGCAGCTTCCAATGCTCTCGCTCACACTGCCGGCGCGGTTAGCAGGCAGCGCTCGCCGGCTGCCCGGGCCAGGACCCATTCAGCCGGCGGGACTCACACAGGATAAGGGACACACGGTGATGAACGCGCGATGGGGCGCCTCATGCTTCTGCTGGCGGCCTCCTTCAATCCTGGCGCTACTCTGCGCCCTCATCCCGTCCCTCATCGCCCCGACCGCCGCCGCGGCGCCGCCTCAGATCCCGGTCCTGAACTGGCAGCCCCGGTCCGATTGGGTCAACGTGAAGACTCAGGTAACGCCCCGCGCCTTGGGGAATGGCGTCGCCGACGACACGGCGGCTCTCCAGGCTGCCTTTGCGGGCCTTCACGACGGCGCCACGGTCTACCTTCCGCCCGGGACGTACCGCATCACTCGCACGCTCGCCATCACCGGACCGCTGACCGGAATCCTGATCGTGGGGAATGGCCGCGCCACCCGCTTGGTGTGGGATGGGCCGGCCGGCGGGCGCATGATTCTGGTGAATGGCGTGGCCTATTCCCGCTTTGTTGGGTTGACGCTGGACGGCAAGGGAAAAGCGGCCGTCGGCCTCTATCATAACTCCGACCGGCGCTTCGAGACCGAGGTCCGGCACCAGGATCTGGCCTTCCTCCACTTCACCGACGCCGGTCTGCTGGTGGATCCCGCCCGGAAACTGGCTCTTGCCGAGGCCATGTTCGAGAACTGCCTGTTCCAGGACTGCCGGCGCGGGGCCGCGTTCACGCAATTCAACGATTACGATTACACCTTCGACGGCTGTGAGTTCCGCCAGTGCGATACTGGCGTGGAGTGCAATCACGGCAATTTCTATATCCGTGACTGCCATTTCGAAGGGAGCCGGATCGTGGATATCCAGGCCTCTCCCGAGCACGGCAGCTCCATCCGCCGCTGCAGTTCCTACGGCTCCAATGCCTTCGTCCACTACGTCCAGCCCGTCGCGCCAATGACCATTGAGGACTGCCGCGTCGCCGGTTGGAAGAGCACGGATGGCGCCATTACGCTGAACGGCGCGCCCATCATGCTCTTCGATTGCGTCTTCACGCATCCGCCGGCAGGCACGGCGCCTGTACAGGTCCTGCGGGATGGGCAGCGGTTGATTGTCTCCCAGAACCGGGTCGAAGGCGCGCCTTACGTCGTCCGGCCGCGCCCGGGCGCCCGGCTTTATACCGTGCCCGCGGGCCGCCGATCCGGCTCCCTCCGATCCGCCAGCCAGAGCTTTCTGCAGGAGCATGTCCGGCTGCCCGGTCGGGTCTTCGACGCCCGGCGCGATTTCGGCGCCCGCGACGACGGCAAGACCGACGACACCACCGCCATCCAGAAGACCATCGACGCCGCCCGTGCTTACGGCCGCGACGCCATCGCCTACCTCCCTACCGGCGTCTACGTCATCACCAGAACGCTGCATATGGACGGCGAGTCGACCACCGCCCGCCATCCCTCCACCGGCTATTTCGTGGGAGGCAGCGGGTTCCTGACCCGCCTGGTCTGGAAGGGCGCACCGGGCGGAACGATGATTGCGGTGAAGAATCCTCAAAGGGACGTGCTGCAGGCGATCATGGTGGGCAGCGCCGACGCCGGCGCGATGGACAATGGCGCCGACGTCCTGCAGACCGGGTCCGGCGGGCGCTCCTCCATGACCTACGACGGCGTCTATGTCTACGGCATGTATCAGAAGCAGCCGTTCCGGAAGGGCCTGGTCTTCTCCGATCTCGGCCCGGGCGACCTGGTCATGATGCCGTACGTCCAGGGGAATATCCGGGTCGTGGACAGCGCCCGCGCCACGATCGTTTCAAGCTGTTCCTACGAGGGATCTATCGTGGTGGAAGGCAAGAAGCGTGTCCGGGACGGGTTCCTGGGATTCATGACCCGGCTGACCACCGGGTCACTCCATCCGGTTTACCTGCGGGACAGCCAGAGCATCGTCATGAGCGATTCCTACGTGGAGCAGGCGGACAGCGGCTATCTGCTGGAAGGATCGCCCGGCGATCCCCCCGGCCGTGCGACCATCCAGGGCGCCAAGATAGAGTTCACCGTGCCCAAGGACAATCCCAACGGCGGCGTCTCCTTCCAGATCGACAATTACCACGGCAAACTCTTCGTCGGAACCGATCAGTTCTACAACGACCCGCCCCAGGCGAAGATCCGGCAGCAGGGCAGACAGCCCGTCGACCTGTATCTTGCCGGATGTTCGTTCTACGGAACGAAGCTGGACGTGCAGAAGCAGGTTTCGGCCCACCTCTTCCTGCTCGGCAGCGAA
>DASRZA010000265.1:0-44818 GCA_035686845.1 Armatimonadota bacterium | reverse complement strand
CGCGATCTCTATGCCAACGTGGAGCTTTACGCGGCCCTGATTCTCCACTCCATCGGTATTCCACCCGAAGTCTTCACACCGGTTTTCGCGATTGGCCGCACCGCGGGCTGGACGGCCCACATGATTGAACAGTTGGAAGATAACCGGCTGATCCGACCCACATCCATCTATGTCGGTCCCCGCGGCCTCCGCTGGCAGCCCATCGATCAGCGATCCTGAACCCTGCTCTGGCGCGGCTGGCGGACCCCCCTCAGTCCCCCCGCAAGCGGGGAGATGTCAACTCCCTCTCGGCTCGTGAGGAGGATCGGTCCAGGGGGGCGAACTCCCCCTCGCCTCGTGAGGAGAATCGGTCCAGGGGGGCGAACTCCCTCTCCGCTTGCGGGGAGGATCGGTCCAGGGCGGCGAACTCCCTCTCCGCTTGCGGGGAGGGTCAGGGTGGGGTTGTCGGGGACGTGCGGAGAACAGCGTGAGCGCCATGGGCCGACGCGGGCAGATGAAAGCTGAAGTAGAAAAGAGCATCCGGAGTTGTGGGAGCGGCTGCAGCCTGATCCGGCGCGTATCCGGCTGCGGTATATCCGTCTGAAGAATCCACGCTCGGCGCCCGTTCCGGCGCGATTGTATGGCCATCCATCTGAAGCGATGGCGTCGCTTTCGGGTCGTACACTGCGAGACGGACCCGGGATCCGACCGGTCCATCCAGCGTCAGGTCCAGGCTGTTGGTTTCAGGTTGGATCGCCTGGAACCGCTCACGAGAGACGGTGACGTACTTGCTTATGTCACCGACGAACGCGCTTCCATCCGGTCTTAAGGGAGCTAAGACGGTATAACTCATCCCATCGAAATTCGGATTCAAGGGAAGGGGATGCGCGTTGTCCGCCACACCAAGGATCTTATCGTGCAGGCTGTCGTAGCAGAGGTAGGCGCCGGGCAGCGGGCCCAACATCGCCGTGGTCGGCATAGGCGCATCGAAAGGAAGCGGGGCGCTGGTCTTGAGGCGACGGTTTTCACCTAACAGTCGGGAATCGCCCACATCAAGCGTTAACAGATAGCGCCACGTCTGACCATCGAGCGTCGTCCGGGCGGTCTCGGCCTGCGGCAGACCGCTGAGATTGGCGGCGCCTGTCACCACACTCTCCACCGGAATCGCGGGCGCATCGGCCTGCGCTAAAGTTCCGTCTTCCAAACAGATCCGGTGGATTAGATTGATGTCCGTATGACCAAATGCATCCCCGATTCCAACCGGGCCGTGGCTTAGAATGGCTAATAGCGCCTCGGCCTCTTCCCACGCGCCGGCTTTTGTCGTTCCTTGCTGGCTCGTGAGCAGCACGTCCTTGGAGGGCGATAATCCGAGCGCTCGAGCGAGCAGCGAGAGTTGGATGTCCTCCATCCAGCGGAGATGCACGTTGCGAGGGTTATCGCGGGAGAAATCGCGGCTGGTTCGGATCTGGGTGACGTTTGGCAGACCGGAGCTCGCGAGGTAGAAGCCGATGGACGGCATACAATACTGGATCGGCAGCCCGTAGTGCGCTGCCGCTTCATCCATAGCCGACAGCCACCGCTGCGGGGTGTCGAACCGGGTCTGCAGGAGATCTACCTTGTGGAACTGAGGATCCAGCCAATCCTGTTCATAGAGCCGGCAGCCCCAGCCCGTGACGGTGTGGAAAAGTTGATCGAAGAATCCAACCTGGAGCGGGACGGTCGAACCCCGCCCCGGGGTGAACTCGCCGCCTGCACGGTAGGGAGTGGCGGAGCTCCAGTAGCGGTTGTGGAGCGCGAGGGGCGCCTTCAGCACCCGGACAATGCCCGCGATACCGCGAGGCAGCGTGGAGCTGTTAGGCGCCCAGAGCAGCGTGCCGCCATCTCGGCCCTTGGGATACCACCAGGAATCGAGCTGGTAGTAACGCACCGGGATAGCATCCTCCTCGTGATAGGCGCGAATCGCGGCCAGAGTGGCCTCGTAACCGGCGTTTCCTTCGGTGCGATAGTAATAGGCGGATCCGTTGTCGGTCCAGTAGCCAAGAGTCCTGGCAGTAAAATCATCGGGCGCTTTCCGACGGTGTTTGCCATTGAATCGCTGCATGAATCGGCCCCACCGCAGCACCGTGTCTACCACTCCGGTATCGCCAAAAACTAAAACGCTGTGGAACGCGGCGCCGGGGGGAAGCTCACGAACGCGTCCCTCCGCGCCGACCAGGATCGAGGGCAGCGGATTATATCCGATATCGGAAGGAAGCGGCGGCACGACCGGTCCGGCGCCTACATCCGGCGCCTTCTTCTGTGCGCCTGGGGGTTTTGTGCCCGCAGCGTTTGCGCCCGCAGTGTTTGCGCCCGCGACGTTTGCATCCACGGCGGCGCCCGATTCGGAGTCAGCCAGATCAGGAGCGGCGGAGGTTTCACCTGGGGCGGGTGTTTGGGGTGGGGATTCAGCGGTTTCTTTAATCAGGGGCTTCGGGTCCGGCGATTGAATAGGCTCAAGATTCGTTGGGGGAACAGCAGGCGCAGTTGCGAGAAGAGGCGGAGCCTCAATGGCGCGGCCGATGGCCGGCGTGGGACCTGCATTCTGGTCCTTTGCGGTGGAGACGACAGGAGAGCTGGATTGTTTTTCAGCCAGTACCGGCGGCGCGTGCGCCGCCCCAGGCGTTCCCGGTGTCGAGGAAGCTTTGGGCCGTTCGCCGACAATCACCGCAAAATGACCGGCGTCTCTCGAGGTGGCGAGCGCCGAGACCTGTTGTACGCCGTGGTCTACGGGCGACAGCATCTCGCACTGTCCCTCGGCGTTGAAGAGCACGAGCGGCGTACGCAGCCGGTCGTCGGAACCAGCGGCCGGCCAACTGGCGCGTCCAAGTGTTTGCGGCCAGCCGTCGCCCCGGATCGGGATGGGCCAGTCCTGGTAAGTGTAAGAGAGCCAGCGGAGTCCCGCCGGAACCACGGCTGGCGCGTCAAAGACGGGGAAAGCGCAGCCCACGTCCGAAAAGCCGCGCGCATCGGTCTGCCGGGCGCCGGCGGGAAATGTTTCATCGAAAAGCACCCCTCGAAGCCCTTTGTAGAGACGCGCCGAGGTCTGAACCGGGGTGTGCGCCGGATCTTTCGCCTTCCAGGAAACGAACACCTCAGCGAAGGGACCCAGCGCATCGGTCCCCTGTCGCGCGGCTGCGCTCTCGAGCGTCAGACCTCCGGGAAAGACATAATTCTTCCCGCCAGACCGGAATTGCACTGAAGCCCACTGCAGAGCATGAGGTCCGGCGCCATCGATCAGGAACCGCCCTAAGAGCGGCCAGAACTCTATCCGTACATGTGTGGCGGGAGAAAAGACGCCGGTTGCTGTCGCCGAGCTTTCAATTTTGAAGGGGCTTGAAGCCGCGGCCGTTTGCGCCATCACCGGCGCCGGCATGAGGCAAACAAACGTGAGAAGATAAAGGAGAGTTGGTCTACGAATTCGCATACGTTCTTTCTTGAGAAGCCAGGCAGAATCAAGCGCGCCGCGCTCAGCTTCAACATAACCGGTATGATCGGGGACATGCTGGCCTTCTGCGATGACTGCTAAAGGGATCGACGTGAATTATCGTTCGAAAGTTGCGGCTCATTCAGTCTTAAGTCGTAGCCACGCCCGAGCGCATCGTAACTACCAGCCAGCCGCATGGCGTCCATAATGATTGAGGGCTACCACTGGTTATCCGGTTTCGATGCTTATTCCAACTTTCTCGTAGGACCGAAGCAGGAGCGAAGCATTCGGAGGCCGTCCTGGACGCCGGCGCCACATCCGGCGAATTCTCCGCCCGTACTTGTTCCGTATCCTGATTGAAGCAGACAATAGGAGTTCGATCATGAAGACGCTGACAGAGATGATTATTTGCGGCGCCGCGATTGCGGCCGCCGCGGGGGCCGTTACCATTGCGGGCTGTGGGAGCGGTGATGGCGCAACGGGTCCGGGAGGCGCCGGGTCCATGTTGAGCGGTAATGCCAGCGCACCATTGGACCAGGTGGCATCGCTTCCAGTCTCTCATAGTCTGCTGGCGTCTCTGGGCGCTTCCGTATCGACCCTCTGGGGTACGCCGGCCCAGGCGGTGGCGCCCGGTGGTAACAAACCGCTCGCCGGCGCCGCGGTAACGATAATATCGCGCCTGACACATCAGCGGATATCAGGACCGGCAACGACCAATAGCGATGGATCCTTCCAGATTCCGCTCCCCCCGGACTCGACGGGCGAGGGATTGGCGGCGGCGGTCACGAGCGCAAGCGGCCAGATCCAGGTGATGGCGCCGATCCCGGTTTCCGGGGCTTCGAGTGTTGCGGTGGATGAGGTCTCCACCGTCGGCGAACTGGCGGCGGAGCAGGCCGAAGCGGCCGGCGCTTCCCCAGCGGACGCCGACGCCGACGCGGATCAGGTTGAGCAGGATCAACAGACCCAGGAGAACGCTCATCCCACGGAATCAACACAGGAGCCGGATCTGCATACGCATAACCCGAACCACGACCGTCGGCCAGACGTGCTCGCGGGCCATCATCTGCAGGGTGATCTCGATGGAAAATTGGGAATGTACCTCGGCGCCTCCAACCATTCTCCTTCGGTACGCCAGTCGGTTATGGCCGCCGTGGTTTATGCTCGCGCCGGGGAGATCCTCAGCGGTATGCCGCTTCCTGTCTTTGGTCATGAATGGGTCAATGCCCTGGCCACGGGGCCAGCGACTTACTCCGACACGCAGATTGCCGCAGCGCTGGTCGCCGGCGGCGATTCCGGCGCGACCTCCGCGGACGTGGATGCATCCGTGCTGACGTTAAATACCGTTCTCGGAACCAATATCACCGACGCCACCCAGATTCCGGCGGCTTACTTCATTTTGATCGCCCTCCAACCGGGCGCCATGCAGATCCAGACGAGGGCCGGTATGGACGCGGCGGTCAGCAGCCTCGTCGGGAAGACGGTGTAATTACACCCACGCCAAACCGAGCTCGCTCAACATCTCGGTAAGACCGGCGAAGGACTCGCGGCTACCCTGCTCTTTGGAACCGCCGGTCGGTTTGTAATGCGTTTCCAGCGAGATGACCCCCTCATAAGCGTCTTGATGGAGCGCGACGAGCTGACCGGCAAAATCCACCTGGCCGTCGCCGATTGGCTGCCAGTCTGATTTGCCATCCGGGTAGATCATGGCGTCTTTGACGTGCACGTGAATGATCCAGGGCCGCACCGCCTCGTAGCCGGCCGGATAGGGGTCCTTCTCGCCCGAAACGAGCGCATTCCCCACATCCCAGAGCGATCGGAACGCGGGGGAATGAACGGCGAGCATCAGCTCCCGGGTCTCGGCGCCCGTTCCCACAAGGCAGCTTCGCACATTTTCGAAGGCAAGGATCATCCCCGCCCGTTCGGCCATTCGAACCGGCAGCTCCAGCCGGTCGAGAAGCGTCTCCCAATGATGGCTGAGGGTATCTTCACGCCAGAACGAGAAGCAGCGCACCAACCGGGTATCGAACAGCTCCGCCAGCCGGAACGACCGTTCCAAAATCTCGAGGTGCGCCCGGTACGCCTCGGTATCAGCAATGGGACAGCGGAGAAAGAGAGACGCGATGGCGCAGACTCGCATCCCTCGCTGCCGGACCATTCGCAGCGCCCGGGTGAGATCGGCCGGTTCCAGGTCACAGATATTGCGGCCCCAGAGCGAGTGCAGCTCGATAGTCCGAAGTCCCCACTCCTCTACCACGTCGAGCGCATGCTCGAAATCCTGGTCAATCTCATCGGTGAGTACGCCTAAGTTAAACATGACGCCTTCATTCTTGCCCCGTGCCGATTAGTCCTGCCGGGAGAACAGGCGCGAGGCGCGAGGGGCCTGTAATTTCAGTGTTTGTGATTCATCCTTCATCCTTCATACCTCATCCTTCGCCCTCAGTCTTCTCCCTTAATGCTGGCGATGGGAGTGAGGGTATAGGCGACTTCGGCGAGGCCGGCGTCGACGACGGACTGAATGACATCCTTAGCAGGTTTATAGACGTTCGGGGACTCGTCGATCGGCACGTCGCCGCCGGCGTTCACCATCACGTTCAGCTCTTTCATCTGCTTGTTCACGCCGCTCTGGGTCATGCTTCTCTTTGCCGCCGCCCGGCTCATCCGGCGTCCGCATCCATGATTAACGGAATACAGCGCCTTCGCGGCGCCCGGCCGCGGCATCAGAATGAACGACTGATCGCCCATCGATCCCGGAATCAGCACCGGGTGACCGGTCTTCTCCCACCGGGTTCCGGCCAGCATCGGGTGACCCGCCGGAAAGGCCCGCGTGGCGCCCTTCCGGTGAATCCAGGCGCGGCGGCCATCCGGCAGGTACTCTTCCTGCGCAAGGTTATGGCTGATCTCGTAAACCAGCTCCGGCTCCTGTCCAAACACCCGTCGGAATCCCGTTCCAACGCCTTCCCAGATAAGCAGCCGGTTGGCAATGGCGAAGTTACCTCCCGCGGCCACCGCGTTCTTATATCCGGTGTAGAGCGGTGAATCCGGCTCAAAGAAGATCGCCTCGGCGCCGCCTCTGATCGTGATGCCCCGCTTTTTCATCTCCTCTTTACCGCTCTGAATAAAGTGCGTCGCCAGACCGTGCCCAAAGCCGCGGCTGCCGGTATGCACCATCACCCAGAGATAGCCATCCTGATCGTGCTGGAGCTCAATGAAGTGATTCCCCCCTCCGAGTGATCCCAACTGGCCGATACCGCGGTCAACCGGTTTCGCGGGCGGGTCCCAGGTGTCGTCAACGGGAATAAAATCACGTTCCGAATTGCCCCGTTTATACCCGAGCGCGGCGGCGCCACGGCGAATGATCTCCTGGAACTTCTCCCGGGTGAAAGAGTACGGCCCTCGCTTGCCCACGCCAATTCCAACGCGAGACATCACCTCTTCGGAGAATTTCTTGCGCAGCCGGTCGTCATATCCTTTCGCCATTGGAACAGTGGACCTGAAGCTCATTATTCCGCAGCCAATATCGTACCCGCAGGCGGCCTGCAGCAGTGTTCCATCCGTGGCGATGACACAACCGACGGGGACGACGTAGCCGTGGTGAGCGTCCGGCGTGATCACCACGTCGAGTACACCCGGGTATTCGGTGGCGGTTTGCACCTGCGAATAGAGCGATTCTTCGCTTTCGTTCCAGAGCTTTTCGTTCAGGAAGAGACGCACCGGAACGCTGACACCCTTATTGAGGAGATAATACCCCTCGTCCGTCGGTTCGCACTGATACTTCAGACTCATCTCAATTCTCCAGAAGGCTGGTCCAAAAGCGACCGCAAAAAAAAACGCCCTTCCCTTGGGGGAAGAGCGTCGCCCGGTTCAAGCCGTTTCCGCCATTGGCGGAAGAGAACTATCCGAACGGTGGCTTCCCCTTGATACTCAGACAGGGATGTGGAATGGGAGACAGCGCGTGGGGCGCGGCGATCACGCGGCGCGCGGCCGGCCCGCCGGGTACACCGATTCTATTCAGATGAGCGCTTTGATAAAACAAAAACCCCTGCTCCTGGTCTCGCGGAGCGCCACTCAGGCTGCTGGATGCATGTTATCACTTCCCGTCCGCGCGTGTCAACCCGAAAACTTGGAAACCCGGGATCCCCGCCCGCTCCATCGAATTGATGCGTCGTCCAGCTTCCCGGCGCACCCTGACTGTGATCTGCCGGGACAGTTTCGAGCGCTCAGGGATGAACATTTGAGTCTTGGCTATCTGGACGATCTGCTATCAGCGGTAGAACTGTCGCCCCAAATGAGCCTGGTACAATTGATCGTAACGCCGGAGGAGCTGACGGTACAGGCAGGACGAAAGCTCCGAGAGAGGCGGGAAGCGGAAGCGAGCGCCGATGGAGCTCGCGGCAGTGCCGCGGGCCGACGAGGATTGAAAGAGATAGCGCATTGGAGCAGTACCATCAAGCGCTGGAGCGACACATGTGGCGCGTTATCGGGCAATGGTAACTTGGCTGTTCACGGGAATGTCTAATGGAATCATCGTAACGGAGTGGTCGATCACGAGCGGAAGTATGCTATCAAGGATCGCTGAATGAAATTCACCTCGTCAGTTACAGCAGCGCTTATTGGCCTCTACGTCACGGGAGTCTTCGGGCAAACGCTGCGGCTCACCGACACGGCGGTGGCCGGGGTTCAAAGACTGCTCGCCAGGACCGGAAACCTGAAGGGATGGCGGCGGCGTGGGCCTCCGCGGTTGTTCACCGGTGACCGCGTCTTTGATTACATGGATGGAGCAGGGGAGATCCCAAAAGCGTGCGGCTACAGGGCATTGGGTGTCGAGCAGTTTGCTGCGCCGGGAGGCGCGGTTGTAACTGCCGAAGTATATGACATGGGCACGCCAGCGAACGCATTTGGCCTGGTTTCCATGAAGCGAGATCCGAAGGCCAGGCACATCGAACTGGATCACCGGGCGGAGGCCGGCACGGGCGAATTGGTCCTCTGGAAAGGCCGCTTTACCTTCATCCTCTACAGCGATAAGCTCCGCGGAATCAAAGCCGAGCAGTTGCTGCCTCTGGCCAGATCGATGACCTCTGCCATCCGGGAGCGGGGCGCCCTTCCCGACCTTCTGCAATATCTCCCACACGCGGGATACGTTCAGAACAGCGTGAAGTACTTTCATACCAAGCCCGCGCTCGACACGATCCGGTTCACCGAGGACGGATCATTTCAGCTCACGCCGAGCACCGAGGCAGCGGCTGCCTCGTACGCCGGAGGAGTTAGTCTGGTAGTGATTCGTTATCCCACGGCCGGGGCGGCCGGGGCGGCTCTTCGGGCACTTCCCCCGGCGCCGCGAAGGCGGCCGCTCTTCGTCGTCGGCCACGACCGGCTCATCGGCGCGGCCTGGGACAGGACAGATGGCCGCGCCGCCAGAAAGATGTTGGATAAACTTCATTCCCTGCTTCTTAAGCCCGGGAGCCCGTGGCCCGATGCGTGAACAGAGTGGAAAGGAGACGCACATGCTCCGGATAGGCAGGAGAGAGTTCATTGGGGGAGCGGCTTCGCTGGCCGCAGGTATCGCCGCGGCGCCGCTGATGGCCGAGCCGCGGAAAACGAAAGTGGTCATCGTCACCTGCCCGGACGTGATTGACCGGAACCGGCCGGTTAACACGGGCGCGCTCCGGCGGATGTTCGAGGCCGGGATCATGCGGCTCTCGGGTCGAAACGACGTGGCCGACGCCTGGAAGACGTTCATTACGCCTGCCGATGCGGTTGCACTGGCGGACTCGGGCACGTGGCTTCTGAACGTGCCCGAGGTGGTTGCCGAAGCCGCTCGCGGGATTCTTCTCGCTTCGCCGCAATCGGTCAGCGTGACATATTGTTCGCTGGACACCCAGCATCCGGATTGGATGGCGCAGATGCGAGCAGGCGTAACCGGCGCCGGCGTTCCACCAGAAGCGCTGGACGGCGCGGTCTACACGATTCCGTCGAACTTCCACCGCAAGCGCTTCACGGCGCTTGTAATGACGCCAACGCTGAAGAGCCATTCCATCGCCGGGGTTTCCGGAGTGGTGAAGCACTTCGCGACTATGTCCCGCGGAGGCCCGGCGCCTCATCATCCGAACGCGATGGAAACCGCAGGCTCGGTGATCATACCGGAGTTCGGCCACATGAGCCACCTGGTCATCGTCGATGCGCTGCGGTTCGGCGAGCTGACACGCGGCCCGAAATATTTCCAGAAGAGCCTGATATTCGGAACCGATCCAGTTGCGGCCGACATGGTGGCGCTGGATCTTTTCCTGGAGCACAATGCTCCGTACGGCGATCTCCCGCCCGAGCGGCACCGGGTCCTGGCCGACACGCGCTATCATGCCGGGATCAGCGACAGAAGCCAGATCGAAGTGGTAAGGTTAACTGTCTGAGAATCGATGACGCGAACTTCGAGACGCCCATCCCGAGGGGATGAACACTGACCCGCGAGCCAAACACATCCCACTCCACGGAATCGCCGTGCCATGTGGTTCGCCAGGATCCTTCGCCCAGGGGCGCGTGCCTGCGTCAGCCCACCGCGATCCCATAGGCCTCATGCCGCGCGTCAGCACGTCCGCAAAGTCATACTGACACCGCCGAACCATCGGCTGCCAGAACACGCGAAAGGTTTGAACATCCTGTAATTTGCTCATGTCAGCGCCTATACGCTGACGGTTCCCTGAATGGCAGGAAGCTCGGGGCTGGTGTTGTCCGAGGCGCCCTGAAGTCGGGTGATGGTCTGCTCGTACCGGATGCTGGCTCCCGCCATCTTACCACCGATAGCTTCAACAACGCCGGTCTCCTTAAGAAGGGCGCCGGTGTGGGCGTCAACACTTGCAGACCCGGTATAACGGAGCGGAATGGCCTTGGCGTCGGGATGCGCGCCGTGACCGGTGAGACTGATTTTTAGCGCTCGCGAGCCGTCCACCTCGTCAGCTCCTGTCAGCGTCTCATTGGCCTTCATCCGAACGCCGTCATCGGCAAGCGCGCTCGGACCTGCGGTCCAATGATCGCCAACGTGTACCGCGTGCTTTGGAAATACCACGGCCACCAGCTCTTCCGCGTCATTAAGATCATTGGCGGCGTCCGGGTTTCCGGCTTCCACCTGCGTAGCGAGCACGGAGCGAGAACGGTTCAGCACGCGCGTCATACGTGCGGGCTCTCCTTCAATCTCATCCACGACCACAGCGTCCCCATCAGGCTTAATCTGGCGAACCGTTTCCCGGAGTATGAGAGTGCTTGAATCAATGAGCTTTGGGGGAACCCCGGGTTTCCCACTGGTCGTAAGAATTCGATTCTGGATTTGCAGCCGCTCAACCTGGCCCGGATGAAAGTCGCATTTCAGCGTATAAGATCCCTGCGCCGGCAGCAACTGACTCACCGTCACCGGATTCTCCGGGAACACTGCCGCCGCGGGTGCGGCGGCAAAAGCAAAAACTCCGGCGGTAAAAAGAGCGCCGACTGATACAAGCGCCGCTGCACGCCCCGTGGAACGGCTTGATAGGGTAGATATGAGATGCATCGCGATTCCTCCTGAATTTTTTGGGCGTTCCATCAATTTGCCGCCTTTGCGCATCGCAAGCGATGTGACCTGGCCGCCGACCTGGGGCGCCTGTGCTGCGATTATACCATTATCCGCGAGGATTAAATCACAACCGGCGCTCAATAAAAACCGAGGTGCGACGAGCAGGCGCCCTTTGTCTCTTTTGCGTAACTGATTACCGGGAGATCTGGGCCAAGAGACCGAGCCGAGACATTGCCTCTTGCGGTTCCCGTGTCGGCCGCGGATGGTTGCCGAGTTCCGTAGGTCAGGACGTCGGGGCGCCTCAGCGCGAAAGGTCGCTAATCAATTACAATGACAAATTATCCCGCGCTTGACAAAAGACGTCCAGACGTCTATACTGCTTCCCATGAGCGCCAACCGATCAAGATATGCGCCGGGCCGGGTCCGCGATGCCATCATCCAGGTACTGTCCCCCTCTTCCGAGGCCCTATCGGTAAAGGAGATCGAGAGCCGGGTGCGCCAGATGATCGGCTCGACGCCGACTTCCTCCGTCCGGTCGTACCTTCGCCTCAACACACCTGAGGTATTCGTCAGGGAGGGTAGAGGGGCGTACCGAGTCCGGCAGTTGGAACTGCGCGGGGCGGAGAGCGGCGTCGAAGACTTCGGAGACTGGCAGGCGCCGTTCCGCATCGGCAAGGCTATCATCCACCATGCCAACTGCTTCGACTGGCTGGAGACGCAGCCCGAGAGATCCATCCATGGCGTCGTGACCGACCCGCCCTACGGGCTGCACGAGTACACCGCCGAGCAGCAAACCAAGCTCCGCAACGGCAAAGGTGGCACATGGCGCATCCCGCCGTCCTTCGATGGCCACCTGCGTTCCCCACTGCCCCGTTTCACGACCCTCACCACGGATCAGCTGTCGGAGCTCCGCGACTTCTTCTTCCTCTGGGCCAGGCTCCTGATCTCCCGCCTCGTTCCCGGAGCTCACGTCGTCGTCGCATCCAATCCGCTCCTGTCTTACATCGTCTCCGGAGCGCTCGCCGATGCCGGCCTGGAGCGTCGTGGCGAGCTCATCCGCCTGGTAATGACCCTTCGCGGCGGTGACAGACCCAAGGCGGCGCATGAGGAATTCGCAGAAGTCAGCGTGATGCCGCGGTCCATGTGGGAGCCCTGGCTCATCTACCGCAAACCGCTCGAGGGGAGAGTCCAGGACAGCCTGCGGAAGTGGGGAACAGGCGGATTCCGCAGGCCTTCCGAAGACAGACCGTTCGGCGACGTGATTCGATCCGCCCCGACCAGGAAACGCGAGCGGGAGATTGCTTCCCACCCAAGCCTGAAGCCACAGGCCTTCATGCGCGAGCTCGTCCGCGCTGTCCTCCCGCTTGGCGAGGGCGTAGTGCTGGATCCCTTCGCCGGAGCCGGTTCCACCCTGGCGGCAGCCGAAGCGTTGGGCTACCGCAGTACTGGCGTAGAGAAAGATGCCCTGTATTTCCGAATGGCCTGCGAGGCGATCCCTCGCCTGGCCGCTGTTGATATCGAAGATCAGCCCTTGCGATAGATCCAGTGCTCACGCAGCTTCCGCACACCCTCCTTGTGGAGAGTTGCTGTCCTGGTACCCAGTTCGCCGCGGGGATTGCGCCGGAAGTCGTCTATGCTGACCTCTGAGAGATAGATCTCTCTGAACATCATGGGGCGCCGATCCCTGGCAGGCTCCGTCTTGTTGTCAATATCGTAGACGAACACACACATCCACTGCTGTCTGGCGCCGTGCGTATCGACAGCGCCTCCGGGCTTGCGCGTGGTCTTGATCTCGATCCCCTCCGTGCCTGACTGCACCGAGGCGCCGGGGTAGACGCCGCGTACAACCAGGTCCGGGTGGCCATTGAAGTACCGGTTCTCAACGAGCACGCGGGAGTGCTTCGCGAGGCTCGCGGTCAGCATGTCAGAAAGCACGCCGGACATGATGGCCGGACGCAGCATGTCATCGAGCCGCTCCAGGCCCTTGGATGCGAGCAGCGAGTTCACGTCACAGAAGAAGTCATACACATCCTGCATCGCCATCTCAAAGTCGGCGAGGCGGAGTTCGTAGGGCAGCGCCGCGCTCCGGTTGAAGCTTCCACGATCCACCTGCTGCCGGATCATAGACATTGCTGTCATCTCCTCTGAGGCCCTGACCTGACCGCTGTTCGACCGTCTGCTGCGCCTGCGCCTTCATGCAGCCCATCAGGAACCGGCCGGCGTGAGATGAACCATCACAGCGCCATCTTTCGGGTTGAGAGAGGCGATCGGCGGCTTCCGAATACTTCACTCAGCCGCGTGCGTGGCGGCCAGCCACCGGCCGCTGCTGGGGCGGTCGGCGCCCCGGAGGAGCAGTTCCGCGCAAGTGAGATCGTTGGGATGGAAGAATGCCGGCATGCCTTTACAATACATGACCAACACCGGCATTCCCCTCCACTCCGCCTCCGATAACGATTGCACCAGGCCAATAAAACCAAACTGTAGTCGTCGAACCCGCTAATCAGCTGCCCTTTTGCGGATAAAAGACGCCGGACGTACGAGCTTCTACAGGATAGTCTACGTGTGAGGTACCGGACTACATCTTTCCGTAGCCCGTGTTATGGCTGCTCATTTTGCTGGAGCCCATGTGATGGCTGCTCATCTTGCTGCCACCCATCATCTTGCTGCCACCCATCATCTTGCCGCCACCCATCATCTTGCCGCCACCCATCCTGTTACCATGGCCCATCCGGTGATAGCCCATGCGGCCCGAACCGGACATCGAACGGGCGGGCGGCTTTCCAGCGTACCACCATCGATGCCGCAGCATGTCAGAGCCGAGCAGCGCCAGGTGGTGGCGGACGATATCGGCTGTCATGTGAGCCGCCCGCTTTACGGTCGCGTCGGAAGTCCCGGCGGCAATTCCCTTCACCTTTTCCAGTGTGTCAACGTGGGCTTGAAATACGTTATCAAAAACGGTCCTCGCCGGCGCTCGCTTTGAGGTCACGTGCGGCATCGTGACGTCCGGCTTCGCGCCCGACTGCCGGTCCAATTGAGCGATGCGCCGAGCCACCTGTCTGTGCTCCCGAATCATGGTCTGCCATGTCCGCGTGAGATCTGAGTGACCTCTGAATGATGGAAGCTGACTCCTCAGCGTCGCCGCTTCCTGAAGATTGGCGGTGATCAGCTTCTGAAGTGTGCCGGTGTCCGCGGCCATCGCCATACTCGCTACGCAGAAAAACACCACAACCAGAGACACTACCGTTTTGTTGGTCCTACTCACAGCATCTTCCTCCTATTCTCGGGCGTGATACGACCTGGAATGGGGCCAGGTTCAGTTCGCCCGGGGTGGTCTGCTCTGTTCTTACCCCGATGCCGCGATTTGTATCGCAAATGATATCGAACCGCAGTCGTTCCAATCCGGACCGCCCGTACCCGGTCAGATCTCCGGATACCCACTCGTCTGGGCGAAGCCTCGCTCGCATGCCAAATCGCTCATAAGCTTCCGACCGCTGGCCCCTGCCAGCTCGAGTCTGCCGCACCGGCTCCGCTGTTGGTCGCTGGTCCCTCGACGCCTAATAACGAAGTTGACCAACACCAGTGGGTTTTCGTCGTAGTGTGCTATGGCGTGAGGCCATGGGGTTCGGTCCAAACGAAGTCGCCGTCCGGGACACCCCAATCTATTCCGAAGAAACCTGCGGCGCGAACGCCCTCCATGCCCCGGGTGAGCATATCGGCGCCGATGACGATGCAGTCGGGATAGCCAACGTCGGAGACGAAGCAGAGGAGCCGGTCGGTGAGTCGCATCCCCACGATTCCGGTTCCAGAGACTATTCCCACACATGCCCGGTCACTGCCGGGCCGCGGCCGGACGAAGAGGCATGCCATGTCCGGGCCGGATATCGTCCGATCGCCGATTTGAACTTTGCCCCGCCGCACCTGAACCGGAGAGTTCTTGAGCAATGCAGACCAGGCCGCGTTCGTATCGGAGCTGCCGTAGAGAATCACGCTGCGATCAGGATCGATGGCAGGGTTGAACGCGGTGTCGGGAATGATATCCACGGACCCATTCCCGCGGTACCAGAACGTCTCAGCGTCGTATCTCGCCTTCGCCAGCGCCCAATCATTCTCCTGGGCGGTTCCCCGGGTGCCGTATACAAACAGGAATCGGTGATTGAACGCCGCCTTGAAGGGCCCATATCGCAGCGGGCCTTTCAGTGTGGACGCCGGCCGCGATGATACACTCCATTGATCCGCATGACGCGTTAGCCAGATCCGCGATTCTGTCGCCGGCCACGGAATGGCTTTGAGTTCCTGTCCGTCCAGCTTCACGTCAAGCGTGGGAGCGGCGCCAGTGTTAGAGCGGGCTGGCCGTGGACCGGGAATGGTATCGAGATCGAAGCTGAGGCGCGCGACATTAGTGGTGGTCCCCTCAAACTGATGGAGACCGGGATCGAACTGGATTTGAGCGCGCGATGGCTCTAATGCGTGGATCTGGGCCCCAATGGTAAGCCAGTGATCGCGTGCGGAATCGCCGGGATTGGCCGTGGTGAAGTCAATGTCGCGAACCATGTCATCGCGCGGGATGGCGTGCCTGCCAAAAAAGTCGAACATCGGCGCCCAGTCAACGCAATCGGCGCCCGGTTCGGGAGAGATGTCCCACCAGTGCCCCACGCCCGGTTGTTCATGATAGATGAAGTCGTGCTGGAAGCCTGAGAGGATCTTCGCCATGGTGCGCGCCTCTTCCACGGGCACGTTATCGTCCGTGCCGCCATGCAGAATGTAGATGCCGTACGAGGCGTAATTATGCTCCCGTGTGAGCGTATCACTGGAGGCCCGGGCTCGCTCCAGGAGATCGCTCATGGGAGTGGGACTGGCAGCGCCGGACCGGTTCACGTAGGATGAGAAGCTGATCCAGCCGGCGCTCGGGCCAATGGCTGCAAACCGATCGGGATACGTGACGCCAACCTGCCAGACTCCGTGTCCGCCCATGGAATGTCCGGTCAGATAAACGCGCTGCGGATCGGTCGGAATTGTGGCGAGCGCATGGTCGAGAACCTCCATCGCGTCGATCCGGCCCCAATCCTCCCAGTCGAACCCATACGGTCGACGGTTGGTAGGACAGACGATATTGATCCAGCTCTTGCTTTCGTAGGCGTCGGCCTGCCCAATAGCTTCCACGCCGGCCCCGTGGAGCGAGAGCGCCATTGCGGGCAGATCTCCATTCACCGGGTGCGCCGGATTGACCGCATAATACTGCACGCTTCCATCGATATCGCTGATAAACGTCACTTTGTAGGTTGCGCCCGGCTGGCGGATGCGCAGAGAAATCTTTGCTCGATCCATGACCATGCTTCTCCCGTTTTGATGGCGGGTGAGCGTCAGCGCAACCGGGCAGATATCCCCAGTCAGCTTGCGAGGCGGCCGGATGGCGAAGCCAACTTTTCGCACTCCCAGCGGCACGATTGTCGGCAGTGGGGTTTTCACCCCGTGTTCCCCGCGGCACGCCGCCGACAGGGTCAGGCCGCCCATAGGCTGATTGGTAGCATTGATAACGACCACGGAAGCTTCAAGGACGGAGGACGGAGGACGGAGGACCGAGGCTTCGCGGACGGAGGACGGAGGACGGAGGACCGAGGCTTCGCGGACGGAGGACGGAGGACGGAGGACCGAGGATAGGCTCCTCTTCCCGCTTAGGGAAGGGGCCGGGGGATAGGTCCGGCGCTCGGGGCGCGAGGCGGGAGATGCAATATGGATGTCGGGGAGGGTGGCGTCATCGATATTGAGGAGGGCATTGGCGTCCGGCGCCTTGAGCTGGACGTGGAGGCGCGCGCGGGAACAATGAAAGAGGAGATCGTTGGCCCCTTGCTTGAGCGCGATCGGGAGGCGCATCCATCCGCTGGCGTAGGTGTCGCCGGCCCTGGGAATGCCATTGACGTACACCATATCGTCGCCGGCGGCTTCCAACAGCGCGATGGCCGGCCGCGGGGCATCTATGCGCACGTAGGCATAACCCCCACGCAGCTCTCTGCTCTGGAACCAACCATCCTTTCCCAACGAGATCGGCGTCCAGGCCCTCGCTGAGCCGGCGTTGGCGGTTCCACCGGCCGCTGATCCTCCGTTCTCCATCCCGTTTGATACCGTCTCCCCCGCGACCGGCGCCTTCCAGGTTCCCGCAACAATCATGGCTTCAACCGGATCCTCGTGTATGCCGCTGCGCCCGCCCCGGCCGACAGGTCCGATGGCCAGCGCAGACGCAGGGTCGGGATAAGTGACAGAGGGTGGATCGGCCGCCGGGCGCGCGGCCGCGTTCGTTCGGGCCACAGCGGCCTTTCGAGTAACAGGCTGCGCGCCCGAGGCGCGAGCCGGAACGGCGGCAGTCACCATCACGAACAGGCAAAGGACCACGGGTTGGAACGGAGTAAGACGAGGGGCTGCCGGCCGGGCCGCGGACGAACCCCGGTTACTATGAAGGAGCGTGAGTTTGTTCATGCTAACTCGTTCGCTCGCCGCGGGTGATTTCCTTCGTCCTCCGTCCTCCGTCCTCCCTCCGCGCCCGCGCCTACATCCCGATCGTCTCCTGCGGTGGGGCGATAGCGGCCTGGTCGGGGTTGTAGTAGGGGTAGGCGCGGCTGGCAGGCGCCTGGGCGCGGCTGGGGAAGCGAGCGCGGAGGGTGTAGGAGAGCCTCAGCGTTTGGCCTGGCGGCAAGTCCGCCACTTCGGTGGCCATAGTTGTTCGGGGCCCCCTCTCGAATGCGGATATGTTATCTGGACGAATCCGTTGACTTCGGTGTTTTCCATCGGCGATGCATCCAGAGCCACTGATCGGGATAACGGCGCACCACTGCTTCAAGTCGTGAGGTCATCTCTTGCATGGTGACCTGAACCTGATCGGGAGTCGGCCGCGGTCCCGGATTGGGGACTTCCGGTTCCACGATGAAGCGAAGTTTTCCCTGGGGATCCTCCACAACCCAGCCCGGCACGATCGCCGCGCCGGATCGGCCGGCCAGGATTGCAGGCCCGGGCGGCGCGGACGCCGGCCGGCCGAAGTAATCAACAAATACGCCATTCGAGCCGGAATCCTGATCGATCAGGATACAGACAATCTCATTCGCGCGGAGCAGTCGCATCGCCTTGAAACCCCGGGTGTCGTCTACGAGCACCTGGTACCCTCCCGACTCCCGCAGCCCGGTGACCAGAGCCGTCATTGCCGGCGTTTTGGCGTAACGGGCGATAACGCTAACAGGCATCTTCAGATGCCCAATGTAGGCGGCGCCGGCTTCGAAGCATCCAAGGTGGCCGGTGGCGATAATGACGCCGCGCCCCCGCTCCAGCGCCCGGTACACGTGCTCACTCCCCTCCACGATAACACGAGTCTCCCAATCTTCGTCCGTAAAAGAGTGCAGTCGGAGGAATTGAATGAAAAACCCGCCCCATTTTTGAAACGCGGAGTAAGCAAGCCGGCGGATTTGCTGCTCGGACCAATCGGGATAGGCGTGGGCGAGATTCTCGATCGCAACGCGGCGGGGACGTTTCCAAACCATGTAAGCCGCTGCGCCGGTCACTCGGCCAAGAGCACGCGCCATCCAATCCGGCATTCGTCGGAAGAGTGGCAGCAGCTTCAGTGTCTGATACGTGAGCCACGTAAGCGCTGTGTCACGCCAAACAATATTCTTTGCCTGGGGCAATATCGTCTCCTTATGTACAGATCCACACGTTCTTGCAGCACGCGCTCACAGATTCTGCGCGTCCGCGTCTAAAATAGTCTAGATCGCTGCGGCGCGCCGTGCGCCCAAATATGGCAGCGCCGTCGATCTCACTCCCGACCGCCGACGGCTCGCGGAGCATCAAAGAGGAGGTTTCTTGGGGTTAAAGGTCCGGATGCCCGGCGGCTTTTTCGCGGTCCTGGCGTACTTTATACTAACAGGTTCGGCGTGGGCTCAGGTGCCAGGCGGTACGCCCACTCCCGTCAATTACGATACGTTGAACATCGCGCACGGAGAGACGCGTATCGGATATTATATTGGATCGAAGGTCTACCGTTACCAGGGCGAGTACTCGCTTACTTACAACTTTGGCCGATTGGGCCAGTCTGTTTTCTACCTTTTCGGGGACGCAGACGTGGAGGCGCTCTCCAACCAGGATCGAAACTTTCAGCCGGACCGACTGACAGGAACGTTCGAGATTGGAGCGCGGCGAGTGGGAGTTCCGCCGCTCACTCTATTCCTCCGACACCAGTCATCCCACAACATTGACCGAAACGATCGCCGGCAGGGGAGTTGGGAACTGCTAGGAGCGCGCTGGAACCAGAATCTCGGCCGGGCAGTGATGAGTTTTTCAGCCGGCAAGTATGTCCACCGCACCATCAACGACTATAACTGGGATCTGGATGCGCACGCGACCTATCCGCTCGGAAAGTTAGTTGGCCGGCCGTGGGAGATTCGGGGTGAGATACGTCAGGTTATTGAATCCGGTCCTCGCCAACAATTTACCGATTTCTGGATTGAGCCCGATATTCTGATCTCTCCACACCTCCGGGGCTTTCTTGGTTTCGGCCAGATTCACGACATCGACGTTTTTGGAGGTCGAACCGACATTTCGGTCATGACTGGAATTCGCATCATCGACTGATCAACCGGCGCGACTACCAGGAATGCCGCCTGGCGTCCAGTGCCTGTAAAAAGTATTGAGGCGCAAAAGGGACCCGGCGCTTCCCAACGCGCCGGGTCCCTTTTGGCTTCAAGTCAGCGGTTTGAGCGACAATCCCGGTTGAGACAGTCACTCTTCTGCTGCCAGCGGCTACTGCCCGTTCGTGGCAGGGGCGGCCGGGGCCGTGCCATTCATGTTCATGCCATTCATGTTCATGCCACCCATGCTTCCGCCGGCGGGCATTGCAGGGCCGACATTCATCATGCCCATACCCATGCCCATCCCAGGGCTCATGATCCTTTGGTAGTTGACATACACGCGATGCGGTACCGGACCGCTCACGAGGTCGGTGAGGGGAAGCTCGACAACGGCCCCGAGAGGTACGGTCAGCCAATCTTTCGCCTTGTCGTTATATAGAACCTTCGCGCCTGCGCCCGTCGGGACTGCCACGTAGCCATAATTGCTCCGAACCACGGCCCGCTCAAGAACCGGATCGTTTGATGTAACCACGCCGGAGAAGACCGGGACATTGAAGCCGGGTTCCCAATCTCCCTCGACGCCGTTCACGGCCATCGGCCCCATCGGCGTCTGCGCCGTTACGGTATTCATCTGACCGTTATTCATCGTACCAGTCATACCGCCATTCATGCTCGTGGTCATGGCGCCGTTCATTCCCTCGGTTGGTTCGTTCAGCTCATGCATCCTGCCTGTGCTGTCCATGTAGACGACATCAGGGGCGCCGCCGATGACGACAATCGTCGATTCCATCTGGGCATGAGCCGCGGGCACAAAGGCCAATCCCGCTGCAAGCAGCGAGGTTGAGACTGCGAGGGCTGCACTTCTTAGCTTCATTACTGCCTCCTTGAAAGGATGTTTGGCCGCCAGGCGGCTTAATTGTGGTCTCGCGCGATAGTCGGCTCGCGGATAATTTGGAGTTTTACGCGATAGCCGGCGCGCGCATAAAGACGGATTGTCACGCGATTGCTGGCGATTGCGCGGGACGGGAAGTCAATCCCAACGAATCCCGTCCTGCTGCCATTATACCACTTGAGCCTGTTTTATAAGCACGGGCTTCCAGCCCCTGAATTTCGATCCGGACTGGCAGGGAGCTATTCACTCGGCAGAAGCCGACGCTGCGACTGAGCCGCAAATTCATGAATAAGGGAACGCTTTCCGGATCGCCACGACTGCGTACCAGGCCAGGACTACGAACGCGGCCGCCAGCACGAAAATGGCAGGCCATCGCCATATATCGATGCCAGGGGTGTTGAGATCGTTGATTTCATAGGCGCCATAAGCGACCGGCGCTGCGATAACTGCAACGGCCAGGACGACAACCACCGCTTTTAACGCCATGGCGCCTTCGCAAGCGTCGTGTATCTCGTCTGTCATCGGATCTAATGGACCCTGTTCGTCGCTCATTGCCTGGTCCCGGTACCCTGCCCGCAGATTATTCCCCGAATGCGCCGGTCTCAAACGAACAGAAACACGACCCTATCGAAGCGCAGCTTCCGCCCGATCACGTCTCAAATCAAATTGCAATTCTCACCCGATCTCGATCCACCTGTATTCGCGATCGGGCGAGAACTCCAACTTATATCAGATCGATCTCCTCAACCGCCTCGCTCACATCATCCTCAGTGTCAAGTTCGTCGGTTGATTCAGACTCATCGGTAGAATCGATGTCGCCGCCAACGCCATCGTCGCCGTTGGATGAGAAGGCGCGCGCCAGATCCAGAATCGACGCCACGTCATCGGCGTCGAGCTCCGTATCATCCATCGCCTGCTGCACCTCATCCGGCAGCGCCAGCAGCCGATCCCGGTTCTGCAATCGATCGGGCGGCGGCATGAGACCCTCCGGCAGGTCAACAGTGATATTCTTGTACTGCGGAGTGCCGGTGCCAGCGGGAATCAGCCGGCCTATGATCACGTTTTCTTTCAGGCCGACCAGGTAATCACGCTTGCCCTTCACCGCAGCGTCCGTCAGAACCTTGGTCGTCTTCTGGAACGAGGCCGCCGATAGGAAGCTATCGGTCGCCAGAGACGCCTCGGTAATTCCGAGAAGCAGGAAATCGCTGGACGCCGGAGACCCACCCGTCGCCACTACCCTGCGATTCTCTTCTTCCAGGTCGAATTTATCCACGACCTGGCCCGGAAGGAACTCGGTATCGCCGGCGTCAACGATCTTCCGCTTTTTGAGCATCTGACGCACGATGATCTCAATATGCTTGTCGTTGATGCTGATGCCCTGGCTCTTATAGACATCCTGCACCTCGGCCACCAGGTACTCTTCCACGCCGCGCAGACCCTTGAGCTCCAGCACGCGCTGCGGATCGAGCGGCCCTTCCGTGAGCCGGGCGCCGGCTTCAATCCTCTCGCCCTGTCGAATATCCAACCGGCCCCGCTGTGGCACCAGCTTGTGGAAGAAGACAGCCACGGTCTGCACGCCTGCTTCCTTCAGCTTCTTGCGGTCCCGCTCCGGGATCTCCTCGCCTTCGTCCACGATGACAGCGCCAACCTCGGGATCAATCAACGGTTCCGCCGCGATCGACTTTGACACGTCCGGATGATCGATTGACAGCTCCGACCGGATCGTGACTCGCTTCAACCGATCCATCTCAATGGAGTGGATAACCCCTTCATGTTCGTTGACAATCGCTTGCCCCTTCGGTCGGCGCGCCTCGAACAACTCCACAACCCGGTGGAGGCCCTTGATCGGCTCCTCCAGCACCTTGAGCACTTCCTGGATCGATTTGTTGCTTTCGCGCTCAGGAGTGTCGTCTCCCATGCCTGCGCTCTGCGCATCTCCATAGAAGCTGCGCAGCGCATCCTGGCGGCGATCCTTTACATTGGCGCTGCCGGTGATATATTCACCCGCGATCCCACCTGTATGGAAAGTTCGCATCGTAAGCTGCGTTCCCGGCTCGCCGATAGATTGCGCGGCGATGATCCCCGTCGCCGTGCCCACCTCCACCGGCTTGTTCGTGGCGAGATCGCGGCCATAGCAAGTGGAGCAGATTCCGAGCTTCAACTCGCATGTTAGCGCCGATCGGATCGCCACCGAAATCGGGAGCTCATCGTCCTCCACGGTCTCGCCCGCTTCTCGACGCAGCCTCCGCTGCTCATTCCGCTGCCGGCGCTGAATGTCAAGATCGTTCAGGCGGCTGGCGACCTCGTCGGTGATTTCCTGATTCACCTCGGTCAGGATCTCGCCGGTCTCCGGATCGACCACCGATTCCGTCGCCGCCACACGGCCGTTCAGCCGCTCCTTGAGAGAGAGCATTACGTCACCGGAGCGAACAATCGAGCGGACACGGATTCCGTTTGCCGTTCCGCAGTCAATGGCGCGCACGATCACGTCCTGCGCCACGTCCACCAGCCGCCGGGTCAAATAGCCCGCGTCGGCGGTCCGAAGAGCCGTGTCGGTCAAACCTTTGCGCGCGCCGTGCGTCGATACAAAGAACTCCAGGATGTTCAGTCCATGATGGAAGTTATTCTTGATCGGCAGGTCTTCAATGATATTGCCGAACGGATCCGCCATCAGACCGCGCATTCCCGCGAGCTGCGTAAACTGCTTGGTGCTCCCCCTGGCGCCCGAGTTCATCACCATGAACACCGGGTTGAGCCGGTGCCGGCGCTCGAGATTCTCCATGATCGCCTTGCCCACTTTCTCGTAGGCTTCGGTCCACAACTGGATAATCTGGCGGCTGCGATCGTTAGGGGTCAGGAACCCCTGTTCGAACTGAATATTGATGTCATGGACGTTCTTCTCGGTATAATCCAGAATAACTTCTCGCTCATCCGGAATCACCAGGTCGTGCAGAGCAATGGTAACTCCCGACTGCGTGGCGTACTTGAAGCCCAGAGACTTCACGTCATCCAGCAGCTGTACCGTCCGCTCGTTGCCGTGCAGCTTGAAGCAGTCGGTCACCATCTGGCCGACTTCCTTTTTGGTCATCTCAATCTTGATATACTCGGCGCGCATCTCCTCCGGGAGAGCATCCGTAAAGAGAAAGCGACCCAGCGGCGCCTGGACCGATTGCGTCGGGTTCTCCGGCGTTTTCTTGATCCAGCTCAGATTATGCACCGTAATGTGGGCGTGCAGCGCGACTTCGCCCACCGAGTAGGCCAGGTTGGCGTCCTCAACCGAACCGAAGTGCAGCCCTTCGCCCCTGGCGCCCGGTTCATTCTGAGTGAGATAGTAGAGGCCGAGCACAATATCCTGAATGGGCGCGACGATCGGCCGGCCGTCCGCAGGCGAGAAGAGATTCTGCGTCGACATCATCAGGATACGGGCTTCGGCCTGTGCGGTTGCGCCCAAGGGCACGTGCGCCGGCATCTGATCCCCATCGAAATCCGCGTTGAACGCGTGGCAGACCAGCGGATGAAGCTGGATCGCTTTGCCGTCCACCAAGACCGGTTGAAAGGCCTGGATACCGAGCCGGTGCAGAGTCGGAGCGCGATTCAGGAGCACCGGGTGCTCCCGGATAACATCCTCCAGCGCATCCCACACCTGGGACTGCATCTTGTCGATCATCTTCTTCGCCGTCTTGATGTTCGGTGTGTACTCGCGTTCCACCAGCGTCTTCATCACGAACGGCTTGAAGAGCTCCAGCGCCATCTCCTTTGGCATTCCACACTGGTTCAGCTTCAGGTCTGGTCCCACCACAATCACGGAGCGTCCGGAATAATCGACTCGCTTCCCGAGCAAGTTCTTCCTGAACCGGCCTTCCTTGCCCTTCAGCATGTCAGAAAGCGAACGCAGCGGACGTCCGTTCGATCCGGTCACCGGCCGACTTCGCCGGGTGTTGTCGATCAGCGCATCCACCGCTTCCTGAAGCAGACGTTTCTCATGATTGATAATCGAATCAGGCGCCCGGATATCGGTGATCTTCTTCAACCGATTGTTCCGATTGATAATGCGGCGATAGAGATCGTTGAGATCCGACGTGGCGAAGCGCCCGCCATCAAGCTGAACCATCGGCCGAAGTTCGGGCGGAATGACAGGTATGGCCTCAAGGATCATCCATTCCGGCCGGCTCTGCGATTTCCGGAACGCCTCGACGTACTCCAGCCGCTTGATCAGCCGGGCTCGACGGGCGCCCGAGGTTTCCTTGGTCTCCTGCTTCAGCTCACGAGAGAGCTTCTCGAGGTCAATCTCTTCCAACAGCGATTTGATCGCCGCCGCGCCAAGTCCCGCTTTCACCATCTGGGAGCGCGATGCGTCGGTCTTCGAAACGACAATCTCAATAATGCGCTGGATGTTCTGGTGCTCACCTTCAGTTATCAACTGCCGCGGTTGAATGGTTCGGAAGAGGTCACCGACCTTCAGCAGCTCGGTGATCCGGTCCTCAACATTGCGCTCTTTCTGAACGCGGCGGAGCGCGGCGGGAGAGGGCGCCTTTACCGGCTCCTCATCTACCGATTCGTCCACCTCAACCGGTTCGGCCTCATCTGTTTCATCCACTTCAGATGTTTCGGCCGTCTCATCGGTCTCCTCTTCGCCCGCAACCACCGCCTCCGGTTCGTGCGCTGGTTCCTCTTCGTCCGCCACGATCAATGGTCGCTCCAGCACCGCCAGCCCTGGAGACCCCATATTTCGAATGGCATTGACCTCTTCCTGGATCGCCTCCTCGATAAGCGTCATATTATCCAGAATCAGGTTTCGGTCCACCGCAGTCACGATATACGACGCGTAGTAGAGCACCTTCTCCAGGGGGCGTGGAGCAATGTCCAGCAGCAGCGACAGCGGACTTGGCACGCCCTTAAGATACCAGACGTGCGAGACCGGAGCGATCAATTCAATATGCCCCATTCGATCCCGGCGAACCTTTGATTTGGTGACCTCCACACCGCAGCGGTCACACACAATGTTCTTAAACTTGATCTTCTTGTAACGCCCGCAGTGGCATTCCCAATCGCGCGTCGGTCCAAAGATACGCTCGCAGAAGAGTCCATCACGCTCCGGCTTAAACGTCCGGTAGTTGATCGTCTCCGGCTTTTTTACCTCGCCGTACGACCACGACCGGATGTCATTGGGAGCCGCAATACCAATCTTAATGCGCTCGAACGTACTCGAATTTGCCATGGTTGCTCCGTAAGTTCCTTCTACCCGCTTATTAGTGCGCAGCCCGTGAGGGCAAAACCGTCTGACGGTGATACGGCGCCCGGCGGTGTTCCCAAAGTCGTTCTGGCATGGATTTTGCTTGCCCGAACATTCAGAGGCTGCTTCTGGAATCTTTGATTCCAGATTTGGAGGTTATGACATCGGATCAAACCCCGGCGTTTTTACCCCGGGCCGCGGCGTCCGACGCGGAACAGGACCGGCGGCAGTGACGTTAAAAACGCCCCGCCGGCCGGCCCATTTGAATAGCCCTGCCGCTGCAAATCCCATCTGCCTCGGTTTTTTAACGCCTTTCGGCGCACGATCCGCGGAACCGATCGCGCTGCCCGCGCGGGAATCAAAGATTCCAGCAGCGTCTCGTAATAGCTCTGGAAAGGGCGCTGCCGCCTATTCCTCGATCAGGTCTTCTTGCAGACGCATGATGCGCTGCTTCCGGCGACGAGCGGCCCCGGCACGATCCTGGTCCGCAAGCTCCTCATCGTCGGTCTTCAAATCCAATTCCTCGCCTGTTTCTGACTCAACCCCAACCGCCAGCCCCAGGCTCTGCAATTCTTTCACCAGGATCTTAAACGACTCCGGCACGCCGGGATCCAGGATGCTCTCGCCCTTCACAATCGATTCATACGTCTTTACCCGGCCGAGCACGTCGTCCGACTTGATCGTAAGAATCTCTTGCAGTGTGAACGCGGCGCCGTACGCCTCCAACGCCCACACCTCCATCTCGCCGAATCGCTGTCCCCCGAAGAGCGCCTTCCCGCCCAGCGGCTGCTGAGTGACCAGCGAATAGGGTCCGGTGGAACGCGCATGGATTTTATCTTCCACCAGGTGAGCGAGCTTCAACATGTAAATCTCGCCAATAGTCACCGGGTAATCGAAAGGCTCTCCCGTCTGCCCGTTCTTTAGATAGGCCTTACCGCTGTCCGGATCGATCCCGGTGCGGCCGTTGACATTCGCCTCCAGACGGGCGCTAATATCCGTCTCGCTCGCGCCCTCTTCCAATCCCAGGTACTCGAGAACCGGCGCGCGACGCTCCTCCGGCAGGCGGGCCATCTCAGTCGTCACTCGCTTCAGCAGGCTGTCGAATGGCTCGCCGATCGGCTTCGCGGCGTCGCTATGAGCGTCTCCCGTGAAATTGGAGAGATCCACCCCGGCGCTGCCGCCAAACATCTCGGTTGCCCACTCCTCAGTCGTTGTCTCGTGCGGCACGTTCTCAACCAGCTCCGGCAAGTCGAACTCCGACTCCACCATGTCGGTTAGAGTCCGAACCCGAACTCGGTCGGTCGCCTTGTGAATCCACCTCGTGATGTCTTTGTCTCTCGCGCCCTCAAAGATCGGACACTCAAAGTACACGCCGAGTTCCTTAGCGGCGAAACCGAGGTGAGTCTCCATCACCTGGCCGATATTCATTCTTGCGCCGACGCCGAGTGGATTGAGCACGATGTCCACCGGAGTGCCATCCGGCAAGAACGGCATGTCCATCTCGGGAAGAATCTTCGAGACCACGCCCTTATTGCCGTGGCGTCCGGCCATTTTATCGCCTTCCATGACTTTGCGCTTCTGGGCAACGTAAACCCGCACCAACTGGTTCACGCCCGCCGAAAGCTCATCCCCCGGCAGCCGTTCCAGGTCGGCGCCGCAGCGGTCGCAGGTCACGTTCCCCTCGGGACGCTTGGAGAAATCCACCTTCGAGTCGCACTTTGGACAACCGTATTTGAAGCGAGAGAAGACCTTAACGTCAACAACTTTGCCCTTCTCCCCATGAGGGAGACGCAGCGAGACGTCCCGGGTCTCTTCCGCCTTCTTTCCGAAAATGGCGATGACCAGCTTCTCTTCGGCTGTCAACTCACCCTGGCCCTTTGGCACCACCTTGCCCACGAGAACCTCATCGGCGGCCACTTCGGCGCCGATACGGATAATCCCCCGCTCGTCGAGATCCCGAAGCGCTTCGTCTCCGATATTGGGAATATCCCGGGTGATCTCCTCCGGACCCAGCTTGGTGTCCCTCGCCTCGTGCTCATATTTTTCAATATGGATCGAGGTATAGACGTCATCCTTGATAAGCCGCTCGCTGAGTAGGATAGCGTCTTCATAGTTATAACCGCCCCAGGGCATAAACGCCACGAGCACGTTTCGACCCAGCGCCATAACTCCGCTGTCGGTAGACGGTCCATCGGCGATCGCCTGATCCTTGCGAACGCGATCTCCGGCCTGTACAATCGCCCTCTGCGTAATGCAGGTGGCGTTGTTTGACCGGATCATGTTCATCAGATTGTAGACGTAAGCCTGACCCGTCCGATCTTTAACAATGATTCTCCGTGGAGAGACGCTCGTGACAATTCCATCCACCTCGCTGCGCATCACCGCGCCGGAATCCCGCGCCGTCTGCCCTTCCATTCCGGTGCGCACGAGCGGCGCCTCCGGAACGACCAGCGGCACCGCTTGCTTCTGCATGTTAGCGCCCATCAGGGCCCGGTTGGCGTCATCATTCTCTAAGAACGGGATCATTGCCGTCGTGGGACTCACGATCTGCATCGGCGAGACGTCCATCAGCTCCACCTGATCCCGGTGGATGGTGGGGAAGCCGCTCCGGAACCGGGCCGGCACATATTCATCCTCGATAGCGCCATCATCCAGCACCTTGACGTTCGCGGTGATGACGTGCTTGCCATCCTCCTCGTCCGCCGTCATATAGATGGGTGTCCCGTGATCAACGACTCCGTTGGTCACCCGCCAATAGGGTGTTTTCAAGAATCCATACTCGTCGACCTTGGCGTAGCTGGTCATATAATTGATCAACCCGATATTGGGGCCTTCCGGCGTCTCAATTGGGCAGATACGCCCGTAGTGCGAGTGATGAACGTCTCGCACCTCAAGCTTGGCGTTCTGGCGCGACAGCCCACCCGGACCGAGAGCGCTCAGGCGCCGCTTATGCGTTAGCTCCGCCAGTGGGTTGATCTGATCCATGAACTGCGAGAGCTGGCTGCTGCCAAAGAAACTCTTAATGGCGGCGCTCACCGGCTTCACCGAGATGATCGCCTGCGGTGTCAACGCGCTGGCGTCGAGACTCGCCATCCGCTCTTTGGCGACCTTTTCCATCCGGATCATCCCGAGACGGAAGGCGTTCTGCAGCAGCTCGCCGACCGAACGCACCCGTTTGTTCTCCAGGTGATCGATATCGTCGGTGGTTACCGGTATCGGAGTATCCCGCAGGTAATCGAAATCGCCCAATCGCTTGGCGATCGCGAGAGCGTCAGGTTTGTCGGAATAGTCTTTCTTGGTCGGCTTCCAGCCCAACTCCTTCCGAAGCTTGAGGAAGTCGTCGGTGCGAAGAATCGGGGTTTCCCCCTCCTGCATCTCGGCGAGAGCGACGATATACCGCACGACCATCACCAGGTCTTCCTTGGTGACCGATCTGAGATCCAGGGGCATCGGATGCGAATCCGGATCGTACCGGAAGCCCAGTTTCTTGTTGAGTTTATAGCGGCCGACCTTCGCAAGGTCGTATCGCCGCCGGTCCACGAAGACGTTTGCGAGCAGCGACTTGCCGCTGTCCACCGTGGCGGGATCACCCGGACGGATATTGCGATAAATATCGATCAGCGCTTCACGCTCGGCATGCACGTTATGCAGCCGATCCTGATTCAGACTCTTCTCAACGTATTCGTTAACGACGAGCACGTCCACGGAATCCAGATTGGCGGCCTCGATCTGCTTCGCAATCTCCCGGTCGATGATCTGGTAGCTCTTATCCTCCGGATTGATCGCTCGCACCAGGATTTCGCCCGTCTCCGGGTTCTTCACGTCCTGAACCAATCGGCGGCCAAGCACGTTATCCTTATTCGGTTTATCCACCGTGACCGGTCGACCGAACAGCATCAACAGATCGTTGGTGCTGCTGCAGGGCGTACTCGGCTTCAAGAGCGTAATCGTCTTGCGGCCGGACGCGATCAGCCGCTGCGCCATCCGGTTATCGATTTCGGCGCCCGGTTCAACCACCACCGCGATCTCGTGCATCTTCAATTCGCGCAGCGCCGCGATCACCTCGGGGTCCAGCGGCTTACTTTTATCCGCCAGAATTTCTCCGGTGTTCGGATCCACAATGCTCTCCGCAAGCATTTGTCCGGGTTGGAGATGCCTCGCGTCGAGCGGCACCGTGACCGGTTCACCCAGGCGCTGATCCACCAGGTCAGCCGCGTCGGCCGGCATGGCATAGACCATCGAAGTTCGGGTCAAGGCTTCCGGCCGAAAGCTATTAAACGCCCGAATCAGCGTGGTAATCGGGAACTTTTTCGTCTGACCGATTCGCACCCAGATAATATTGTTGGCGTCCGTATCGATCTGGACCCAGGCGCCCTCACCGGGAATCACCTGCGCCGAGAAAAGCTGCCGGCCGCTAAAATCCATCGTGTCCCGGAAGTAGACTCCGGGAGATCGCGCCAACTGGCTCACCACCACGCGCTCCGAGCCATTGATGACAAAGGTGCCCTTACCCGTCATCTGTGGAAGATCGCCAAGGTAAACCTCGGCCTCTTCAATCTCGTTCGTGGCTCGCTTTACAAGACGCGCGGTCACCCAGATCCGCGCCTCGTAGGTCATATCGCGATCCCGGCACTCCTCTACGGAATAGGCCGGCTCACCCAGGCGATAATCGACCAGATAGAGCGCTGTGGAGCCGGTCTGATCTTCAATCGGGGAGAAGGTCTCCAGAAGTCCGCGGAGTCCCTCTTCAAGAAACCAGTTATAAGAGTTTACCTGTACTTCAATAAGGTTCGGGGTGTCTACAATACGGGGAATGGCGCGGAAACTCTCTCGTTTCAGCGTCGTTGTAATCGTCTCCAACGTGCCCTCCGCAAAAAATTGTTAAAAGACCATTATACCAGCAGGAAGATGCCGGCGTCAACACGAAACTTAACTATTTCGCTCTCAATCCTGCATACGGGTCACCGGCCCGATCGCGGGCTCTCCCTGATACGGGAAACCATCGATAAAGGTGTCATCGATCTCGATACCAAGACCGGGGCCGTCGGGGATGTAAATGACGCCTTCTTCCTGCCGGATCGGCGACCGAAGCAGGTTAGTCATCAGTGGATTATAGGTAACGTCGAACTCGAGGAAAGGCGTGTGCAGGCAGGTTGCGGCGAGATGAAGATTCGCCACGGTGGTGATAATATCCCCGATAGTGTGCGGTGACCACATCAGGTTGAAACAGGAAGCCATATCCACGATCTTGCGAACTTCGGTGAAACCACCGGCCCTGGCGACGTCGGCCTGGAGCGCCTGAACGGCGTCGTTGAGCACAAAGTCCTTAAACTGATGCCGGGTAGAGAGGCTGCGGCCGAGCGCCAACCGCACGTCGGTAGCGCTCGCGAGACGCCGGTAGGCGTCCAGGTCATCCACCACCATGGGCTCCTCAAACCAGAAAACGTCCATCTCCTCCAGCACGCGAGCGACTCGGATGGCGATGTTCGGAGGATAGGTCATCTCGGCGTCAACCATCAGCTCCACGTCGTCACCCACAGCGTAGCGCACGGCTTCGAGCGTCTCGAAATCGCGCTGCAGATCGCCGCCGAACTTCAGCTTTAGCGCCGAGTAGCCCTGGTGAACCTGTAACTCGGCTTCCTCCACGGCTTGTTCGGGGGACTGCGTCCAGGGAATCGCACTCGCGTAGACCCGGAACCGCTCCGCCACGGCGCCGCCGAGAAGCGCGTAAACGGGGACGTTGAGCGCCTTGCCCTTGATATCCCAGAGCGCGATGTCGATCGCGCTGAGGGCCGCGACTCCTATGCCGCGGGTTCCCAGCGTGCGCGAGACCTCAGTCTCGTAGAGCATGTGCCAGATATATTCGGTTGCGAACGGATCGGCGCCGGCGAGCGAAGGCGCCAGCACATTCTCTATAATCTCGCGTGTCACTCGCAGGTCATAGGGCGATGGCACCGATCCAATCCCGGTGATGCCCTCATCGGTATCCACCTCCACAATCGCGGTCTGCCGCGCAAGACGAAGCCCGGCGGCGGTGTGCGACCGCTGATCCGGCGGAATCGGGCAATGTACCAGCCTGCACCGCACGTCGGTGACTTGCATAAACTCTCCTCTTTCGGAATCTTAAGATTCCGAAATGCGGAAAACGGCGTCGGCTTAAGCGGACGCGCTCTAAAATCATACCGCCGGGCGTGGACGCGCTGTAAAGCAAACCCACCCATCGAGCCGCGCGTGCTGCAGAATCTCCAGCCCACGCTCTTCCAATCCACTTTGCGTTCCGTGCTCCTGCTCCAGCGTAAACCCGGAGGTAATATAGCGCTTCTCGACGCCACTCGAAGCCGAAAGGCATGCGAGCGCAGCGGGCGCCAGCTCTACGACGACGCCGGCGAGGATATTGGCGACCACGACATCCGCCGGTGGATAGGGCGGCGCCAGCGGCGCCTGCCTGATCGAGACCCTATCCTCGACGCCATTTATCTTAACATTATTGAGGGCTGTCACGCCGGCAACGCAGTCGGTATCGAAGCCAATCGCCGATCGGGCGCCGAGTTTGACCGCGGCTATCGAAAGTACACCTGAGCCACAGCCCACGTCGATAACTTCGCATCCGGGTGTAATCACCTGCTGCAGGGCCTGCAGACTGAGCCGGGTAGTCGCATGCTGCCCCGTACCGAACGCCATGCCCGGATCGATCCGCAGAACGATGTCGCCGGTTCGCTCCCGGACTTTTGACCACGTCGGCGCAACCACGATCCGCCCGCCAACTCTGATAGGCTTATGATGTTTTCTCCACGATTTTGACCAACCCGTGTCTTCAATCAGGCCGATCGAGACGGTTGTCTCGCCCGGACGGAATGCGCGGCTCAGCGCGCCCCTGATCTCGTCCGATGGATTGGCCCCCTCCGGAAGATAACCTCGTACGATGACGGTTGACTCGGCGCCACGACTCCGCTGAATCGGACGAACGGCGCCCGCGGCGCCCGTCGTTTCATCATAATACTCGGGCAAGTCCTCGTCGCGGATCACCTGAACACCGGAGCATCCCACGCCGGCAAGGCAGGCGATGGCGATCTCCTCCAGCGAATTCGGGCCGGATATATCAACCTGCGTCCACTTCATCACAGAACGCCCTTGGTGCTTGGGACGCCCTGCACCCTTGGGTCCAGGCTCGTGGCGGCGTCGAGAGCGCGAGCGAACGCTTTGAATCCGGCTTCTAAGACGTGATGCGCATTTTCGCCGGCAAGCTGGTTCAGATGGAGCGTCATCTGAGCGTTGACGGCCAGCGCTCGGAAAAACTCCAGCGCCAGCTCGCAGTCGAATGCCCCAACCCGCCGGCCCTTAACGTCGAGGGCATAGCCGAGGAATGGCCGCCCGGAGAGATCCAGGCTCGCCATGACAAGGGCCTCGTCCATCGGCATCACGAACGAGCCGGCGCGGCGGATTCCCGTTTTATCACCCACCGCCTGCGCAATGGCCTGGCCGAGGGTGATTCCGACATCTTCGACGGTATGATGGTCGTCGATCTCCACGTCTCCCCGCGCGATCACGCGCAGTTCCATCCGGCCATGCTGGGCGACCTGGTCTAACATGTGATCCAGGAATGGAACGCCAGTCCGGTTCTCCCCGGCGACACCTCCGTCCAGCCGTAGACGCACCGCGACGTCGGTCTCCCGTGTCACCCGATGCACCTCACCGATCCGCTCACGCGCTGGAAGAACACTCATGCCCTACCCCCTCACACCCACACCCACACCCTCACACACCCACACCCTCACACACCCACACCTTCACACACCCACACTCTCACAACCCTCCTCCTTCCCGTCGTATCTCCGATGCCCGGCGATGGGCCGGAAGCCCTTCCACTTCAGCAAGAGTCTCTACGGTGGCGGCCAGTTCCAGCGCCACGTCTTGCGAGCAGGAGACGACGTTGGTCCGCCGCATGAAATCATGCACGCCCAGGCCCGATGCGAACCGGGCCGTGCCGCCCGTCGGCAGAACGTGACTCGGACCGGCGGCGTAATCATCGATCGCCTTCGACGTGTAGTCTCCAAACAAAACGGTTCCCGCGTTCCGAATGCGCGGCAGCCACAGCGCCGGATCCTGAACCAGCAGGATCAAATGTTCCGGGGCAAACAGGTTCGCCAGATCCAGCGCCTCGTCGAAATCCCGCGAGACCAGCGCCACTCCGTGCGAAGCCAGCGAGCGGTGGACGTGACTCTCCGCGGGAAGATCGTTGACCTGCCGGTCGATGGCGGCGAGGGTCTCCCGTACAAATGACTCCGAAGGGCTGATCAAGACCGCTCGTCCTTCGGGGTGCTCGGCCTGTGAGATGAGGTCCGCCGCCGCGAACGCCGGACGGCCGCTGCCATCACTGATTACCAGGATTTCGCTTGGCCCGGGGAGCGATTCGATATCCACGTAGCCGTAAACCAGCCGCTTCGCAGTCACCACGTAAGCATTACCCGGACCGACGATCTTATCCATCTTCGGGATCATGCCGGCGCCAAAAGCCATGGCGGCAACGGCCTGCGCGCCGGAGCATTTGAAGATGCCCGTGGCGCCGGCGGCCTGCGCCGCCACCAGCACGTGAGGATTCAGAGTCCCATCGCGCCGGGGCGGATTGAAGAGATAGACCTCGGAAACCCCGGCGGCGCGCGCCGGAACGACGGTCATGAGCGCCGTGGACGCCAGCGGAGCGCTGGCGCCGGGCACGCAAACTCCAACCCGGTCCAGCGGCCGGATCATCTGTCCCCGAAAAAAGCCCGGCCGGGAGGTGTCCCACCAGGAATTCAGCCGCTGCCGCTCGTGGAACTCTTCAATATTCTCTTTTGCCGTTGAGATCGCCTGCAGGAACTCCGGCGCCACCTCCTCAAACGCTCGCTCAATCTCTTCTTTCGTCACGCGTAGATTTGCGGCGGTGATCAGCGGCGAGTCAAGGCGCTGCGTGTGTTCGATGACCGCCGCCTCGCCGCGCGCACGCACGTCATTGAGGATCGACCGGACGGTCTGCTCGATCGCCGGGTCAACCAGGCCGGTTGGAGTGGAGAGGAGCGCCCGGGCCGCCTCAGAGCCAATCTCACGTGTGAATAGTAGTCTCATTCATCCTCTTCCACACAGATGGGGTCGCCTGCGCCACTCAGGTCTCATTCATCTTCCGTTCGCAAGGAGCCGGCGCCATGCCGGGCTCGCTCAGAACATCTTTACGCCGGAACATCTTTACTATTGTAGTGTATGAAACGCAGTATGGGTGAAACGCGGTCTGGATGAAAAGCAGTGTGGATGAAACACCTGGTGGATTCAGGCGAAGAACCCGCACGATCCTGCTACTATGAAGGAAGGTCGTCTCTCGGTGGGCGAGGGAATGCTGTCGAACAGAGGTGAAACATGCCAAGAGCTGTCGTAACCGGAGGCGCCGGATTCCTGGGATCCCATCTGTCTGATCTGCTGATCTCCCACGATTTCGACGTCGTCGTGCTGGATAATCTGATCACCGGGAACACGCGCAACATCGCTCATCTGATGGGAAACCCCCGGTTTCGGTTTGTGCATCACGACGTGACGGAATACCTGGTCGTTCAGGGCGAAGTGGACATTGTTTTCCATTTCGCATCGCCGGCCAGTCCTGTGGATTACCTGATGTACCCGATCCAGACGCTCAAGGTTGGTTCGCTTGGCACGCACAAGGCGTTGGGACTGGCGCGGAGCAAGAATTGCCGGTTCCTGCTCGCCTCCACCTCCGAGGTCTACGGCGATCCATCGGTCCATCCTCAGACTGAAGATTACTGGGGAAACGTGAATCCGGTGGGACCCCGCGGCGTCTACGACGAAGCGAAGCGGTTCGCTGAGGCGATGACGATGGCCTATCACCGCGCGCATCAGGTGGACACGAAGATTGTGCGTATCTTCAACACCTTCGGACCGAGAATGCGCCTCAGCGACGGTCGAGTGGTACCCAATTTTATTGCGCAGGCGCTGCGAGGAGAACCGATCACCATCTATGGCGATGGATCCCAGACCCGGAGCTTCTGTTACGTTTCGGATCTCATCGACGGGATATTCCGGCTGTCGCAGTCAAATGAGTGTGGGCCAATCAATATCGGTAATCCGACAGAAATGACCATCAAGCAGTTCGCGGAAGAGATTATTCGTGCGACCAACAGCTCCAGCACGCTCACGTTCCAGGACCTCCCCGTAGACGATCCCCGGCAGCGCCGGCCGGATATCACCCTCGCCCAAACCCGGCTCGGATGGGCGCCAAAAGTGAGCCTCAGAGAGGGCATCGAACGTACCATCGAGTACTTCAAGCAGGTGATTTGAAAGCGGACGGCGGGTATTTCGCCCCTGTCATCTGATATAATACGGCGACATGTCGCCCTTATCCCACTTCTTTGCGGGTATCTCGCTCAGCAGCGCTCTGCACGACGCGAAAACTACGGTTATCACGCTCCTCGCGTTTGCCGTAGTCTTCGGTATTCTCGCGTTCTGCCACGAGTTCGGCCATTTCCTCACCGCGAAGATGCTCGGGATGAGTGTCGACCAGTTCGGAATTGGTTTCCCGCCTACCTACGGTTGGACGCTGTTTCGCCGGAGTGGTACTTCGTATACGCTGCATCCTATCCCGCTTGGCGCGTTTGTGCGCATTCAGGGGATGGACCCGAACGATCCCGATACGCCGAACTCCTTCATGCGCCGGCCCCCCTGGGCGCGATTGATTGTGCTGTCGGCAGGGTCCGCCGGAAATCTCATGTTAGCGGCGCTGGTGTTCCTCCTCATGGGCGTTACCACGGGAATACCGGCGCGCGATTACCCCACGAACAATGTGGATAACGTGGGCGCCGGAACACCGGCCGCCGCCGCGGGTCTCAAGGCGGGAGACATTGTCCTGGCCGTTCGTCGTGCGGATCAGCCGGGCGCGTGGGTCCGTCCAAAGCCGCTCGGCAAGCACATGGACGCGTCGGCCCTGGTCCAGCTTATCCACCAGAGCTTCACGCCGGAAACGATACGTGGTAAGCCCTCCGGGGTTGGCAAGTACCTGATTGTGCAGGTTCAGCATAAAAATGGGAAACTGGAAATACTCCGCGCCCGGCCGGCCGTCCACGTGGGAACCGATGGGAAGCTCTTCGCGGCGCTGGGGTATTCTCCGGGCGCCGCGACCGACTATCAGCGGCTGAATGCTATACAGGCCGTCTCAGGCGGCTTCGACACGACCTGGCTCAATGCGCTGGACCTGGTGCAGTTGCTGGCGAGTCGGATCAAGCAGGTCTTCAGCCAGGAGATCAGCGCTTCCGAGTTCGGCCAGAGCTTTGGCGGCCCTGTTACCATCGCTCGCGCGTCCGGCCAGTTTGCGCAGACCGATTTTGCGCATTTCCTGCAGTTTCTCGGTATTCTGAGCATCAATCTCGCCGTGATCAACCTGCTCCCACTTCCGGTCTTCGATGGCGGCAATATCATCATCGTGCTGCTCGAAATCGTGCGGCGCAAACAGCTCGAGCCGGCCAAGATGATGATTGTTCAGTTCGCAGGCATCATCATGATCGCCTGCATCTTCCTCTACATCACCTACAACGACGTGCTCCGCTGGGCTCACCATTCCCCAATGCCGTAAGTGGGAAACGGGACGCGAGGTACGCCGTTCTGACGGAGAGCCAGTTGAAACGGCGCTCTGTGAGCGACTTCACCTCGGGCGGGGTTCTTCAGGTTTTTTCGAGACTATGAAGGAATTGCGTGCGATGATACACTGTGTATAGACGCTTCGGAGTCCGTCTCGGCATCTTGGCCGACTGGTGAGACCCTGATGAGGCGTTAGAGTGCTGCGAAGGGAGATCAATGAGAAAAATAGGTGAGATCGCTCAGCGGATTACAGGACTGAGTGAAGCGGACCTCATGGAGTACAACGTACCCCGGGTGACAGACCCTTCCAAACTTCATATGCCAGGCCGCAGTCGTGCGCGACAGAGCGTAAGAATCGCGGCCGGGATGTTTGTCACGACTGGTGAGATAGATGCAGAGCATCGGCTCCTCAGGAAGGATCCTCGGAAGTTCATTGCGCAGAGACGTAAGGAAGCGAGGGCTCGCCTGGGCCTTGGTAAGTGAGGTTGCCAGCGTCAGATATGCCGTCCGACTGGGACTCCCGGTTTGAAGCATTCATCAATTTTTACCGCACAGTACAGAAGTTGGTTATCTCAGCCGAGAGACTTGATCCAGATGATAGACTGAACATCTCAGCTATTGTCGAATTCCGAGCCGCGTTCACGCATTTAATGCGCGTGCATGCGGCTCAATTTGGTTTAGTAGATGCAGAACACGTTCGCAAAACAGGCTTCACTCTCGCCGACTACTGCGAGATCAATCTCAATAAGGCACTGGCGCACCTCTACCGGGCAGGATACGACGCCTACGACGCGATAGCCATAGCCCTAGACCTGAAGATCCGCGAGATAACTGAAGGATTCTCCCGATCGACCATCTACGCGGTCATGCCAGACGCTGCAACTCGAATCTATCAGGTCCATCTCGCGGCACTAACAGCAATTGATGGAGTCAAGACCGACAAAGACGTTGAGAATGCCGACGCGGAGCATATTCGCTTTCAAGAATTTGAGGCGGCGATTGGGCGATTGCAGGACGTCTATGAGCTACTCGAGGGCCACATGGCGGAATTCCAGAAGTACGAACAGGCCCAGAAAGACTCGGATAAAAAAGCATTTGCCATAGGATCTGGCATGACGGTTGTAGGTGCGCTGCTTGGCTGGGCCGTCTCCAAACTCCTTGGATAGCCGCCATTTGGTAAATATCCTCCGGTGCGCATGGTTCAGGTTCTTGAGTAGGCGCCAGTTGTCAGCTACTTACTGAGCGTCAGGCGCCGCTTTCCGCGATCCTTCGGCATAAGCCCCGTCCCCGCGCCTCACGCCTCGCGCCTCGTGCCTTTTTCCGGTGTTCTATCTGGAAAAGACACAGTACCCTATTTACGGCCAGTCGGCGTCAGAGAAGGAGAACCGGTCGCCGAGAGCAAACACGTTAATAGCTGAGCAGCGTTCCAATGCTGTTTGTGATTTTGAAGGCCGGATGGGGATTGGGGGGCAGGCAGTGATATCGTTCGAAGGTTGGTCTTTACGATTTCGCCCGTGCTGCAATGGCGGGGTCGTTATCGGGTTGGGCTTACTCATCGCGGCGCCGGCGCCGGCCGCTCCCGCGCGCCATCTTCCGCGACTCGCCACGGTAGTTGGCCGCGATTCGAGCGCTCACACGGCCGTGAAGCTGCCCTATGCGGCCACCGTTGAGGTTCCGGACTTTAAGACAATTCACGTGGCGCTCCCGCGACTGCGGCATAGCCAAATCTACTCGGTGCTGATTCAGCAGCCGACGCCCGCGCTGCTCTCCGACGGAACCCGGATCAAGGCGTCGTTCGCGGTGCCAGGCCATCCTGATATCACGAAGACGCTCTACTACGGGGATAATGGCATCTACTTCAATTATCAGCCGCCGGTGGATGGTCCCGCGCTCATCACGCTTGCGCGAGACGGGAGCGGCGGATCGGCGCCGGTCAAGACGGAAATCCGGGTCCGGGCGCTGCCGCTCAAGCCAGCCGACTTTGTGCGTGTGGAGCGGCTTCCAAACGAGAGCTGGAAAGATGCGAACCCAATCGATCTCGGCAAGACGGTTTTCGCTTCAGCCGACGACCAGGAGTACCTCGATAATACGAACGAGGGCAAGACCGGTCTTGACTGGTACCGATTCGAATACAAGAGCGATACACCGAAGCTCTGCTTTTTCGAAATTGACATCAGCGACCATGACGTGCCCTCTTCGGTGCAGATTTACCGGGCGGACCCGGCGCATCCGGGATCGCCTCCGGTCCTTTACGGCGGCAAAGATTCCGGCGGCGCCTACGGGACCGATCCCACAGAAGTCCGGCACGACGCTCAGGGTGACAACCTGCTCGACTGGAAATTCATTACCCGCACACTCACCAAGGGGACCTATTACCTGGAGGTGAAGGCGAATCACCCGGTATATCAACTCCGAACGACGCTTTATCCCATTCCACCCTATACCCACATGAGCCAGGCCGACGCCGCACGGGCGGCTGTGAGGGTAGCGCAGCGATACATGGTAGATGGCGGCGATTCGTTCTTCCACAATACGCCCCGGCGAGGCGCTGTGCGGACCCGGGCGGAGAACATCACCGACGAGACCGAGCGATGTATCGCCTGTCATCCGGCGCATTTCACCATGCTCTCAACGCTCACCTCGGCGAGCTACGGCTACCGGATTGCTAACCGGCCCCAGTTCAAGTTCATGATGGACAAACTTTACAACGCGATGGCGCCATTATACGGCCATCCGGGCGCCTACTGGCTCAGGTTTGACCTCGCGCCAACCAACGGCATCTCCCGGTTGGGCTGCATGCTCACGCTCTATGAAGACCACGTGAGCGGCCGGAAGACCATCTTTCCACAGCGAGCGGCAGTTTATCCGTCGCTGGTCTTCAACGGGCGCGACCGCATGTTC
Organism: Armatimonadota bacterium; assembly: GCA_035686845.1. Taxonomy (GTDB): domain Bacteria; phylum Armatimonadota; class DASRZA01; order DASRZA01; family DASRZA01; genus DASRZA01. The sequence goes on along the minus strand of DASRZA010000265.1, from coordinate 4,594 downwards.
ACGAAATCCATCGATTTCGGCCGCGATCCCAATCGCAATTACGAATTCGATGGCAATCGTCCCATCTCCGACTTCCGGGTAGCCACCGACTCCTGGATTATCTTCAATGAGTTGGCCCGCCGGACGCACGACGCAAAATGGGCGGCCGCGCGAGACCATATACGGAAGATCTGGCCTACCACACGCGTGAAGGATCTGGAAGACCGGGTGGAGGCGATCAAGGGAATGGTGTTGATGCATGATCCCTCCCTGAAACCGGAAATCAAGCGATTTGAGGACTGGATCTTTGCGCGGCAGCACGATGACGGGGGATGGACAACCCGGGAATACAGCAAGAACAACCAGTTTTTTCAGGCTTATGATTATGAGAGGACTGAGAATCTGCACGACCCGTCACTCATCTTCATCACCGCCGAGACGGTTTACGCGCTCACGCAGGCCGGCGTGCCAAAGAGTGACCCTCGCATTCAAAAAGCGATTCAGTGGATACTTCGACAGCAGCAGCCTTTCGGCGCATGGCTTGATCATAGAGGTGAGCTGTTCCTGACTCCCTACAAGGAGACCTGCTGGTCGCTCATCGCCCTCTCATCGCTGTACCCGGAGAACCGGCCCGCGCCCAAACCAGGATATCTGCAGCCCGCTCCGCCTCGCGGCGATTACGTGGCGACGCTTGACTGGCTGGATCATTTCTGGTCGCCGGAACAGGGATCTCCGATCCCGAACGCCGGCGATATCGTCGAGAAGCTGCTGCCCTATCTGAAGAGTGATGACGTGATGACGCGGGTGATGGCGGCGGAAGCGATTGCGAAGTTCTCAGTCGATAACCCGCGGCCGGCGGGGCTGGCGAAGGCCGCGCCGCCGCTGGTGAAGATTTTAGGCAGCCCGGACAAGCTGGAGTGGCGCGCGGCGGCGTGGGCGCTGCGGCAGATCGGCAGTGATGACCAGGCCTGGCCGCAGATTCAGGCCGCACTCGCTTCACCGAACGCGAACACGCGCCGCGGCGCCGCCCGAATTTTCTACCAGTATTTTTATCAGATGATGGATCATGAGCCGTTTGCGCGGGCTATGATCCGGCTGGCGAAGGATCCGGATCCGCTCACGCGCATCGAAGCGCTGAAGTTCCTCTGGCGAGAGTGGTACCGGACGCCCGACTTCGCGCTCCGCGGTGACATCGTACACGCCATTCTCGCGGACGCGTCCGATCCAAACCCGCTCGTCCGCCTGAACGTTACGCAGGCGATGTATACGATTCTGGACGAGAATACCGTGCAGCTTCACCAGCACTGGATTCCCGCGATGGCAAAGAAAGCGGATCAGCTTATCACGGAAAAGACCCGGATCGACATGGTTGAGCGACCGCTCGCTCTGGCGATGGCGAACGCGCTGGATCACGGCTCTAAGATAGCGCAAAACTGTCTGCTGGATACGCTCTCGGTTCATTACAAAGGAATCGGGAATGGCAATGACTATGATGCCGTCACCTTCTACGATCCGGACGCCGCGCGCACGCTGGCGATGGCGCTCGTCCCTCTGATGGATAATTCGGACCCGATGATCCGGCAGAAGGCGGTTCGCAGCGCCGAGGCGACCCGGCTGAATAAAGACCCTGTGGTGGTCGCCGCACTGCTCAAGCGACTGGCGGATCCGGATAAGGCGGTCCGAGACTTCGCGGTCGCTGTGCTTGATGACACGCCGCCGGACTACCAATCCCCATCCCACATCGCGGCGGCCCCGCCCGCAATACCCACAAAACCGACGGCGGTCGCAGCTCGACCGGAGTAACACCGCGCATCATGTCGGTGGCGCAGGCGTTCTTAACAATGCCTGTGCAGCTCGCCGCATTGAATTTGGGTTAATTCAGGAGAACTTGAATCGCGAATGAATGGATCACGTATCAAATCAGTCGCTGTCGTGGTTGGCGCGGGGATGCTGCTGGGCCTGGCAGCCGTACACGGACAGGCCGGCGGTGGAGGCGGGAGCGTAACACAGGAGATCCACTCGCTGTTAAATGATCCCAAGCCGGACACCGAGCAAGGCGCTCTCGACTGGCTGCTCCGGTCCGACCAATCACGCGATCTCTCGCTTTCCGGCCCCCTGCTCACGCTCGCCGAGAGCAAAGATCCCGCCGTGCGAGAGCGAGCCGTTCGCAACCTCGGCTGGGTGATTCAGGACGGCAAGAACGAGAAGGCAATTCAGGAGGTGCTAAAGGCTTTTGGCGGCAGCAATACCGACGTGCGCCAGGCGGCGTTTGACGTCATTCGAGACTCTGCCAACGCCGGAGGCCCGATGGCAAGCTGGCCCGCGACCGAGAGCGCAATGGCCACCGCGCTGCGCAGCGGAGATCCTGATACCCGCAGCAAGGCGGCCGATATCCTGATTCTGCTGAAAGCAAAGGGCATCGGAGATAAGGCGGCGATAGACCGGGATCTGCGCCCGGCGCTCGCTATAAACGACCGCTCGCTACAGGAGAAGGTCGCGCCCGTGCTCGGGGTCAAGCTGCCGCCTCTGCCGGCGCCGCCTACTCCCCCTGTGATCGCCGCAGGCTTCAAGGTCGACAGCCATTTCGACTACGGCTATTTCGTCGCCTACGTGCTCCCCCAACTCACCAGTCCGAACAAGAACGCCAATGGCCAGGCCTGCGTTTCCTGCCATTACGATGGCAATAAGACGGTTGGCGACTTTTTTCTGATTCCGCCCGATCGGGATGGGCATTTCACTTTAGAGCAAGCGCACGAGAATTATTCGCGGGTTGTCGCCGCTATCAATAAGGCAAATCCGCTGGACAGCGTCTTTCTACTCAAGGGCCTGAATAACCGTGTGTTAGACGGACGGTCGGGAATGGACCACGGCGGCGGCGTCTTCTGGTTGAATGATAAGGCCGTGGGCTATCAGCTGATTGCAGGCTGGCTGAATGGTGATAAGTTCGACGCGCCCATTCAGAACATCCGCAGTTTCGAAACCTATGTCAAAGACGTGACCCCGATTCTCGTCAAACGGGGCGATGACAACGACGCCTGCGTCACCTGTCACGCCACCCACGCGGTGTTGAACCTGATTCCGCCGGCCGCCGGCGGCGTTTTTACCGCCGATCAGCTCCGGCATAACTACGAATCGCTCACTCGTATTATCGACCCGGATCATCCGGAGGCTACGCTGTTCCTCCACAAGCCAACCTGGGATAAGGACGGCGCGAACGGGCAATCCCACGCGGGCGGTAAGCGGTGGCCGGCCGGAACCGCGAGCCCCGAATATCATAAAATGCTCGCGTGGGTGCAGGACCGAGTTATTCAATAAGAGTTTGCCGGCGGACGGCAGAGGAGTTGGAATGACGGAGAGTCCGGTTCGAATCGGGTTGGTGGGGGCGGGTGGTATTGCAAAGACGCATCTCGGCGCTTACAGCCATATAACGGATGCGGTGGTCACCGCAATCTGCGATCCGGTTGTGGAGGCGGCCCGGGCGGCAGCCGGTCCGATTGGAGCGACTGCCTACGACAGCATCGAAAACATGCTCGAGGAAGAGTCGTTGGACGCGGTCGATATCTGCACTCCCACCGCGTTCCATCAACCCACGGCGCTTCAGGCGATTGACCGGGGCCTGCACGTCCTCTGTGAGAAGCCGCTGGCTCACAATCCCGCGGCCGCGCGAGCGATAGTTGAGGCGGCGGAGTTCCGCGACGTTCTTCTGATGAACGGGTTCTGCCATCGGTTCCATCCGCCGATTGCAGCGGTGAAAGGGCTAATCGAGCGGGGTGAGATGGGCGAAGTCGTGATGTTCCGCAACCGGTTTGCCGGGCCGGCCGCGGGAATAGAGAAGAAGTGGTTTTCCCAGAAGGCCATCTCCGGCGGCGGCGCTTTCTTGGATACCAGCATTCACAGCATCGATCTCTTCCGATTTCTCGTTGGTGAGGTGAGCCGGGTACAGGCGGCGATGCGGCGCACCAATCCAGCCGTCGCCGAAGTGGAGGATACGGCCATGGCGCTTCTTTCCACCGTTGATGACCGGATGGGTGTGGTGGAGTCATGCTGGTCTTTACAGGGCGGCTACAATGTCGTTGAGGTGTACGGGACCAGGGGCGCGGCGATCGTCCATTACTGGGATGGCATGAAGAGCCGGTACAAAACGACGGGGATGAACGATTGGGCGCCGCTCGATGAAACTGGTCCCGACCGCTTCACCCTTGAGATACAGCACTTCGTGGACGCGTGTCTTGGACGCACGGCCCTCCAGGTTACCGGATACGATGGCCTTCGCGCCGTCGAGATCGCCGCAGAGGCGTACGCGGCAGCCGGTTGGGACTAATCGCGGCTTTTGCGCTTCAGGCATCTTCTGATAATCAATGCATAACCCCCAAACCCCCCGCATGCGGGGGGCAGGGGGGTTGACAGGACAGCGATAATGGCAAAACTTGGTGTCATCCACTATAACTTTCCCAACTTCACATTCCAGGATTTTCTCATATTCGCCGCTGACACCGGTTACGGCTTCGTGGAGCTTCAACTTCCGGATGTATGGGGGAAAGAAATCGATAATCCGGAGCAGAACGCGGAGAAAGTCCGTAAAGAAGTGGCTTCTTATGGCCTGCGCGTCTCGGCG
>DASRZA010000264.1:0-5885 GCA_035686845.1 Armatimonadota bacterium | reverse complement strand
GATCCGGCGCGATCCTCACGGCCTCCAGAATCTCCTGGAATGGCTGCTGGAGTACGTCGACAAGTTCATCAAGGACGTTGTCGGTCCCGAAGGATCGCAATATACCCCATTTATTCTCACGCTCTTTCTCTTCATTCTCTTCGGAAGCGTGATGGGTATTGTCCCTGGTTTTGCCTCGCCAGCAGCCAATCTTAATACGACAGCGGCGCTGGCGATTGTCGCGTTCCTATACGTCAATTACCACGCGATCCGCACCGTTGGGCTTGTTAACTTCCTGAAGGGGTTCTTCCCGCCACCCATCTGGATGACCTGGTTCCTGGGGCCGCTGGAGATACTCTCGCACCTGATTCGTCCGCTCACGTTGGCGGTTCGATTATTTGGCAACATCTTCGGAGAAGACGTCTTGATTGCGGTGCTGCTCGGCTTTGGTTTGACGGCGTTCCATTCGTGGAGCGCTCCACTCCCGGTGCAGCTTCCAATTATGCTCTTCTCACTCTTTACCGACCTGGTGCAGGCGGCGGTCTTCTGTATGTTGACGACGGTTTATATTGGGCTGCTCACTCAGCATGGACACGGCGCGGACCAGGAGAGCAGCGGATCGCACGGACCCGCGCATGCTGCCGCTTGAAAACGCCAGATTTGGAGTAACCGTTCAGTACAATTTCCGGAGGCTCAGGTTTAGACGTAGGACTGGATATCGCTCCGGATAGTTAAGCCCGGCGTCAGCGCACGGGCCATTCATAGCGCCATGATCCCAAATGGGAAAGGATATAAACCATGTGGTATTTCGGGCTTCTCGCCCTTGGCCTGGCCATTGGCACGGGTATCGCCGCTCAAGGCTGCGGTCAGGGTCAGGGACGAGCCGTAGCGGCTGCGCTGGAGGGGATTGCGCGCCAGCCGGAGGCGGCGGCAACGCTGCAAACGGTAATGATCATCGGCCTCGCCATGATTGAGTCACTCACGATTTTCGCCTTCGTCACCTTTCTAATCATGTTCGGCCACCTGCCGAGCCTGAGTCCCACGCAGGCAGTCGCTGCTCTTGGCATTCCCGGCGTCCGCTGATCGCGGACCGAGCACGCTGCGAGTATGCTGCACGGCGGCCGGACGAATGCGAAGCATGTACGCTGTCGGTGGCGGCAGAGACGGCTCTTCGCGAAACGCGCGAAGGGTGAGGAGTGATGATGGTTGAACTCGATTGGCATGTACTCTTAATTCAGGCAATCAGCTTTCTGATCACCGCCTGGGTCGTCAAGCGATTTGCGTGGACACCGCTAGCGAACTCCATGTCGGAACGCGCCCGCACGATTCAGTCGAATTATGAGAAGGCAGAGCAGGCTCGGATGGAAGCTGAGAACACCCGCCGACTTTACCAGGAACGGGTGGACGCGGCCGACGCGCAGGCGCAGGCCCGGATCAACGCTTCTATTCAGCGAGGTGAGCAGCGGGCCAACGAGATTGTCAGCGAAGCCATGCAGCAGGCGCAGGCGCTCAAGCAGCGGGCGACCGAAGAGATTGAGCGTGAGCGCCAGAAGGTGATGGCTGAGATGCGGGGCCAGGTCGCTCACCTCTCGGTTGCGATCGCCGGGAAGATTATCGATGAGCGCCTGGACGAGCAGAAGCACCGGGCGCTGGTGGATGATTTCATCAATCAGCTCGGGAGCCTCTCCTGATGGCGGATGCCGGTCTGGCCAGGCGGTACGCGACTGCGCTCTACGAGATTGCGATCCGGCGGGAGTCGCTCGCGAACGTGGCGGAAGACGTGAATCTGATCGATGAGACACTGCGGCAGAACCCGCGGCTCTCGACGCTTATGAACAGCCCGGAAACCACGGCGGATCGCAAAAAGGCGATCTTTAGTGAACTTTTTCAGACTCGTATCCAGAAGCTGACACTCCAATTCTGCCACCTTCTGGTGGATAAAAGACGTGTGGAGGTGCTGGAAAACCTCCGGGAGGAGTTCCAGCGGCTTGTGGATATCGCGGCCGGAATTGTACGGGCGCGGGTGCAAACCGCGACCCCGATGACGCAGGAACAAGAAGCGAAAATGGCCGATCAGCTCTCACGGCTCACCAGAAAAAAGGTCATCTTGAGCGCCAGTCTTGAACCATCGCTGCGCGGAGGCGCCGTGGTTTGGATTGGCGACCGGTTAATCGATGGAAGCGTGCAGGGATATTTGACCTCGATTGAGCGACAGATCGCCTGAGTGTTATTTCTGACAGATCGGCCCATCGCGGGGTTTTTATAAGGCGGAGTGAATAAGAATGGCTATCAGGCCCGAAGAGATTACCTCGGTCATCGAGCGAGAATTGGATGAGTACGAGCGGAACATCGAACAGGTCGGCGTGGGGACGGTGCTGCAGGTGGGTGATGGAATTGCCCGCCTCTATGGCCTGGAAGACGCCATGTCGGGCGAGATGGTGGAGTTTTCGAACGGCGTGAAGGGCCTCGTGCTCGACCTGTTGGAAGACAGCGTCGGCGTCGTCATCATGGGAAGCGACACGGGAATCCGCGAGGGAGATAGCTGCAAGCGGACCGGCGCAATTATGGACGTGCCGGTTGGTGACGCGCTCGTGGGTCGCGTGGTCAACGCGCTGGGTGAGCCGCTGGATGGCAAGGGGCCGATCGTCACATCGCAGCGGCGGCGAGTGGAAGTGCGAGCGCCGGGCGTGGTTTTTCGTAAGTCGGTCACTGAACCGCTGCAGACCGGACTTAAGGCTATCGACTCGATGATTCCGATCGGCCGCGGTCAGCGGGAGCTGATCATTGGCGACCGGCAAACGGGGAAGACGGCCGTCGCTATCGACACGATTATTAACCAGAAGGGGCACGGGGTATTCTGTTTCTACGTGGCGATCGGGCAAAAGCAGTCCACCGTGCGCGCGGTGGTGGAGGCTCTTGAGGAGCACGGCGCCATGGAGTACACCACGGTCGTGAGCGCCACCGCGAATGACCCGGCGCCGCTGCAGTTCCTGGCCCCCTACGCGGGCTGCGCGATGGGCGAGGAGTACCGGGACACCGGGCGGCACGCGCTCGTGGTCTACGACGATCTCTCCAAGCACGCGCAGGCTTACCGGCAGATGTCCCTCCTGCTCCGCCGCCCGCCGGGCCGCGAGGCTTATCCCGGAGACGTCTTCTATCTTCACTCTCGACTCTTGGAACGCGCCGCAAAGGTTTCTGATGAACTTGGCGCCGGTTCTCTGACGGCCCTGCCGATCATCGAGACGCTGGCGAACGACGTATCCGCGTATATCCCGACCAACGTGATCTCGATCACCGACGGCCAGATCTATCTTCAGAGCGACCTGTTCTATTCCGGCGTGCGGCCGGCGATCAACGTTGGTCTCAGCGTGTCCCGGGTGGGAAGCGCCGCGCAGGTAAAGGCGATGAAGCAGGTAGCCGGAAACTTGCGGCTGTCCCTCGCCCAATACCGGGAAATGGCGGCTTTCTCCCAATTCGCCAGTGACCTGGACAAAGCGACTCAGTACCAATTGAACAAGGGCGCCCGCATGGTGGAGATCTTGAAGCAGGGACAGTACCAGCCGATGGCGGTTGAAGAACAGGTGATGTCGATCTGGATCGCCAACGAGAATTATCTGAATGACGTGCCGCTGAATCAGGTCCGGCGTTTCGAAGAAGAGTTCCTGGAATACATGAAAACTCAGTATAACGACATCGTCCTGAGCATTCGGAACGAACGGGCGATTTCGCCGGAGAGCCTCGAGGGTCTAAAGAAAGCGGCGGACGCCTTCAAATCCCGGTTTAAGAATGCCGCGGCTGGGTCAGCGGCCGGTCCGGATATCACGGTGGACGAGACGCCGCCGGAGGAGAAGCCGCCAGCGGTGGCGGCGGCTTAAACCAGAGCCTCTATCTCGGCCCCGTTAGACTTTATATAACCGGAGTGGGTGCGGCGGATCGACGAAGAACCGCCTTTGTGTGGGAGATTAGATGCCAAGCGTCCGGGAGCTGCGAGGGAGGATCCGCAGCGTCCAGAACATTCAGAAGATTACCGCGGCCATGAAGCTGGTGGCCGCCGCGCGCCAGAAGAAGGCGCAAGATCGGGTTAACGCAGCGCGCCCGTACGCGGAGAAGATCGTCAAGGTCATGCACGAGTTGGCGGCTTCAACGGGCGGAAACACCGCTGCCGTATTTGCGGAGTCAGACATTTCCACGCCGGCGTCTCGTGAAGCCGAGGAGCTCCTACGCAGCCGGCCCATCAACGTTCAGGGTCTCTTCGTGGTGAGCGGCGAACGGGGCCTCTGCGGCAGCTATAACGCCAACGTACAGCGCCGTGCGATGGAGGCGATCCGCGGCCTCCCCAGAGAAAACGTGGTGATCGTCGTGGTGGGCAAAAAGGCCGCGGCGTTCTTTCAAAAGCGCGGTTACCGGATTGTTCACGCCGAATCGATGCCCGCGTCGAGTGTGCCGTTCTCGCTGGCGGCACAGGTAGGCCAGGTGATCCGGCGGCTCTACACCAGCGGCGAAGTGGATGGGGTGGAGATGGTTTATACCCGCTCGCTTTCGGCGATGTCGCAGCGTCCCACCGCCCAGACACTGCTGCCGGTGCAGATCGAGAAAGAGGCCACCGTCTCGGGTCCCTCCGCGACGTACATTTTCGAGCCGACCGCGCCTGAGCTGCTCGGTTCGCTCGTGCCGCGCTATATCAATAGCGTGATTTACCAGGCGCTGCTCGAATCGAATGCCGGCGAGCACGGGGCGCGTATGATCGCCATGAGCTCTGCTACGGATAACGCTTCCGACCTGGTGAAGCGGCTGACGCTTCTTTCTAACCGGGCGCGGCAGGCGGGTATTACCAAGGAGCTATTGGAAATAGTCGCCGGTGCGGAAGCCCTCAAGGGTTAGGTTCTTCCGAAGAGAAATCAAGGAGTACGGAATATGACGATTGCTGTAGAAACCCGGCCGGCTGCGCCTCCTCCAACCGCGTTGGGGACCGGCCGCGTGGTTGAAGTGCGGGGCCCTGTGGTAGACGTGAAGTTTCCCGTGGAGAGCCTTCCCAACCTGCTTAACGCGGTCGACATCATCAATCCTGACGGGAGCCGCCTGGTTCTTGAGGTAGCCGTGCATCTCGGCGATAACGTCGTGCGGTGCGTGGCGATGGGTCCTACGGAGGGCTTGGCCCGCGGCGTTGAGGTTCACGACACCGGGGGGCCGATTCGGGTGCCGGTGGGTCGTGGAACTCTCGGGCGGGTATTCAACCTGCTGGGCGAACCGATCGACGAAAAAGGACCACAAGAGACTACGGAGACGCTGCCGATTCACCGCCCGGCGCCGAGCTTTGAAGATCAGCGGACGGCCACGGAGCAGTTCGAGACCGGCATCAAGGTCATCGACCTTCTTTGCCCCTATGCGAAGGGCGGCAAGATCGGCCTCTTTGGTGGCGCCGGGGTTGGCAAAACGGTCTTCCTAACCGAGCTGATTTATAACATCGCGACCAAGCACGGCGGCTTTTCGGTGTTCGCCGGCGTGGGAGAAAGAACCCGCGAGGGAAACGACCTGATTCGAGAAATGACTGAGTCAGGCGTTATGGACAAGACCACGATGGTCTTCGGTCAGATGAACGAGCCGCCGGGCGCCCGTCTTCGAGTAGCGCTTTCGGGGCTCACGATGGCGGAGTACTTCCGGGATAACGAGCACGCCGACGTGCTCCTTTTCATCGATAACATCTTCCGGTTCACCCAGGCCGGGTCCGAGGTTTCAGCGCTTTTGGGCCGGATGCCTTCGGCCGTAGGTTACCAGCCGACGCTCGGCACGGAAATGGGGGCGCTCCAGGAGCGGATCACGTCGACTGTCAATGGCTCCATTACTTCGGTTCAGGCGATTTACGTGCCCGCCGACGACCTCACCGACCCGGCGCCGGCCACCGCGTT
>DASRZA010000263.1:0-3996 GCA_035686845.1 Armatimonadota bacterium | reverse complement strand
CGATTAACTGGATTGATGGTCTCGATGGCCTCGCAGCCGGCACCTGCTCTATCATCGCCGCATTTCTCGCCGTGATCGCGCTGGCGACTCAGCAGGGCTGCCTGGCGCTGCTCTGTGTGGCGCTGGCCGGAAGCACGGTCGGGTTCTTATGGTATAATCGCAGTCCGGCACGCATCTATATGGGCGGCGGCGCGGAGTTTCTCGGTTTTGTTCTGGCCGCCGTATCCGTGGCCGGCGCCTTTAAGCAGGTGACCACGGTCGCCATTGTGCTCCCGGTTATGGCGATGGCGGTGCCGTTGATTGACTCGGTGCACGTGGTGCTGCGAAGAGCGGCGTCCGGCGTTTCGGTTTACCAGGCCGATCGACGGCATTTTCACCACGCGCTGCTGGATATGGGTCTCAGCAAGACACAGGCGGTCCTGGTATTCTATCTCCTCACCCTTATCCTCTGCCTCTGCGCGTGGGCGCTATTTCAGCGCTCTCCCATACCCAGGCCGGCGCCGCGCCATTCTGTTCGAATCCACAGTTCGCGATCCCGATCTACTCCACAGCGCCCGCCGCTCCCGGAAAGTAGAGCGAGTTGACGGGATTGAGCCACGCGATCCAGGCGCACACGATGCAGATGCCGCTCACTCAGGCGATTGCGATGGGCATCCTACAGGGGCTCGCCGAGTTCGCTCCCATCAGCAGCTCAGCTCACCTGATCCTCGTCCCCTGGCTTATCCATCCGCTTGTGAGCGCCAAAGGCTGGGTAGAAGATCCCGGCCAATCGTTCGACGCAGCCCTGCACCTGGGCACGGCCCTGGCTCTCATTCTCTATTTCCGGAGCGAATGGGTCTCCCTCGTGGAGGCGTGGTGGGGCAGCCTTTCCGGAGCCCAAACGTGGGAGAACCCGAAAGCTCGGCTCGCCTGGCTCATTATTATCGCAACCATACCGGGCGCCATCTTCGGCAAACTAATGGAAAAGCGGCTGAGCGCGCTCTTCGATCCGGGTACACATAGCTGGGCGCCGGCGGCCATTGGCGGCGTGCTGGCGGCGGCCGGCCTGGTTCTCTGGGCCGCCGACCGCACGGGGCGCAAAGACCGCTCGATGGAGCGCGTGAGCCGGTTGGATGCGCTGATCATTGGTCTCTCACAGGCGATGGCGCTCTTTCCGGGCGTCTCTCGCAGCGGCGCCACCATCACCGCCGGGCTGTCATTGGGTCTTAACCGGGAGGCGGCCACTCGTTTCAGCTTTCTGATGGCGACACCGATTACACTTGGGGCCGGTCTTCTGAAACTGATCGAACTACGCCATTCCACCGAGGCTCATCCGCAGGCTTCAGCGCTGATCGCCGGAGTGCTAACTTCGGCCGTGGTGGGGTACATCGTGATCAGGTGGGTGCTTGGCTACGTGCAGCGGCAGAACATGAACCTCTTTGTGGTCTATCGCGTCATCGCCGGCGCCTTTATCATCGCCATCTGGTTTGCACGAACCCATGCCGGCGGATAAATGCGGGCGAAAGGGCAAGATGGGTTGGCGGTGGTCATAAGGTTTCGAACACCGCGGACCATGCCGGCTGTAACCTAATTCTAAGACGTATGCTAATTCTGAAACGCATGCTAATTCTGAAACGTATGCTGATTTTGAGACGTATGCTGATTTTGAGACGTATGCTGATTTTGAAGGGATAAGCGGATGAAGGTCGTTATTCTCGGCTGCGGTCGTATGGCCGCCCGGCTTGCCACACATCTTTCGGTCGCCGGGCACGACGTGAGCGTTATCGATTACGACGCTTCACAATTTCAGCGTCTCAGCTCGGATTTTAAGGGTAAGAAGGTGTTGGGAGATGGAACCGAACAGGATACGCTCCGACGCGCTGGCATCGAATCAGCCGAAGTGTTCGTTGCCATCACGCAGGGAGATAACCGGAACATAATGACTTCGCAGATTGCGAGAGTCATCTTTGGTGTTCCACGGGTCTACACTCGGGTAAAGGACCCGGCGCGCGCCGAGTGCTTCGGTCAGATGGGTCTGAAGACCTTCTGCACCACGATTCTCGTCGCCTCGTACCTTGAAGACGCGGTCATGGGTGGGGCGTTTCCGGAGAAGCTTGAGAACACTCCCGCCGCGCACTGATTCGAAGCGAACCAGACAGGAGACACAAAGATGTACGCAATCATTGCGGGCGGTGGGCGAGTCGGTTATTATCTCGCGAAAACCCTGGCTGCCGAAGGCCATGAAGTTTTACTGATTGAGAAATGCTCCACCGTTTCGAATGAGGTGCGGCCGGTTCTCGGCGACATTATTCTTGAAGGCGACGCGTGTGAAACCCGTACGATGGAGATAGCCGGCGTAAACCGCGCCGACGTCGTGGCCGCGGTCACGGGCGAAGACGACGACAACCTGGTGATCTGCCAGCTTGCGAAGCAGCGGTTTGGCGTAAAGCGCACCATCGCCCGTGTCAACAACCCGCAGAATGAGGAGCTATTCGCCCGACTCGGAATCGACCAGACAGTAAGCAGCACAAAGATCATCTACAACCTCATTGAACAAGAAATGGAGACGGGCCTCGTAGTGCCTCTCTCCACGCTGCGTCGCGGAAATCTGGAGCTGGTCGAAGTTACGGTAACGCCGATTTCTCCCAGCGCGAACCACAAGCTTGCGGATATCAATCTCCCTGAGCAGTGCCTGATTATAACGGTGCTGCGAGGGGAACGCGCGATTATTCCCAACGGGGACATGGTTATTGAACCGCATGATTCGCTGGTTGCGATTCTGGACGTTCGTCGAGAGAAGGAGTTCCGGGAGGTGATTGCGCCCTCTCGCCGCAGCTAACCTTATGCCGAGCGAAATTCCTTCCCAATCCGGCCCGCCAACTTCGACCAGCGCGCCGATGACGCCCGTAAACGAATATTCGAGCAGTCCGTCGCCGTCCGCCGAATCGCCCATCGAACCCGCGACAGCGCCGCCGCCCGGTTCGCGCACAACTCGAGTATCGACTCCACACGGCCGGCTCCTCGGGATCGGCGCGTATGCGCTGGGCATTGCGCTCGCGGTCGTCACCTACGCGTGGGCCTATAGCTCCGGCTTCACCGGTTCAGCGGGTCCCGCCGGCGCGATGCTGACCGCGTCCACGGCGGTGTACAGCCATTGGGCGGTGCAGCGGCTCCTGTTTATCCTTGTGATTCTGCTCATGAGTTTCGCCGGGTGGCTTATCGCCGGCCGCGGCGCTCAGCTCTACCTGGGGGCGAAATCGGGAAATCAGGCGATTCCGGGCGCGCTGATCGGCGCGATTGTCTTCTGCGGGGGGATTGGACTCGTGGTACTGGTCTTTCTCACCGCCCGGCATTACTTTGGCGCAGGGCCGGACCAGGTTCCGGCGCCCAGCGCTAACCCCACGGTTTCAACCAATTACATCGCCTGGATGCTGGGCGGGGTTTACCAGATTCTGCTGCTCGGTGTAATGGCCCTGAGCGGGTCCCTTATCGCCGGCCGGGGGATTGTTCTCTTTCTCGGATCCATCGCCCATCAGCAATCGCGAAGCCCCGATTGATCTCCTTAGCAGCAGAAAAGCCGCCGGATACAGGGCCTGTCGCCACATCGGCGCGACAACCCGGACGCAGCGTGGGAACGGCTGGGGGATCATAGAAGGAAAACCGTTGACCTCCTCATCTGAAGCGAAGGCGCCTGCCGACGGATCTGTGTGGGTGCGCGTTGGCGCCGCAATCATCGATCTGTCCAATGGCGACGTACAGCGCAGCGGCGCCCGATTGCGGCTCACCCGAACCGAGCTCCGGCTTCTGCAGGCGCTGGTTGATCAGCGCGGTTCGCCTGTCGCGCGCCAGGAGCTCTTATTCACGATATGGGGAATAGGCGCAACCGGGCTGAACAGCCGCGCTGTCGACGTCAACGTGGGCCGGCTTCGCCGCAAGCTCGAAGTCCAACCCTCCCGCCCGCGCCTTATCTTAACCGTCGCCGGCTACGGCTATCTGCTGCAGGACGAGCGGCGCCTG